>NZ_JBSFEV010000008.1:276240-323637 GCF_053594615.1 Streptomyces sp. NPDC001858
CGCCCCTTCAGGGCGCTGCCGAACCGCAGCCGACTTCGCGCGACCCGCTTAGGCCTCCGGCGGCCGTCAGGCTGCGCCGTTTTGTGGTTGTGGGGCGGGTGCGCTGAAGCCGCCGGGGATCAGGCGTGGGGGGCGCGCGGCCGGGGGCCTCGGCTGCGGGTCCCGGGCCGCGTCCGCGACCCGGGGGCGCGGCGGAGCCCCCCGGGCCAGCACGCGCGCGTGCGGCAGCGACGCGGCGCACGCCGAGCAGACTTCGCTGAGCGTCCACACCTGGCCGACCGCAGGGTCGTGCCGCAGCACGAGGACGACCGCGCCCGCGCAGGCCACCCGGGCGCCCTCGTGCAGCGCGCACCGCTGACGGCGGCACCAGCAGGCGGCGTCGGGATGCACCTCCGCCGCCTTGGCGTGCGCGGCGGCGTGGGCCACCGCGAAGCGGCGCAGGGCCGGCAGGTCCCGCGAGCGCGGCGGCATCGCGCACGCGGAGGAGCAGGTGACGGAGGCGGTGCGGTCCCGGTGCCCGACCACACGGATCGTCCAGCAGCGCCCCGGTCGGCGGGCCGAGGGGACGTCAGGGTGCATAAGAGCCAAAGCACTTGTCCTTCGTGGGCAGAGGGGAGGGCGGGGAGCGAGCAGGGAGCGGTCCGGGGTCGGGGCGTAGCCCGGCGCGGCACGAGCCATTGGATGTGACCTCGTTCACAGCATGCCCGTGGCCCCGCGGACCATTCGCGGTGTGCCCCCTCTGGCCGACACACCGACTGTCGGTCGGTACCCCTAAGCTCCCTCCCATGAGCACAGGGGGACCCCACAGACGCGTCGTCGACGACCGCTTCGAACTGGTGCGGCGACTCGGCGGCGGAGGCATGGGCCTGGTGTGGCGGGCCCGCGATCTCGCCCTGCACCGGGATGTCGCCGTGAAGGAAGTGCGGCCCCCGGACCCGGACCTGGCCGAATACGACCCCGAGGGCGCCCGCACTCTGCGCGAGCGCGTCCTGCGGGAGGCCCGCGCGCTGGCCCGCGTCGACCACCCCAACGTCGTCACCATCCATCACATCGTCGACGGCGGCGAGCACACGTATCCGTGGATCGTGATGGAGCTGGTCGAGGGCGGCTCGCTCCAGGACCGGCTCCAGCAGGGCCCGATGACCCCGCTGGAGGCGGCACGGCTGGGGCGCGAGGTGCTGTCCGCGCTGCGCGCCGCGCACGCCGTCGGCATCGAGCACCGGGATGTGAAACCCGCCAACGTCCTGCTGCGCCCCGACGGGCGGCCCGTGCTCACCGACTTCGGCATCGCCGCGATCCGGGAGTCCGCGAGCCTGACCGCCACCGGCGCCGTGATCGGCTCGCCCGACTTCATGGCCCCGGAACGGGTCAGGGGCAAGGAGGGCGGTCCCGCCGCCGACCTCTGGTCGCTGGCGATGCTGCTGTACGTCGCTGTCGAGGGCCACCATCCGCTGCGCCGCGAGAGCACGCTCGCCACGCTGGCCGCCGTGCTCAGCGACGACGTTCCCGCCCCGCGCCTGGCCGGACCGCTGACCGGCGTCCTGACGGCACTGCTCGTCCGGGACCCGCAGGCCCGCCCCGACGCGGCGGAGGTCGACCGGATGCTCACGGCCGTGATCGACGGCGAACCGCAGCCGCAGCCGCAGTCGTCGACGCCCACGTCCTACCCGCTCTCCCCGCCCGCGGCGGCGGCCGTCGCCGATGTGACGCCCGCCCCGCACCCCCACCTCACCACCGCCCCGAACGCCGGCGCCGCGCCACGAGCGCGCCGGGCCCGGGTCCTGGCCGTCACCGGAGCCGTCGTCGCCACCGCGCTGACGGGCACCCTGGCCTGGTCGCTGCTCTCGCAGACGAAGTCCGACGACAAGAGCAGCGGCAGTGAGAGCGGCAGCGGCGGCCGGGCGACGGCGAGCGCCCCGGTCTCGCCGAGCGCGAAGCAGACAGCGGGATCATCGGGATCGTCCGGATCTTCCGGGGGATCCTCCGACGGCGTCTCCGCGGCGAAGGTCGACCTGCTCAACGCGAAGGGCGTCAAGACGGCCGTCGCGAAGCTGACCGCGGTCATCGGAAGCACGAAGGTCACCAGTTTCACCGTGTACGGGGACTACGCCATGGCGAACGCCCCGGTCCCCGGCCACCCCAAGCTCTACGACCGGTACACCTACCGGGGCGGGGACGTGGCGGTGAAGGAGGGAGCGGGCGGCACGATCATGCGGGGAGCGGTCCCCGTCGACCTCGGCGTCTACGACTGGGACGCCGTGCCCGCGCTGCTGGCCAAGGCCGACAGCAGCCTCAACATCGCGGAGCCCACGACCCGCTATCTGTCGATCAGCCCCGCCTCCACCATTTTCGACAGCGATCCGTCGATGAGCGTCTACCTGTCCGACGACTACGGCAGCGCCTGGATCGAGGCCGATGTGCACGGCCGGGTGATAGAGACCCACCCGCGCGACGACGGCTGACCCGGTCCCTTCCGTACCCTTCCGTCATCGGGTGAAGACGCCGAGCCCGTTCTCGTCGAAGGCCTCCACGGTGACCTGCGTCGCCTTGCCGTCCCGGTCGCCCCGGAAGGTGACGCCGGACAGTCCGACGGCGTTCTCGCCGACGGTCGCGAAGCTGAAGGTGTCCCCGTCGTAGTGGGTCAGCCGGAACGTCGTCGGCTTCGGGCCCAGCCGCATGGTCAGCTCGCCGCCCGACGCGGAGACCGTCAGCGGACCGTAGTAGCGGTTGGCGTACGTCCCGGTGTAGGCGGCGTCGGGGCGGGCCGCGGCCGCGTCGGCGGGCGGCTCGGAGTAGTCGGTGGGCGAGCGCTGGGCCTCTTCCTCCTGCGCGTAGATCTTCCCGATCAGGTCCAGCCAGTCGGTCGTGGGCTTCCCGTGCTCGGCGGTGTCGAAGAAGTTCTGCGCGATGGAGTCGGCGAGGCCGACGGGCTTGCCGTTGGTGAGGACCACGATGCCCAGTTCCTCGCCGGGCAGCATCGTCACGTTGGTGTTCGCGCCGAGCGCGAAGGCGCCCGAGTGGCTCAGCCGCAGCCGGCCGAGGTCGTCGTAGCTCACGTTCCAGCCGAGGCCGTAGAAACCGGTGCGGCCCGCGGGCGCCGGCGGCGGCTGGGAGACGATCGCGGGGACGTGGGTGTGTTCGAGCTGCTCGGCCGGGATGATCTGCTCGCCGTCGAGCTTGCCGTTCGCCAGTTGCAGGCGCAGCCAGCGCGTCATGTCACGGGCGGAGGAGCTGGCGCCGCCCGCCGGGGACTGGGCGTCGGCGTCGCGCACGTACTGGGCCTGCCAGGCGCCGTCGGCGGCCTGGACATGCACGTCGGCCCGGTTCTTCGCGGCCCGGTAGTCGGCGAAGAGGTAGCTGCTGGAGTCCATTCCGGCGGGCTTGTAGAGGGTGTCCTCGGCGAGCTTCTCCCAGGTCGTGCCGGCGGCCTCGGCGACCGCCTGCCCGGCCGCCGTCGGCCCGTAGTTGGTGTAGGCGTACGAGGCGCGGAACGGGGTGAGCGGCTCGTAGCGGAGGTGGTTCAGGATGTAGGTGCGGTCGTAGCCGAGGTCCTCCAGCAGGTCGCCCGCGTGGTCGGGCAGGCCGCTGCGGTGGGAGAGCAGGTCGGCCACCGTGACCTGCCGGGTGACCCAGGGGTCCTTCAGGGCGAAGCCGGGCAGATGGCCGGCCACGGGGTCGTCCCAGCCGATGGTCTTGTCGCCCACCGCTCCGGCGATGACGGTCGACGTCAGCGGCTTCGACAGCGACGCCAGCTCGAACACCGTGTTCGCATCGATCCGTGCGGGCTGCCCGGCGTGCCGGACGCCGAAGCCCTTCAGATAGACGACCTCGTCCTTGTAGACGACGCCGACCGCGACCCCGGGCACGCCCGTGCGGTCCATCCCGGCCCGCACGAGGGAGTCGAGCTTGCCGACGGCCGCGTCCACCTCGGACCCGGTCAGCTGCGCTGGCGGCTGGGGCGGGGGAGCGGCGGCGAGTGCGCCCGGGACGACGAGGAGCGGAGCCAGGGCCAGGGCCGCCGTCCGGAGCTTCCCGCGGCGGTACGGCGTCCCGCGTCGAACACTCATACCGACCATTGAACGCCTGACCGCGCAGGGTGTCCTGCTGAGCGGCGCCCGCCCCTTTCAGTGGGGGAACGCCCGGGGCTGCCGCAGCGCGGGCAGCCCGTCCCGGAACTCCTCGATGCGGGTGCTGATCTGACGCATGAGGACGGTGTCCGCCAGCCGGTCCAGATAGAGGTTGCGGCGGGCCAGCCCCACGGCGTCGACGCAGAAGTACACCGCCATCAGCGGGTTCACGAACAGCTCGCTGTCCCGGGTCCGCTCGGTGAAGCGCACATCGCCGAAGTCGCCGCGGACGGCGGCCGCGACCGAGCCGTTGACGATGCTCGGGTGGCCGGAAGTGGCGGCCTGGGCGTCGGCGACCGCGTCGAGGTAGAGGGCGCCCTCCGTGCTCTCGCGGGGCAGGGAGAACGCGCCGAGGTAGGCGCCCTCGCGGTCCAGCGCGGCCAGGTTCTCCAGGGCGAGGGAGTGGTTCACCCCGTGGTACGCGTCCACGCCGAAGCCGAGGCAGGCCACCAGCCGCTGCGGGACGTCGTCGAGGCCCTGCACCGCCCCCAGGCTCGCCATGTCCTCCTCGGGCGTGCCCAGACCGTGCTCGTCGCCCCGCATCAGGATGTCCGTGCCGCCGTCCACCAGGACGACGGCGTCCACCCCGCCGAGGTGGTCGACGAGCGCCCGGTAGGCGTCCCGCAGCGGCGCCACGCCGGTGCGCGGGAAGGCGTACACCGTGGCGGGCAGGTCGTGCCGGTCGAGCCAGCGGGCCAGGGTGCGCTCGGGGAAGTAGTCGCCGTGGGCGGGGACCCCGGGCCCGACGGCGGCGACGTCCGGCTGCAGCCAGAACTCGGTGGGCAGGCCGTACAGGTCGGCGAAGGAGAGGTTGGCCAGGTGGACTTCCTTGCCCGCCGACCGCAGGGCGAGCGCCAGCGGAAGGCCGGCGTACACGTCGAAGCCGCCGCCCGCACCGGCGACGAGCACCCGGCGCGCCTCGCGCAGCCGGGTGAACAGGGGAGGCTCGTGGAGAGAGAACACCCCGGGAAGCTAGCAGGCCCGGCGAAGTCGGCAGCGCCCCTCAAGGGGCGCGGGGAACTGCGCGACCAGCCACGACGGCGCCGCAGCTAAACGACGGCACCTCGCGGCACTCCCAGCGGCGCAAGGTAGTCGGGGGCCCGGCGGGCCGAGGCCTTTCCGAGCCCCCGAAAGCGCTGGTTACGCGCCGCTCTCGCGCAGCATGTCCTCGCGCTCGACGATCTTCACGCGCTCGCGGCCCTGCGGCTCGCCCAGCGCCTTCTCGGCGGCGTCCAGCTTGTACCAGCCCTCCCAGGTGGTGAAGCGGACCTCGCGCTCGGCGAAGAACGCGTCCACGGCCTCCGGCTCGGGCGAAGCCGGCGTGTGCAGACGGCCGTTCGCGTGGTCGGCCAGCAGGTTCGACACCGTCTCGTTGGCGTCGCCCTTGGTGTGGCCGATCAGACCGACCGGCCCGCGCCGGATCCAGCCCGTGACGTACGTGGACTGGAGGTGCTCGCCGCTCTCCTGGATGACCCGGCCGCCCTCGTCCGGGACCGTGCCCGAGTCGATGTCCCAGGGCAGCTTGGGCAGCTTGTCGGAGAGGTAGCCGACGGCGCGGTAGATCGCCGTGACGTCCCAGTCCTTGAACTCGCCGGTGCCCTTGACGTTGCCGGTGCCGTCCAGCGCGGTGCGCTCGGTGCGCAGCCCCACGACCTTGCCGTCCTCGCCGAGGATCTCGGCGGGCGACTCGAAGAAGTGCAGGAACAGCTTGTGGGGGCGGTCGCCGATGTCGCGGATCGCCCAGTTCTCCAGCGTCTTGGCGACCATGTCGGCCTGCTTGTTGCCGCGCCGCGTCGCGATCGAGCCGTCGTCGTAGTCGATGTCCTCGGGGTCGACGATCACCTCGATGTTGGGGGAGTGGTCCAGCTCCCGCAGCTCCATCGGCGAGAACTTCGCCTGCGCCGGGCCACGGCGGCCGAAGACGTGGACCTCCAGCGCCTTGTTGGCCTTCAGGCCCTCGTGGACGTTGGCCGGGATCTCCGTCGGGAGCAGCTCGTCGCCCGTCTTGGCCAGGACGCGGGCCACGTCGAGCGCGACGTTGCCGACGCCCAGGACCGCGACCTTCTCGGCGTGCAGCGGCCAGGTGCGCGGCACGTCCGGGTGGCCGTCGTACCAGGAGACGAAGTCCGCGGCGCCGTAGGAGCCGTCGAGGTCGATGCCGGGTATCGCCATCTCGCGGTCGGCCGTCGCGCCGGTCGAGAAGATCACCGCGTCGTAGAAGGCGCGCAGATCGTCCAGGCTGATGTCGGTCGGGTAGTCGACGTTGCCGAAGAGACGGATCTGCGGCTTGTCGAGGACCTGGTGCAGGGCCGTGATGATGCCCTTGATGCGGGGGTGGTCCGGGGCGACGCCGTAGCGGATCAGACCGAACGGGGCCGGCATGCGCTCGAAGAGGTCGATGGAGACACCGGGCTCGGCGGCGACATCGGACTTGAGCAGCGCGTCGGCGGCGTAGATCCCGGCGGGGCCGGCTCCGACAATGGCTACCCGCAGGGGGCGGGGCATGATCAGGTTCCCTTCGAGCGACGACAGATCAACTCGAGGGAAGCCTAAACTAAGGCAATCCTTACCCGGTACGCGGGTCCGGTCTATGAGCTCATAAACATCATTGATGAGTCATCCGGCGTGCGGCGACCGGTCCGACGGCCCTGCGGCGACCGGCCCGACGGCCCTGCCGCGACCGGCCCGACGGCCCTGCGACGGCCGGTCCGACGCGCCTCACGGCAGCGGCTGTTCGGCCCAGATGACCTTGCCCGTCGGGGTGTACCGGGTGCCCCAGCGGTCGGTGAGCTGCGCCACGAGGAACAGCCCGCGCCCGCCCTCGTCGGTCATGGCCGCGTACCGCAGATGCGGCGAGGTGCTGCTGCCGTCGCAGACCTCGCAGATCAGGGTGCGGTCGCGCAGCAGCCGGACGCCCACCGGCCCGCTGCCGTAGCGGATCGCGTTGGTGACCAGCTCGCTCAGGATCAGTTCCGTCGTGAAGGACAGCTCCTCCAGGTCCCAGCGCGCCAGCTGCCGGGCCACCGCCGCCCGCACCTCGCCGACCGCGGCCGGATCCACCCGCACCTCCCACTCGGCGACCCGGTCGGCGTCCAGCGCCCGGGTCCGCGCGACGATCAGAGCGATGTCGTCGTTCGGGCGCGGCGGCAGCATCGCGTCCAGGACGGCCTGGCAGGTCTGCGCGGGCGAGCCGTCGGAGCCGTGCTCCAGGGCCGTGCGCAGCAGCTCCAGGCCGGTGTCGATGTCCCGCTCCCGGTCCTCCACCAGCCCGTCGGTGTACAGCACCAGCGAGCTGCCCTCGGCCAGCTCCAGCTCCACCGTCTCGAACGGCAGCCCGCCCAGCCCGAGCGGCAGCCCGGCGGGCACGTCCGGGTACACGACCCGGCCGTCGGGATGGACCAGCGCCGGCGGCGGATGGCCGGCCCGCGCGATCGTGCAGCGCCGCGAGACCGGGTCGTAGATGGCGTACAGACAGGTCGCCCCGGACACCGGCGCGCCCGCGCTGTCGTCCTCCTCGTCCTGGTCGATGCGCGCCACCAACTCGTCCAGCAGCCCCAGGAGTTCCTCGGGGGGCAGATCCAGCGCGGAGAAGTTGTGGACCGCGGTGCGCAGCCGTCCCATCGTGGCCGCCGCGTGCAGCCCGTGGCCCACCACGTCGCCGACGACCAGGGCGACCCGGGCCCCCGACAGCGGCAGCACGTCGAACCAGTCGCCGCCCACGCCCGCCTGCGCCGGGAGATAGCGGTAGGCGATGTCCAGGGCGTTCTGCGCGGGCAGGCTGCGGGGCAGCAGACTCCGCTGCAGCGTCACGGCCATACCGTGCTCGCGGGTGAAGCGGCGCGCGTTGTCGATGGAGATCGCGGCCCGCGCCACCAGCTCCTCCGCCAGCGCCACCTCGTCCGGGTCGAAGGGGTCGGGCCGCTCCGAACGCCAGAAACTGACCACGCCCAGGATCAGCGCCCCGGCCCGCACGGGCACCGTGATCAGCGAGTGGATGCCGAACTCCATGACCTGCTCGGTCCGCTCCAGGTCCTGCGCGCGCCACCCCGGCGACTCGGCGAGGCGGGCCTCCAGCACGGCCCGTTCGCACTGCAGACTGCGGGCCTGCGGGGCGGACGCCACGAACCGGATCCGCTCGCCCACCGCATACAGCGGCGCGCCCTTGCGGATCCCGCTCATCGCCGTGCGCCGCAGCGCGCCCCGCGCCTCCGGCTCCTCGCCGTCCAGGACGGCGTCGAACAGGTCGACGGCCGCGAAGTCCGCGAACCTCGGCACGGCCAGCTCGGTCAGCTCCTCGGCGGTCCGGGCCACGTCCAGGCTCGTCCCGATCCCCACCCCGGCCGCGTACAGCAGGTCGAGGCGCTCGCGCGCCGACTCCGCCCGGCCCGACAGGGCGCGCAGCTCGGTGGAGTCGCGCAGGGTGGCGACGCTGCCGGCCGGTCCGCCCGTCAGATCGGTGGGCCGCTGGTTGATCGCGAGCAGCCGGTCCCCGACCAGATGCACCTCGTCGGTGACCATCCGCCCCGAGGCCAGCAGCTCGGCGGTGTCCTGGTCGAGGCCCAGATCGACGACCTGCCGGCGTTCGGCGTCCGGGGGCAGGTCGAGCAGCCGCTGCGCCTCGTCGTTGGCGAGCAGCAGGTCGCCCTCGCCGCCGACGATGATCACGCCCTCCCGCACGGCGTGCAGCACCGCGTCGTGGTGCTCGTACATCCGGGTCATCTCGCGCGGTCCGAGTCCGTGCGTCTGGCGCAGCAGCCGGCGGCTGACCAGCGCGGTGCTCAAGGTGGCCAGGGCGAGGGCCACCGCGGCGCTGCCCAGGACGAGCGGCAG
This sequence comes from Streptomyces sp. NPDC001858, assembly GCF_053594615.1. Lineage (NCBI taxonomy): Bacteria > Bacillati > Actinomycetota > Actinomycetes > Kitasatosporales > Streptomycetaceae > Streptomyces > Streptomyces sp. NPDC001858. The sequence goes on from NZ_JBSFEV010000008.1 coordinate 285,198, forward strand.
CTGGCGGTCGGCGGTGCCGCCGACATGCTCGGTGGTGATGCCGGACGACACCAGCCCGACCACCCGTCCGCCGGGCGTCTTCACCGGCACGACGGCCTGGACCAGCCTGCCGATGGTCCCGGTCACCTCCTCGACCACGACGCCGCCCTCCAGCGCGGGCTGGATGTTCCCGACGAACTTCTTGCCGATGCGGTCGGTCTTGGGGTGGGTGTAGCGGATGCCGTCGGTGTTCATCACGACGATGAAGTCCATGTCCGAGGCCTCGCGGGCGGCCTCCGCCCGGGGCTGCAGGATCGCCGTCGGATCCGGACTCGCCAGCGCCGCCACCATGCCCGGCGAGTTGGCGAACGACTGCGCCACGGCGAGTGAGCGGTTACGGGCCTCCTGGGTCGTGTCGTGCCGCACCTGGAGCAGCAGCGCCACCACGGCGGCCACCACCAGCACCAGCACGATGACGACCTGCAGGACGAACACCTGCGCGGCGAGACTGCGCCTGCCCAGCGCGGACTCGGGCGTGCGCCGGCCCCGCTGGCCCCGGGGACGACGGGCCGGCCGGGCATCCGAGCGCCCCAGGAGTCGGACCATGTGCCATGTCTACACTGCCCGGCCGCGTGAGGCGAGAGGCATCACAGAGCGTCACGGGCCGCGTCGTTCGCCCTCGCCCTGCCCCGGCGCCGGGCCGGCCGCCTTGCCGTCGCGCCGCGTCGCCAGCAGCAGGGCGATGTCGTCGGGCCGGTCCGCCGTCTGCCGGGCCGTCGCGGTGAGCCGGTCCGCGACGTCGCCGAGGGAACGGCCCGGGGCGGTGTCGGCGGCGGCCAGCGCCTCGCGCAGGGCGGTGATGCCCTCGTCGATGTCATGGCCGGGCCGCTCGACGAGCCCGTCCGTGTACAGGGCGAGGATCGCGCCCGGCTCCAGCCGCAGCTCCGTCACCGGGTACTGGGCGCGCGCGTCCACCCCGAGGACGACCCCGCCGGGCAGCTCCACGACCTGGGTGCGGCCGTCGGGATGGCGCAGCAGCGGCGGCAGATGCCCGGCGCGGGCCGCCCGCGCCACCCCGGTGGCCGGATCCAGTCGGACGTAGCAGCAGCTGGCGAACTGGCCCGGGTCCAGGTCGATGAGGAGGTGGTTCGTGCCGCCCATGACCTCCTGGGGCGGCCGGTCGCCGAGCGCGAACGCCCGCACCGCGCTGCGCAGCTGCCCCATGGTGGCCGCCGCCTGCACCCCGTGCCCCTGCACGTCCCCGATGACCAGGGCCAGCCCGTCGCCGGCCTCCACGACGTCGTACCAGTCGCCGCCCACGTCCATGCCCTTGGTGCCTGGCAGATAGCGGCCGGCGGTCTCCACGCGCGGGTGCTGCGACAGCCGCCGGGGCAGGAGGGCCTGCTGCAGCCCGCGCGCGAGGGCCGCCTCGGTGTCGTAGCGCTGGGCCTTCTCCATCGCGTGGGCGATCAGTCCGGCGAGCGCGGTCAGCACCGTGCGCTCCTCGGTGCTGAAGCTGCGCGGACCGTCGAAGCCGAGGATGCACGAGCCGACCGGGCGGCCCGAGGCGATCAGCGGCAGGAAGGCGCGGGCGCCCACCGGCGAGTCGAGCTCGATGCCCGGATAGGCGGCGGCCAGCTTCTGCATCGAGTCGAAGAAGAGCGGCCGTCCCGTGGTGAGCGTCTCCACGCCGGGCAGCCGGGCGTCCAGCCCGACCCCTTCGAAGGGGGCCAGGAAGCCGTCGGGGAAGCCGGACTCCCACGCCAGGTACAGATGCCGCTCGTGGAGCAGGTAGATGGCCAGCATGCGGCCGCCGAACGCGGGCAGCAGCTCCTGCATGACCACCGCCGACACCTGCCGGGCGGTCACCGCCTCCGTCAGCGCGATGGCCAGCACGATGGGCCGGTACAGGGGAGCGGTGGCGGCGCCGCCCGGCACCGGGACGTCCTCCGGGTCCACCGGGTCGGGGGCCGCGTCGTCCGGCACCCGGTTCGCCGGGACCGCCGTCCAGGTGACCAGGTCCGCGCCGGGATACAGGGACATGCGCAGCCAGTCGCCCTCGTACGCCGACGGGACGGCGGGCCGGTCGGCGACGGCGGGCAGCCGCACATGGAAGTGCGCGGGCTCCGGGGACAGCAGGGCGGCGCGCAGGTACTCGTCGTAGGTGCGCTGGTTCAGCAGCGGCACGGCCTCCCACAGCGGTCGGCCGACCAGCCGGTCGTGGGGCACGCCCAGCAGCTGCCCGGCCCGAGGATTGGCGTAGACGACGATCCCCAGCCGGTCGAGGCAGAACACGCCCACCGGCAGGAGATCGGAGGCTCCCTCGGCGAGGGACCCCGGGCCCGGGTCCAGGAGCACGCCGACGAGCGGGCGGGGCGGCGCGGGCGCGTCGGCCGGCCGGCCGGGTTGCGGGCCCGTCGCCGCGTCGGTCTGCTCCCACAGTTCCAGCAGCCGCAGCGCGCCCTCGGTGGTGCGCAGCTGGATCGGCAGCGGCGGAGGCCGCCCCTGGGCCGTCCGGTGCAGCAGGCCGGGGAGCCGATGGGCGTCCGTCGGGTCGAGGGCCCCGGTCAGGGCGTCCAGCGTGCCGGGGTCGCCCGGGCGCAGTCCGAGCAGTGCCCGGCCCCGCTCGTCCACGGTGACGGCGTCGGTCGCCGGATCCCACGACAGGCGCCCGACGCGCCCGGGGGCCGGTCCGGCGGCCGGCGGCCGGACGCACAGCGGCTCGTCGTCCCAGGTGACGGTCCCGCCGTCGGCCGCCAGCCGCAGCAGGGCCGCGGCCAGGGTGTCCGCGACGGCCGTCAGCCGCTCACGCTCCGCCAGGATCTCCGCCGCGTCGCCCGCCGCCGGACGCAGGACGGTGATCACACCGAACCCCCGGCCGTCGGCCACGACGGGCACATAGAGCGAACCGAACTGGAAGGGCAGCCCCGCCGCGAACTGCGGATAGCGGCGCATGCTCTCCGTCGCGTTGGCCAGCACCACCGGGACGCCCGTCCGGTGCACGTCGGCCACCGGGAAGGGCCGGTCCGCGTTCAGCCGCCACCAGGGGCGGAACAGCTTCCCGGGCAGCCCCGCCAGCACGGCGAGGCGCAGCAGCCCGGCCGTGGCCGAGCACAGGTAGACGCCCCCTGCGATGCCGCCCGCCGCCCGCAGCGCATCGGCCACGGCCCCGGTCAGCAGCGCGGGCGGCGGTCCGGACGGCTTCCGCTCGTCCTCGGCGCTCCCAGTCATCGGCCCTACCTCGTCCGTGCGCCGCCGCGTGTGCCACACAGCAAGAATGCGCCACACCTGCCCGCATGTGCATCCGGGCAGGCGGCGCGGCGGCCCCGGGCCGGTCAGCCGGCGGTGGCGCGCAGGGTGCTCTTGGCGAGCTCGTAGGCCGGGAGCATCGCGTTGTGCTCGCCGGTGTCCAGACCGCCCAGATGCAGGACGACGGGACCGGCGGACGTGGTCACGGCGACGGCGTGCTCCGTCTTCGACTCCTCCATGACCTTGCTCGTGGTCACGTACTCCACCTCCGTGCCGGTGAGGCCGCCCATCTCGACCGTGCTGTACTTAGCCCCGCTCGCCTCCTGCTCGGCGGCGACGAAGGCCTCCAGCACGGAGCGGGCGTCCGCGTCGCCGGGCTTGCCGGTCCACACCCTCAGGAACCCGATCTTCCCGGCGGGCTTGGCGTCGATCTCGCAGGCCATGGTGACCGGGCCCTGGCGCACGAACAGATCGGCGAGCTCGGCCAGCTCGCCGGTGGCCGCGGTCGCCTCCGCGGCGTCGACGGCCTCGGCCTTCCAGGACTCGGCGATGTCGAAGCTCACCGGAAGCTCGCAGGCCGAGCCGGTCGCCCCCACGGACCCGCCGCGCTTCGCGACCTTCGCCGACGTCTTCGCGGTCGCCGTTGCCGACGCCCCCGCCGCCGTGTCCGAGCCCGCGTCCCCGTCCCCGCAGCCCGTGACCAGCCCGGCCAACAGCGCCGCCAGAGTCAGCCCCCGGCCGACGTTCCCCACGTTCCCCGCCCCACCACGCACCGCTGAGTCTCCTCTCGACGCCGGCGCGATGCCGGCGGGGCACTGTAACCGAGGAGGACATGGCCCCCGCCACCGAGATTTCCCGGCCCAGGAGGCGGGGCGCCGACCGGAACGCCGATCTCCGGCCGCGGTCAGCCGTACGCGAGCGCCTCGGGGGGTTCTGCGCGCGTAGACAGCGCACTGCCCTGCGCGAGGAAGAACAGGGCGCAGATGTGCAGGGGCTCCGGCTCCCGGTTCTCCGCCATGTGCACCCCCTGCGGCCCCACCGGCTCGACGATGCACCCGCCGGCCGGCGTCACGCACTCGGAGCCGTCCGCCAGGGTCCGGGTCAGCACGCCGGCCGTCACCACGGCCACGACCCGGCCCTCGTGGTAGTGCCAGGGCAGCGAACCGCCGGGCGGAATCGCGTAGTTCGCCACCGCGAGCCGGGTGCCCTCGGGCACGGCCAGGGCCAGTTCTTCGGTGAGGACGCCGTCGGCGAGCAGGGCCGGCACGGGCTCGAAGGCGATCGGTCCCGCCGTGCCGCGTAACCTGGCCGGGCTCATGTTCCGCTGGTCAGTGCGTTCCACGGAAGTGACATTAGCCCACTTGAGTTACAGCGGCGTGACCCGCAGTCAGGAAGCCTGGCCGCCGGACGAATGATCCTGCCGGGCCGTCTTCTCGTCTTCCTGGACATGACTCGTACGAAACCTCGTGCGACCGGTGTTTGGGGTCGACCGTGAGCATCCTGCGTCAGGAAGCGGAGCGGTCGCACGGCGACCGCGTGGAGCACGAGCCGCGCCGGGGCCGCGCCGCGGCGCCGGCGCGCCTGGCCGCGTTCGCCGGCCGGACGCTGCGCGGCGAGTGGCACGGCATCGTCGTCGATCCGCTGCGGCAGCTGCGCCGACGCGGACCGGGCGCGCTGCTGCCGGCGTTCGTGGCCTGCGCGGGCGTCATCTTCTTCCACGCCATCGCCCAGCACCCCACCGGCGCGACGGCGGTGCGCATCCTCGGCGGGGTCCAGGGCGACCTGCCCCTGTGGCTGACCCTGCTGCGCACCCCGGTCTCCCTCTACGTCCCGGCCCTCGACCTGCCGGTGTGGGCCGGCCTCACCCAGCTCTTCCTCGCCTTCGCCCTGGCCGAGCTCGCCCTCGGCCGCCGCCGGACCCTGCTGATCGCCTACGCGTCCACCCTGGCCGGCACCCTGACCGTGCGGGTGATGCTGGCGATGGGGCCGGGCCACGGGGGGCTCGGACTGCCGCCCGAGATCGGCCGGGTGCTGGACACCGGCCCGTCCGCCGCGGTCGTCGGACTCTTCACGTATCTGTCGGTCGTCCGCCGCGCGCCCATCGTGTTCACGCTCACCGGCGGCTCGATGGTGCTGGAGTCGGTCGCCGAGCCCAACTTGGCCGGCCGCGAGCACCTGATCGCGGTGGCCGCCGCCGTCGTCATGGGCCTGCTGCACGAACGCGCCCGCCGCAAGAGGCAGGTCACGGCCGCTTCGCTGGGGCGGGATGCGGTGCCTGCCTGAGATGTTGCTATGAATACGTCGGGCGGTTGAACACTCCCGCGTCCCACCGCGTATGGGGGCAGGGGGATTTCATGTCCGTGGGCCGCCGACTACGCGTAGGAGCATTCCTTGGTACAGAACAGACGCAGACGCCAGACGGGCGGGCGGCGGGCGACCTTCGCCGCGGTCGCCCTGATCCTCGGCGGCGGCGGGCTGATGGCGGCGAACGTCTATGCCTCGGCCACCTCCAACGGAGAGGAGGTGGAGCTGACCGGAGGGGGCTCGGTCACCATCGACTGTCCCGACGTCGGCAACAGCCTCACCAGCGTTTCCGAGAGCGCCAGGGCCGAGGTCGACCGTGAACTCGCGGCCCTGGACGAGCAGATCGCCGCCGCCTACCGGCAACTGCAGGACCAGGCGCAGGCGGTACGGCAGGACCCCGGCTTCGCCGACAACGCGGTGATGAACCCGCTGAAGGAGAAGCGCGGCGCGACCATCGGCCGCATCGCCGAGGCCATCGACCGCGACGGCGACCGCCCGAACGGCGTGGACGCCCTGGCCGCCTGCTCCCTGCGCATCACCGAGGAGCAGAAGCAGCCGGAGCAGGAAGGGCAGCAGGGACAGGACGGGCAGGACGGGCAGCAGGAGCAGGACGGACAGCAGGGGCAGAACGCAGGCCAGGGACAGGGCTCGGCTCAGGAGCCCGGTCAGAACGGCCAGCAGGGCAACGGCGGCCAGGCCGGCAACGGCCCCGTCGCCGGGGACTACGCCGACATCAAGACCGCCCCGGCCACCCAGCAGCTCCCCGACCCCCGCTCCGGCCCCTCCCGCGGCACGTTCGTCACCAGCTGCGGAGTCAACGCCAACGGGCTGTTCAACTCCGACAACGTGATCGTCGCGCCGGGCGTCACCAACGGCGCCCACCACTTCCACGACTACATCGGCAACCAGTCCAACAACGCCTTCGCCTCCGACGACGACCTGGCGAAGGCCGAGACGAGCTGTGTGGACCAGAGCGACAAGTCCACCTACTACTGGCCCGTCCTGCGCCTGCAGAACGGCGCCCAGGAGCAGGACGCGAACAGCCCCGGCGGCGGTATCGAGGGCAACGCGGGCGAGATCGTCACGGCCAAGCAGGTCACGCTGACCTTCGTCGGCAACCCCAGCTCCAAGGTGACCGAGATGCCCCGGCTGCTGCGCGTCATCACCGGTGACGCCAAGGCCTTCGTCAACGGCACGGCCAACGCCAACGCGTCCTGGAGCTGCACCGGGTTCGAGGACCGTCAGCTCAAGGACAAGTACCCGCTGTGCCCGTCCGGCAGCGACGTGGTGCGCACCTTCCGCTTCCAGAGCTGCTGGGACGGCGCCAACATCGACAGCGCCAACCACCGCACCCACGTGGCCTTCGCCGCCGCCGACGGCACCTGCCCGGCGGGCTTCAAGGCCGTTCCGCAGCTGGTGCAGCGCATCGTGTACGACGTCGACGCGCCGAGCCTCGACGACGGCGGGAAGACCGTTCCGCTGTTCGCGGTGGACTCCTTCCCCGAGCAGCTGCACAAGCCGGTGACCGACCACGGCGACTTCATCAACGTCTTCGACGAGAAGCTGATGCGGGAGATGGTCGGCTGCATCAACGACGGCCGCACCTGCGGAGCGGGCGCCGACAACGGCAACGGCGACAACGGCGGTGACGACGGCGACGGCGGAAACGGCGGCGGCGACAACGGCGGCGACAACGGCAACGGCGGTGACGGCGGCGACGGCGGTTCGGACGACGGCGGGCAGCAGCCCTCGCAGAGCCCCGACGCGCCCGCGAGCGAGCCCGCGAACACTGCACCCGCCACCACCGACCCCGTCGACACCGAGCCCGACACGGGCGACGGCGGCGCCGGTGACGTCCCCGTGACCACCGACCCCACCCGCGGCACCAAGCCGACGCCCAAGGCCGCCAACTCGGCGCCCGCCGCCGCGCCGCCCGCGGCCGGTGCCGAGATCGGCACGCCCGCGACCGCTCCGCCGACCGTGTCCGCCCCGGCGTCCACCCCGGCGCAGACAACGCCGCCGGCCGACACGGGCGCCGGGAACCTCCCCGGCGGCACCGAACCGCAGGCCGTCCAGGGCGACCTCGCCGAGACGGGGGCCAACGTGTGGCCCGGCGTGCTCGGCGCCCTGCTGGTGATCGGCGGCTTCGTGGTCCTGCGCCGCAGCACCCGAGGCAACTGAGCTCCGGACCGGACCGACGACGAGGGGCCCGCCGCACCACCGGCGGGCCCCTCGTTCGCGCCGTCGCCGCCCCGTACGGGTGCTCCCGCAGGCAAGAAGCCGCCCCCGCGGCGGACCACGCGGTATACGTCGCTCGACTCGAACAGCGCGCGACGACGGGAGACCCATGAAAGACGGCAATGACGGCGGGGAGCAGGCCGGCGAACACCCGGGGGAGTACTACGACCTCGGCAGTCACGGCCGGACCGTGACGACCTCGTCCCCCGAGGCCCAACGGTGGTTCGACCGCGGACTGGTCTGGTCGTACGCCTTCCACCACGAGGAGGCGGTCGCCTGCTTCGAGGCCGCCGTCCGCGCCGACCCCGACTGCGCCATGGCGCACTGGGGCATCGCCTACGCCCTCGGCCCCAACTACAACAAGCCGTGGGAGTTCTTCGACGAGGCCGACCTGACGACGACCGTCGCCCGGACGCACGCCGCCGTCGAGCTCGCCCATGAGAAGGCGGCGGCCGCCACCCCCGTCGAACGGGCCCTGATCGGCGCGCTGCGCGCCCGCTACCCGCAGACCCGCCCCGCCGAGGACTGCTCGGTCTGGAACGAGCCCTACGCCGACGCCATGCGGGCCGTCCACGAACTCGCCCCCGACGATCTCGACGTCGCCGCCCTGTACGCCGACGCCCTGATGAACCTCACCCCCTGGCAACTGTGGGACCTGCGCACCGGCGAGCCCGCCGAGGGCGCCCGCACCCGGGAGGCGAAGGCGGTGCTCGACCGCGCGCTCGCCGCCCCGGCCGCGGCCCGCCACCCCGGCCTGCTGCACTTCTCCATCCACCTCATGGAGATGTCGCCCACCCCCGAGGCCGCTCTCCAGGTCGCCGACCGGCTGCGCGACCTCGTGCCCGACGCCGGCCACCTCCAGCACATGCCCTCGCATCTGGACGTGCTGTGCGGCGACTACCGGCGCGTCGTCACGGACAACACCGCCGCGATCACCGCCGACGAGAAGTACCGGGCGCGGTCCGGAGCCATGAACTTCTACACCCTGTACCGGTCGCACAACTACCACTTCAAGATCTACGGCGCGATGTTCCTCGGCCAGGCCGGGACCGCCCTGGAGACCGTGGAACGACTGGAGGCCTCCATCCCGGAGGACCTGCTGCGCGTGCCGAGCCCGCCGATGGCCGACTGGCTGGAGGCCTTCCTGACCATGCGCTTCCATGTGCTGATCCGCTTCGGCCGCTGGCAGGACGTCCTCGACGTGCCGCCGCCCGCCGACCCGGTCCTCTACAGCGTGACCACCGCGATGCTCCACTACGCCCGCGGCGTGGCCCTCTCCGCCACCGGCCGCGTCCCCGAGGCCGAGGCCGAGCGCGTCCTGTTCCGCTCGGCGGTCGACCGCGTGCCCGAGACCCGCATGCTCTTCAACAACACCTGCCAGGACGTCCTCGCGATCGCGTCCGCGATGCTCGACGGCGAACTGGAGTACCGCAAGGGCAACCACGACCTCGCCTTCGCCGCGCTGGAGCGGTCCATCGCACTGGACGACGCCCTCCCCTACGACGAGCCCTGGGGCTGGATGCAGCCCACCCGCCACGCCTACGGCGCGCTGCTGCTGGAACAGGGCCGGATCGCCGAGGCCGAAGCGGTCTACCGCGCCGATCTCGGCCTCGACGACACGCTGCCGCGCCCGTCCCAGCACCCCGGGAACGTCTGGTCGCTGCACGGCTTCCACGAGTGCCTGGTCCGGCTGGGCAAGGACGCGGAGGCGCAGATCGTCGCCCAGCAGCTCAAGCTCGCGACCGCGCTGGCCGACGTACCCGTGCGGGCGTCCTGCTTCTGCCGGCTCGACGCCGTCGCCGACGCGACCGCGGACGGCGCGGGCGAGGTCACATCGGAGTGCTGCGGCATGGACAATTGACAGAGATCGTTGGCGCTGTAGACGCACGACAGGAGCTTCGGAGCATGGCGGGCGCACGGTGAACGAGACACGTAGGACGAAATGGGCGCTGCCGCATCTGCGCCCGGCGCAGCTGGACGCCGTCGCCCGCGCGCGGGGCTGGGCCCGCATCGCGCTGGTGCTGGTCGCCGCCTGTGTCGCGGTGGTCATGGCGGGCGCGGGCTCGGGCGGCTGGCTGATCCTGCTCGCCGGATTCGCCCTGCTCGCCCTGGCCGGGGCGGGCGTCTGGTGGATGCTGGCGCACCGGGGCGGACCCCGGCTGGTCGGCGGACTGGTCGCCGTCACCGCGCCGGTGGGCGTGCTGGTGCTGTACGCGACCTCCGGTCTGTGGCTGGTGGCGGTGGGCGCGATCGCGCTGTGGGCGGGCGCCCTGGCCTCGGCCCGGGCCTCGCTGCGCAGCGTGCGCCGCCCCAAGGGCACCCACGGCCGCAGGACCCCGCCGCCGCGCCGGCCGGTGCTGATCATGAACGTGCGCTCGGGCGGCGGCAAGGTCGGCAAGCACGGCCTGGTCGGACACGCCGAGGCGCTCGGCGCCCGGGTGATCCTGCTCGGCACCGACGACACCTACACCGACCCGGCGGTGGAGGCCCGCCGGGCCATCGCCGAGGGCGCGGACCTGATCGGCGTCGCGGGCGGCGACGGCACCCAGGCACTCGTCGCGGCCGTCGCCGCCGAGCACGACGTGCCGTTCCTGGTCGTCGCCGCGGGCACCCGCAACCACTTCGCCATGGACCTCGGCCTCGACCGCACCGATCCCGTGCGCAGCCTGGACGCCCTCACCAACGGCGTCGAACTGCGCGTGGACCTCGGCGACGTCGGCGGCCGGGCCTTCGTCAACACTGTCTCCTTCGGCGCGTACGCGGAGATAGTGCAGAGCCCCGAGTACCGCGACGCCAAGGCCGCCACCGCCCTCGACCACCTGCCCGACCTGCTGCTGGGCGGATCCGGCCCGACGCTGGAGGTCCGCACGGACGACGCCGGCCTGCACGCGCCGCAGGCGCTCCTGGTCAGCAACAACGCCTACGCCCGCGCCGATCCGCTCGGCGGCGGCCGCCGCCCCCGGCTGGACGCCGGACTGCTCGGCGTGATCGGCATCCGGGTCGAGGGCGCGGCCCAGGCCGCCGAACTCGCCCTGCTCGGCGAGCGCGCGGGCAGCATCACCTCGGTGACCTCCCGCAGCGTCGTCGTCGAGGCCGACCGGGAGCGCATCGCGGTCGCCGTCGACGGCGAGGCACTCGAACTGACCGCCCCCGTCGTGTGCACGGTACGGCCCGCCGCGCTGCGGGTCCGGGTGCCCCGGCACCGCCCCGGCGCCGCCTACGCGCCCCCCACGGTCGACTGGCGGCGCGTCTTCCGCCTCGCGCTCGGCCATCACGACCCCCGCACGATCAAGGAGGCCTACGATGTCTGACCGCCGCCCGAAGCTTTTCACCCCGCGCCTGGTCGGTGACCTCGCCACCCTGGACCAGGCGCTGTACGAGACGGTCAGCGTGACCAGGACGCCGACCCTGGACACCGCGCTGCGTCGGCTGTCCGCGGCGGCCGACCACTCCAAGCTGTCGTTCGCGGTCGCTGCCGCGCTCGCCGTGCGCGGCGGCCGCCAGCGGCGCGCCGCCGCCATGGGCGTCGCGGCCATCGGCATCGCCTCGGCCACCGCCAACCTGCTCGGCAAGCAGCTGGTGCGCCGCCCGCGTCCGCACCGCGCCGACGACTCGCCGTTCCCGGGGCGGCATGTGCCGATGCCGCACTCCGCCTCGTTCCCCTCCGGGCACACCGCCTCGGCCGTCGCCTTCGCGGCGGCCGTCGGCCCGACCCTGCCGGTCACCGCGGTCCCGCTGGGCCTGCTGGCCTGCGCGGTGGGCTACTCGCGGATCCACACGGGCGTGCACTACCCGGGCGACGTGGTGGCCGGCGCGCTGCTGGGCACGGGCTCGGCGGCGCTGGTCCTGGCGCTCGCCGCCCGTAACCAGGGCTGAGCCGAGCGGCGAGAACCACTCACGGACCGCGTGCAACGAGCCTTTCTCCAGCGGGAGTTCGCCCACGCATTTTCCGCTACCGTGAGTAACATGGTCCAATCCTCCTGGCGGGGCCCTACTGGTGAGTAGCTAAGCCCCCGGTAACCGTCGTTCCGTTCGGAGGACCCCCCATGCCCTCTCCCGAGGATGCCCTGCAAGAGGCCCGCAACGCTTACGAGGAGCACGCCCGCACCTGCCGGCAGTGCCACTTCGACCGGTCGCCCTGCGCCGTCTCCAAACTGCTCCTGCGCGCCTACAACAACGCCCGAAGGGCGCAGCCGCGCACCGACTCCGCGATGCGCTCGGCGAGTTGACGCGCTGAGCCGAAGCGGTGGGGCGACGCGCTGAGGCGACTCACCCCGGCGCGGCCGTGGTCACCGTCAGGTTCCGGATCTCGTAGCCGCCGATCTCGTCCTTGAACGAGACCCGCGGTCGGCCGGTCATCCGCAGACCGTCGAGCGCGAAGAGCCGGCTCAGCAGGACGTCCGCCTCCAGGACGGCGACCCCGGCGCCGGGACAGCGATGAGCGCCGTCCCCGAAGGCGAGCCCGGCCGCCCCGGCACCCTGCGTGAGCACCCGCCCCGGACGCAGGCGGCCCGGGGCGCGGCCCACGACGTCCGGGTCCGCGTTGGCCTCGTCGACGAAGACGGTGATCAGCTCACCCGGGGCGACCGACGCCTCCCCGACCCGCAGCGGCCCGGTCGCCCGCCGGGACAGCCGTCCCACGACCGGTTCCAGCCGCAGGATCTCCCGCAGCAGCTCCAGCCGCTCCGGCTCCTCGGCCGCGCGATACCGCTCCAGGAGCCGCGGATCGTCGAACAGATGCCAGGCGGCGACGCAGATGAACTCACGGGTGGTCACCATGCCCGCCGCCGCGTACGTCAGGCACTCGCCGAGGATCTCCGCGTCCGAGCACCCCTCGGCCAGCAGATGGGAGATCAGGTCGTCCCGCTCCCGACGGCGGTGCGCACGGATCGCGGGGCGGACGTCGGCGAGATGGATGCGCAGCCAGTTCGCGTGCTGGCGCACCAGCCAGTACAGGCCCCGCAGGCTGGTCAGCCCCGGCTGACCGAACTCCTCCGGGAAGAACCGCTCCAGCCTGGACTTCAGCCCCGGACGGCTGTGCGTCAGCCCGAGGATGTCGCTCACCACCTCGATCGCCATGGTGAAGCTCAGCTCCGACAGCTGCGCCGTACCGGCGGCCCGGACCTTCGCCACCTGCTCCTCGGCGACGCGCGTCATCAGCTCGCGGTAGTGCTCGTCCACCCGCCGGGGCGTGAAGAAGCGGGCGGTCTGCCGCCGCTGCTCACGGTGTCCGGGGCCGTCCTGGTAGAGCACGGGGCGGCGGATGCGGGACGGCATCTTCTCCACCGTCTCGATCCCGAGACCGGCCTGCACCGTCTCGGCGCCGCGCAGCACCTCACGGGCGGCCGCGTAGCCCCGGACCTCCCAGGTCCCGTCCGCCGCGCGGCGCACCGGGCAGCCCGGCCGGGCGGTCCCCCGCTCGACCTTCCGCACGCTTTCCGGCGAGTCCCCCATCGGGCGTCCTCCGCTTCGCAGCACCGGACGCCAAGTCTCCCCGCGACGCCCGCTCCCGCGATGCGCGAAAACCGGCCACGCGCACCCTCGCGCGCGTGCACCCTCACAAGGGGCGGACGGCGCCCCGCAGCGCGCCCTCGCCGAACGGGAGGATCGCCTCCTCGCGGATGTACGAGCCCGGTCCCGGCGCGTGGATCATCATGCCGTTGCCCGTGCACAGCCCGGTGTGGCTGAGGTCGTCGAAGAAGAAGACGAGATCGCCCGGGCGCAGCTCGGCCAGGCTGATCCGGGTGAAGTCCCGGGCCTGGTCGATGGCGGCCCGCGGCAGGGTCACCCCGGCGGTCTTCCAGGCGGCCTGCGTGAGGCTGGAGCAGTCGTAGGACTCCGGCCCCGTCGCTCCCCACACGCACGGCCGGCCGATCTGGGCCCGGGCGAAGGCGAGCGCCTTGTCCGCCTTCCCGAGGTAGGCGGTGCCGGTCGTGCTGGCGGTGACGTCGGTGGGGACCGCGACCGGGGGAGCGGCGGCCTGCGGAGCGGCGGCTTGGGGAACGGCGGCCGGGAGGACCGGCTCGGCGGGGAGCACGGGAACGGCCTGGAAACCGGCGCCGTTCGTCCCGAGGTGCGACGCCGGTGCCATCACGCCGAGTTCGGACGTCTGGTAACCGGAGGCGTATCCGGTGGGCGCCGCCGCGAAGCCGGACTCCGGTGCCATGAAGGGGAGTTGCTCGGGCATCGCGAACCCGTGGGGCGGCGTGAACCCGTTGGGCTCGGACTGCTGATAGCCGGAGGGGGCGGGGCCCGCACCCGGCGGCGGGAAGGCGATACCCGGGGCGGCCAGGCCGAGTTCGGGTATCGGCAGCCCGAACGGCGGTGTGCCGAAGGCGGGTTCCGACGCACGGTAGTCAGGTACAGGAGTGGGAGCGGGTGCCGGTGCGGGTGCCGGGACCGCGACTTCGGGGGTCGCGAAGCCCGACGCCGGTGTGGCGAAGCCGAGTTCACCGGTCGTACGGAAGCTCCCCGTGTCGCCCGGAGCCGCCGTGCCGGACGCCGCGCCGGTCGGCCGTCCCGCCCAGGCGGCCGTGATCTCCGCCCGGAACGCCTGCTGTTCCGCCGTGTCCCAGGGCTGCTGCACCGGCTGCGGCTCGGCCGGCTGCCGCTGCGCCTGGGCGGGCTGCGCCTCTACCACCGGCAGGACAGCCGTGGGCATGGCCGACGCGGGCAGCGTCTGCATGGCCTGGGTCTGCATCAGCTGAGCCTGCATGGCTTGGGGCTGCATGGCCTGGGTCTGCATGGCTTGAGCCTGCATGGGTTGGGACGCCATGACCTGGGTTTGCATGGCCTGGGCCTGCATGGGTTGAGACGCCATCGGTGGGGTCGGCATGGCCTGGGTCTGCATGGCCTGGGTTTGCAGGGGCTGGGCCTGCATGGCTTGGGGCTGCGTCGGTTGCGCGAGGGCGCGGGCCAGTACCTCCCGGGCCGTGGCGAGCTTCCGGCCGTTCTGTTCCTTGCTGTTCTTGAGCGCGGCCTGCCGGTTCGCGGGAGCGGCGGCGGGCGAGGCCGGTGATGCGGGCGCGGCAGGGGCGGCGGGAAGGGCGAGGGCGGCGGGCGCGAGGGCCTTCGGCTCGTCGCGGCGCTGCTGGGGCACGGCGGGCAGGGCGGCGATGGCCCGGCCGGTCGCCTCGGGACTCCGCCGGGTGGCGGCCTCCAACTCCCGCACCACGGGGTTGTCGGCCGAACGCTCCGGTGCGGTCGCCGGGCGTTCGGTCCGGGCCGGTCGCGCGGGCTGACGATCGGCCGGCAGCACGGCGGGCGTGATCGGACCGACCTTGCTGCGCGCCGAGTCGAACCACTGCTTGGCCACCGCTTCGAGGGACTGATCGCCCGTCCCGCGCCCGCCGCCCTTGCGGGAACGACTCGACGCGGCGCGCGTCGCGTTGAAGGTGCCCGTGTCGGTTTCGGCGCGGTCGTAGAGGGAACTGACCCGCTGTTGGATCTCCGCCCGGCTCGGCTCGTCGCTGCTGCCTGGGGAACGCGGGCTGCGATCCGTCGCCATGGAAGACGTACTCCTTCCGTGCTCCGCCGCCTGTCGGCGGCGGAATCCGGGCGACCCCTGGTGCGGGTGCCCCAAGCCCCGTGCCCTGAAGGGCAATCAAAACGGCTAGGCGTCAACCTAGCCAACATGTGTGACTGATGTGAAGATTGAAGGGCCAAATGTCCGATACGTATTCGTGACCTTCGTCTCTCCCCGTCAGGGGCCGGAGTGGTCAGCGGGTGAGCGGCCTGCGGAAGCCGGCGATGGCCGCCCACAGCGCGACAGCCATGATGAGCAGGCTCGTGGCGACCGCACCGAGCACATCGCCGTCCGTCGGCCAGTCCAACGCGAGCGCCCGTGTGGCATCCACCGCATACGAAACGGGGTTCACCACCGCTACCGCCCGTAGCCAGGCGGGAAGCGCGTCCAGGGGGACGTACGCGCTGGAGGCGAACATCAGAGGGAAGAGCGTCAGCCCGCTGATGCTCTGCATGACCCGCGCGCTGCGCACCCAGGCGCTCAGGGCGATGAAGACCCATGTCAGCGAGGCGACGACGAGGAGCGCCAGCGCCAGGGCCGCTGTGACGCCCAGGAGACCACCCGCAGGGTCGAAGCCGAAGAACAGCGCGGAGCACACCAGGAGCAGCACCGTCTGGACCGCGCTGCGCAGCACATCCGCGACGGCGCGGGCGACGAGTATCCAGTGCAGCCCCACCGGCAGGGCACGAAAGCGGGTCAGCACCCCGTTGTCCATGTCCCGGATCAGCTCCGAGCCGGAGCTGACCGCTGAGGTGATCCCGCTGGTGACCAAGATGGCGGGCATCAGGTAGTCGATGTAGTTCACGCCTGCCGGAATGCGGTCGGGGCCGGCCAGGCTGCCGAACACTTGGCTGAAGATGACCAGCAGGATCAGCGGCTGAGCCAGCGCGAGCAGGACCATTCTGCGGTCGGCGACCAGCCCGCGCAGGCTGCGTTCCATCAAGATGGCGAACTGCGCCCCGGGCCCGGCCGGCTTCCAGCGCGCGGCATCGGGCACGGTGGATCCGGTGCGGCCGGCGGGGACGGTGACAGTCATGGTGCTCGCTCCTCGATTCAACGGGCTGCGGAGTCAGCCGCTTTGGTGGCCAGCGACAGATAGACGTCGTCCAACGAGGGCTCCGACAAGGTCAGTCCGGAGACGAGTACCGCCGCTTCCTCGACAGCGCGGACGACCTGCGCGAAATCACCGAACCCGGTCACCGGCACGCTCACCGTGCCCTCTTCGGGTGTCTCCACCGCAGTCAGCCCGTATCGGCGGAGCGCCTCGGCGACCTTCGCCGCGTCCGCACGGCGGGTCACCGACAGATGCGCACGGCGTTCGCCGACGCGGGACTTCAGCTCCGCCGGGGTGCCGGCGGCCACCACGACGCCCTCGGACAGGACGGCCACGGTGTCGGCGAGCCGCTCCGCCTCTTCCAAGTACTGCGTGGTCAGCAGCACCGTGGTGCCTTCGGCGACCAGAGCCTCGACGGTCTCCCACAGGGACAGGCGGCTGGCCGGATCCAGGCCACTGGACGGCTCGTCGAGGAAGATCACCCGGGGACGGCCCACCAGGCTCGCTGCCAGATCGAGCCGTCGCCGCATCCCGCCCGAGTACGTCCGACAGGGCCGGCCGGCCGCTGCGGCGAGGTCGAATGCGTCGAGCAGTTCGCCGGCCCGGTTCCTTGCCTGCTGTCGGGTGGCGCCGAGCAGCCGTGCGATGAGGACCAGGTTGTCGAAGCCCGACAGCTTCTCGTCGACCGTGGCGAACTGGCCGGTGAGGCCGATGTGGTGGCGCACCGCCTGGCCCGCTCGGACCACGTCATGGCCCGCCACGACCGCCCTTCCTCCGGTCGGAGGCAACAGGGTGGCGAGGATGTTCACCAGGGTCGTCTTTCCCGCACCGTTGTGGCCGAGCAACCCCAGTACGGTGCCTTCCGCCACATCGAGGCTCACTCCACGCAGGGCGTGCACGCCGTCGTACGACTTGGTGAGATCTGTCGTGCTGATCATGGGCGCAGTCACACGTTCCCCGTCGATGGCGTGCCCGAGGAGCTGGTCACCAGTCGTTGCACGGCTCGGTCCAGTGCCACTGCGCCGGAAGCCCAACGTGCCCGGCGCTGCTCCAGCTCTGCCTGAGCGTCCTGGAGGTCTGCGCGCAACTCCGCCAGCGCGCTGGAGAGGGAGTCACCGCCGGGTCCGCCGCCGTAGGCGCAGGCCTGTGCTACGGCCGTCGGGTTCAGCCAGTCCGCCTCCTCGTCGTCGACGAGGAGGTCACTGCGGCCGATGGCCGCGATTTCCGGGACGTCCCGAGCTGCTGCGGCCAGGGACCGGGAGGTGTCGAGGGCGTGCAACACCGTGGTGCCCACCAGATGGTGCGCGCTGCGGAACGGCATACCCGCGGCCACGAGCCGCTCTGCCATATAGGTGGCCGGGGTGAAGCCGTCGACGGCGCGCTGCACCATACGCTCCGTCTCCGGTGCGGCGCCTTGGATGACGAGACGCAGCAGTGTCACCGCGTCCGCGGTCGTGCGCAGTCCGGGCCACACGTGTCGCAGTGCCTCGTTGCCGACCGCGATGGCGTTGGTGTAGGACGCGGTCACCATCGACGAGGCGGCGGCCGTGAAAGCGCCGAGACCGGCGGTCGCCCGGCCCTGAACGTGCTCCAGCAGGAACGGGTTCCGTTTCTGCGGCATCATCGAGCTGGACCCCACCAGATCGTCGTCGAGGCGGACGAGCGCGGCCTCCTCGGAGGTCCAGAAGGAGAAGTCGCGAGCGACACGTGCGGCGGTGACGCCCAGCGTGATCGAAGCGGCGAGGAGCCGGAGCCCGAAGTCTCGCGACGCGACGGCATCCACCGAGTTGGCAGCGGGGGCGGCGAAGCCGAGCAGGGCGCTTGTGCGCGCGGTGTCGATGGCCACCGAGGTGCCGCCCACGGCTCCGGCGCCCAACGGATTGACGTCCAGCTCCCGCCCGGCATGCAGGAGGTCGGCGAGCGCACGGACGACGGAGCAGCCCACTCCCACCAGGTAATGGCCGTAGGTGATGGGAACCGCCGGCTGACCGTGCGTGTACGCGGGCATGGTGACCGCCCGATGCTCCTCGGCCTTGTCGAGGAGGACGACGGCGAGCGTCTCGGCGGCCTCGGCCAGCCGCAGGAAGTGCCGCCGCCCCCGAAGCCGGGCCGTGGTCGCATTGAGGTCGTTGCGGGAACGACCCGTGTGCAGCACCCCGCCGATCTCCTCGCCGAGTTGCTCGGTCAGCGTGCCTTCGTAGGCGAGATACACACCGCGGGGCATCGGTCGGGCCCGCACCGGTGCGAAGTCCACCTTCCGCAGTTCGTCGATGGCACGAAGCAAGGCCGCCGAATGCCGGGAGGCGACAATGCCACGCTCGGCGAGCATCACCAGATGGGCCCGGTCCACCTCGCTGATGAGCCGAAGCTCTTCGCCCGGTTCCCTGGACTCGTGCGCCTCGGGCAGGTACTGGTCGTAGACGATCGCGTGAGCCTCGGGATCCAGGCCGGTGCGCAGACGCCCGGTGTTCACACCGGCGTCCGCCGGGACCTCGGCCGCACCGGGCGAAGACTGACTGCTCATGACGGTGACCTCCCGGTCGTCGGGCGGATCGCTGCGGCCAGCGCGTGCAGAGCGGCGGTGGCCGACCGGCCGACGACGGCCGCGTCCTCTGCCGCTGCGATGACATGGCCGAGGCGGCCGCGGAAGTCGCGTGCGGGCTCTACCGGCTCGTGGGGAGCGCGGTAGAGCGTGGCCGACTCCACGTTCGGCGTGTCCAGAGCCGTGGCCAGCGCTCTCTCGGTGCGCGCCTGGTCGCCGAGGCGGCCCCGGCGATCCACGGTGAGGAAGCGGATGGCCGCAGACCTGGTGGCCTTCGTCGACTCGATGCCCGGATCCAGCCCGACAGCTGCCCGCACCTGACCGCCCACGAGATCGACGTCCATGGCATGCCTGATCAGCTCCGGGATCATGCCCCCGGCCAACCGGGGGTTGACCTCGATGACGCGGACGTCCTCGTGGTCCATGCGCAGCTCGACGTGCGCAGCGCCCCAGCCCAGCCCCAGGGCTTCGACCGCCCGCACGGCCTGCTCCTGCAAGCGGGAGGCATCGGCCGGCGACAGCTCGGCCGGGAGGTCATGACCCAGCTCGACGAAGTCCGGCAGCGGCCCAAGACGCTTCGCGATGACGGCCACGACCCTGTGGCCGAACACCTCCACGGAGTATTCGGCGCCGCGCACGTACTCCTCCACCAGGAAGCCGGACGGCACCCGAACGCCCCGCTCGTTCACGGTTGCGGTCGCCAGAGCGGCGGCTTGCGCGGCCGTCGCGTCGGCGCCCTCACACAGTCGTACCCCCGAACTCCCCGATCCCTGGACCGGTTTGAGGACGACCGGGTAACCGATGCTCTCGGCCGCGGCCA
The DNA here is from genome assembly GCF_053594615.1 of Streptomyces sp. NPDC001858. Classification (NCBI taxonomy): domain Bacteria; kingdom Bacillati; phylum Actinomycetota; class Actinomycetes; order Kitasatosporales; family Streptomycetaceae; genus Streptomyces; species Streptomyces sp. NPDC001858. The sequence goes on from NZ_JBSFEV010000008.1 coordinate 304,909, forward strand.
GCGCCTCCTCCACACTGTGCACCAGCTTGTGCTCAGGGACGGCAACCTGTCCGGCACGCAGCAGGCGTCGCTGGCGCGCCTTGTCCCGGCAGTCGCGTACGGCGGCGGCGTCGGGTCCGGGAAGTCCGAGAGCGCATGCGGTGGCGGCTGCGGTGGCGACGTAGTACTCCGAGCTGGAGGTGACCCCGGCTACGCTGCCGTCCTTCAGGAGTCGCCGGGCGACGCCGAGAACCGCGCTGTCGTCCGCGGTGTCGACGACCTCCGTCCGCACCCCGTCCTGAGCGACGTAGGGATAGCGGCTCGCGTCCGCGGTGAGGAGGACGGGTTCGATGCCCAGACTTCGGGCGCGCTGGACGAACTGCCGGCCGGTTCCGGTCGTGTTGCTCTCGACCAGAAGCAGCATGAGGTGCGTCATGTGACCGTCTCCTCGATGTCCGCGGCGGTGAAGCCGGCGACATCCTCGTACTTCCGCCGGGCCCACCGGAGCCTCGACCAGCTTCCTTCGGCCTCGCCGGGTCGTTCGACGAGCCGCGGGCCATCGAGGGCAGGTGCCGGCTCGGCACCCTGCTCGCGCAGCCAGGCTTCGTTGTAGACGGTCGACTGATAGCGGTAGCCCTCGTCCGGCAGCACCATCAGCACATTGCTTTCGGGATGCTGCCCGGCCCACCAGGCGGCGACCAGGAAGGACGCGCCACTGGTCGGCCCCATGAAGAGGTTGTGACGGCAGTACAGCTCGTGGGTGGCGTGGAACACCGCACCGGGTGTCACCCAATGGACCTCGTCGTAGGCCGAGTGCGTCACGTTCCCGGGGATGATGCTGCTGCCCAGACCACGCAGCAGCCTCGGTCCTTCCGGCGCCTTGAAGATGATGGAGCCGTGCGTGTCCACTCCGACCAACTGCACATCGGGGTTGTCGGTCCGCAGACAGGACGCGATGCCGCCCGTGGAGCCGCCCGAGCCGACCGGGCCCACCAGACAGTCGACCCTCCCCAGTACCTGGGAGACGAGCTGGCCCACGGTCGCATAGGCCGCCGGATTGTCGGGGTTGGTGTACTGCTCGGGGACGAAGCTCTCCGGACGGGCACGCCGCAACTCCTCGACCCTTGCCAGGCGTGCTCCCTGGATGCCACCGGGCTGACCCCGGTCCTCGACGACCTCGACCTGTGCGCCGAGCATGGCAAGGCGGTTCCGCAGGTCGTCGTCGATGGACCGGTCACCGACGATCGTGAGGGGGAGCCCCCGCTGCCGGCAGACCATGGCGAGCCCGAGCGCGAACGTACCGGAGGACGTCTCGATGACCGGAGTGCCGGGGGTGAGCTCACCGGCGGCGATGGCCTTGTCGATGATGTAGCGGGCAGGCAACAGCTTCATCAGGGTGAAGGCGGCAGCGTAGAGGTTCTCGCCGATGTGGATGATTCGGGGTAGCTCGATCGCTTCGATGATCGACGGATAGATGCTCGACTGCTGGATTGACATATCCCCGTTCATTCATTTGTAGCGAACTCCCACAACTCGACTATCCCGGTGTGGCGCAGCAACTCCTCAGCGTAGGTCGTGCGGGCATCCAGGGCAGGGTCGTCCCGGTCGAAGAGGAGCCCCGCGATATCACCGCTGTGCGATATCTGAAGGCCAACAGCCTGGGATTCCCCGACGATCGCCAGAATGCGGTCGAGATGCGGGATCGGGAGGTGGCGCTGGTTGAGCTTGGTACTGGCGGTGGCTACCTGGCCGAACAGGTTGACGTCCTTGTGCAGGACCGCCTCGCGGAGCATGCTGCGCAGTTCGTCGAACTGTCGGATCTCGTCGTGCGTGTAGCGGGCGGGCGTCAGGTTCAGGGTTTCCACACCGCGGCCGCCCTGACTGGGTCTGGACCCGAAACCCAGCACGTGAACCGACGGCAGAGGATAGCCGAAGTCTTCGATCACTTCGCCGTCCCGATGCGCGAAGAGAACGGCAGTGGAGCGGAACATCAGGGAGTCCGAAGCGATCTCGGCGCGAACAGCCAAGTGGGCGGCCGTCTCCGCGGACAACGGTAGGGAGAATCTGTCCTGGATCGCGCCTATGGCCGCTAATACATCGCTCGTTGAAGACCCGAAGCCGCGCGAGAGAGGTACGCTGCTCGATATCTCCAGGTGTCCGCCCACGGGAAGATCGAACAAGGACAGGGTAAGGCAGGCGGCTGTCTGCGCCTTGGTCTTCCAGGTCGGCGAGACGGAAACTTCGGAGCGGCCGTTCGTGGTGTAGGTCGCATGGACGGAGTGCAGGGGACAAGGAAGGGTGACGAGCGCTCTGCGCAGCGTTCCGGCATCACGGAACAATCCCTGCAATACCTCACCGTGATGTATCGGAGCCGATGCTTCCCCCAGCTGTCTGCTGCTTTGATCCACCTTTTCCCCGATTCCCCCTGTGGTGCTCCGGCAAGTCACATCGGATCGGCCCCCTTGGCATGCCCCCGTAGCCGATCGCACCATAGCTCCTTGATTTGGACTGGGGTCGAGGCATTTTGCAAGTGATCACAGAAACAGGCCGACATCACAACCGACAAGAGGCGGATTCATGACCGGCCTGACCGCGACCGGGTCGCCTGTCGAGGCATGTCGCGCCCGGAACGCCCGATAAAAGGGTGTTGTTTCGTCGTGTACGGTGCGGCCCTTATGTGCCATGTCAAGTCATGGGCCGGCTGTCATGTCTTGGAAGGCAGACGCCTGGGCAACTGGGAACTGGTCGCCACCGGAGCACCCCAACGTTGACCCACGGTTCGCCGGATGGTCAAGGGTGGGTCGGCAAGGGCGAGTCACTGACGTATTCGATGGCGTCACGGTGGGCGTCGGGACTCGTAGGAGGCCCACAGTTCGCCGACGGTCTCCTGCCTGAGTCGTCCCGATGGCACGGTCTCGGCCGGTGCGAGCAACGAAGTGGGTGACCGGCCGGGCCCGGCAGCAGGCGTCCATGAGCTGGCGCAACGGCCTCGGCATCAGGCGCTGTTCCTGCGGGAGTAGACGCACCGTCAAGTGTCACTGTGGACTCACTGCTAACGACAGCCCCACCAGTCGCTCGCATACTGATCCAGTCATCCGGCCGACGGGAACACCTACGCGAAGCAGAGGGGCCTCACCGACATGTCCACAAGAATGATCATGCGAGTCTCCGCGGTCGTCGCGTCGGCGGCCTGAGCCTTGGCCTTCTCCATGTGTGCAGGGCGGCACGAAGGCGGGGGCCCGGCGAGCCGTGACTGGCCGTCGCCGGCACCGCTGGACGGAACTGCCTCAACCGTCGTGGGCACGGGCTACTAACATTGCAAACGCTGATTCGTCACGGGGGTGAATGGCGTGGTTTTCTGCTGGGCAAGTACTGGCATGTCTCATCGCGCGGAGTCAGGAAAGGGGCACGCCGAAGGTGCGGATGAGTTGCTCTCCGCATATCGATGTACCCGCGTGAGTCTTGGCGGTGGGCGTGCGTTCACCTGACCTTGTCACTGCACCTGCCGAGTGGGTCCGCTGCATCAAGCGGTGTCAGCAAGCACGCATTCGCCTGGTGTGTCTTCCGCACGCCGGCGGTGCGGCCAGTTCTTACTATTCTTGGGCCAAGTGGCTGCCCGACGGGATTGAGCTGCTGGCCATCCAGTATCCGGGTCGGCAGGATCGCATCGGTGACCCCTGTGTCTCCCGGATGGACGAGCTGGCTCCGAAAGTGGCCGAGGCGCTACGACAGCATCTGAGTGGTCCGACCCCTCTTGTCCTCTTCGGTCACAGCATGGGCGCCTGGGTGGCCTTCGAAGTCGCCCGCTACCTGGAGTCCTATTTCGCCCGCCAACCGCTCGGGCTGATCGTGTCCGGGCAGATCGCACCTCACCTGCCGGCCGAGAGAGAATGGTCGACCGGCAGTGATGAGGAACTGATCGCACAACTGCACAGGATCGGCAGCATGGATATCGAGTCCATAGAGCGACCAGAACTCAGAGAACTCGTCATGCCTGCCATCCGAGCCGACTTCCGACTTGTCAAGGAATATTCGCCACGGCCCCTTCGAAGGGTTTCTGTGCCCATTGTGTCCTTACGTGGGGCAGACGATTCCGATGTCCCTTCGGAGAAGGTGGACGGTTGGCTTCATGCCACAAGGGGAGCGTATAGATCGCGTACTCTCCCCGGCGGCCATTTCTATCTGGCTGAACATGAGGATGATTTTGCGCGCGAGTTGATTCGTACCCTTGGCTGGCTGGCCGCCAGCGATGCGTCCACCGTTCCACAGGTGAATCCGAGCGTCCATGACCAGACGGGTCATCTGTCACCGAGCCGGGTGCAGGAGGAATCTTGAACACGTCGGGTTCCGCTGGGAATTCTTCCCTGCTGTACTTATCGGCCGCCGACGTCGAAGGGCTCGTCGGTGCGGAGCACGCCTTCTTCGTCGAAGCACTGGAGTCCGCGTTACGCGCGCAGGCCAAGGGCGACGTCGTGCAGCCGCTCAAGCCCTATCTGAGACGACCGGAGCGGCCCCACCCCACCGATCGCATCATCGCCATGCCGGCCTACGTCGGCGGTGACGTCAGGCTCTCCGGCGTCAAGTGGATCGGCAGCGCGCACGACAACCAGGAGGCGCGCGGCCTGCCCAGGGCCTCGGCGGTCATCGTGCTGAACGACGCGGACAGCGCCTACCCCCTCGTCCTCATGGACGGTTCCGTCGTGAGCGCCTGGCGCACCGCAGCCGTCTCCGCCTTGGCCTGCCGGTTCCTGGCGCCGGCCGGCCGACGCCTGGCCGTCCTGGGAGCCGGACTGCTCGCCAGGACCCATGTCTCGCTCCTCTGCACGTCATGGGGCAGACCCGAGAGCCTCGACGTCTTCGACATCGACGCACGGCAGGCGGACGCGTTCGCCCGATGGGCCGGCGGCGAGCACGGACTGCCGGTCACCGTGCACACCGACCCGGCCGCATGCCTGCGCAACGCAACGGTGATCCTCGCGGTCACCACGGCGCCGGAGCCATGGATCCCGGCGCGGTGGGTTCCACGCGGGTCCCTCTTCCTGAACGTCTCCCTCGCCGATCCGATGCCGGACGTCGTCCTCGCCAGCGACAAGATCGTCGTCGACTGCTACGAGCAGGTGATGCGGCCGGGGAAGCTGCTGCACAGCATGGCCGAGCAAGGCACGTTCGGGCCTGACCGCTGCCATGCCGATCTCTCGGATCTGGTCACCGGATCCCGTCCGGGACGGGAGTCGTCCGAAGAGACCATCTTCTTCAATCCCATCGGGCAAGCCATCGGAGATATCGCCTGCGCTGCCGCCGTCTATCGACGGGCGGTCGAGCAAGGAGCAGGAATACACCTGGAAAGGTAGCCCTTTTCTGTGACGGAAAGACTATCAGTGTCCGAAGAGAGCAAAGCGGCATCCCCGCAATGGGACTTCCTGGAATCTCTTGGCGTTGTCCGACAATCCCCCCGAACCTACCCCTTCGATCCCGGCTACGATGTGGCGACGGTGGCAAGCCACATCAGACAGAGTCATTCCCTGATGGCGGGATTCAAGCTTTCCATGGCTACCTGGCTCCTGATCGAGGACGGCAGCCTGCGGGAGAAGGTTCACACCGCGAGGGACCACGACCTGGCGGTCACCGTCGGCGGTGGGATGTTCGAAATAGCTGCGGATCAGGGGCTTCTCGAAGAATACTTTGATCTGTGCCGGCGGCTGGGCGTGACAGGAATCGAAGCCGGCCAGGGTTTCACCCGCTCGGATCTGCACCCGGGGCGGGTGATGGAAGCCGCGAGCGCACGCAGTCTCACCGTCATCTATGAAATAGGCGGGAAGCACGACGGACCTTTTGACGAGACGACGACCAAGGAGCTTGTGGCGCTCGGCGGGCAGTGGCTCAACGAAGGCGCCACGCACCTGGTCGTCGAAGGAAGAGAGAACGCGGCCGACGTAGGTCTCTTCGACGCCGACGGCTGTCTCAACGGCGCCCTTGCCGATACGCTCGCCGATGAATTCGGCTTGCATCGCCTGATTTTTGAAGCGCCGACCAAGCCCAGTCAGTTCGCGCTGCTCGACCACTTCGGATCCGAGGTGGCTCTGGGCAACGTACGGCTGGAAGAGCTGTTGAGGGTGGAAACCTATCGGCACGGTCTGCACAGCGACGCCTACGAAAGCGCCTTCCGCCGCAAGTGATATTCCATCGCAAGCGATCTGCCCGGGGCCGTGAGAAAAAGGAGAGACAGTGCTTCCTGCCGAGCGCGAGGCAAGAGTTCGTGAAATCATCTGCGAAGTCCTCGAACTGGACGACAGCGAGCTGACTCTCGACGCCAGGTTCGGGGACGAGTACGGCGCCGACTCCATGAACGCGATCGAAATCCTGAGCAATATCGAGACAGGCCTGGGCGTCGAGATCGAACGAAGGGAACTGAATCGCATGGTCGACCTGCGGACGGTTCTCCAAGTGCTGGAAACGGCCAAGGCAAGGTGAACGCATTCATGGGGGAGGCGCTCTCGGGCGACCGTCGGCGGGTGGTCATCACCGGCATCGGCGTCCTGTCCAGCATCGGCAACGGCGTCGAATGCTTCACCGATGCGCTACGGGCGGGCCGTACCGGCACTGCTGAGATCACACAGTTCGACGTCGAGGGCTTCCCGCACCGACGCGGACATCAGGTACGGGACTTCACCCCCGAGGCCTGGGTCCGGCGCCTGCCGCTCGAAGACGTGGGACGGGCGTCCCAATTCGCCATCGCAGCAACCCGCATGGCCCTCCGGGATGCCGGGCTGGACAGCCCCGGACCGGCCGCACGCCGTGGTGTCATCACCGTCGGCACGACCGACGGCGGAGTGCCCGACCTCGACCGCATCGTGGAGACCGTTCTGCCGGGCGGTCTCGAGGACATGCCGGCGCTGCCGGCGCGCAGGGTCTCCGCCGCACAACTCTCGGTGCACGTGGCACGCGAACTGCGCCTCGACGATGTCGAAGCGACGACCATCGCCACGGCTTGCGCGGCCGGCAACTACGCGATCGGCAACGGATTCGACGCCGTCAGGTCCGGCGAGAGCGACTACGCCCTGGTGGGCGGAGCCGACGCACTCTGCCGCAAGACCCTCGTCGGCTTCACCAGGCTGAGGCTGGTCGCCGCCGAGGAGTGCCGCCCGTTCGACACGGAACGCGACGGCCTGCTCGTCGGCGAGGGCGCCGCCATGCTCGTCCTGGAGGACGAACAGTCCGCGCTCGCTCGGGGAGCGCACGTGTACGCGGAAGTCCTCGGCTACGGCCTGAACTGCGACGCCCACCACCCGGTGGCACCCGAGCGGGACAGCGTGGCCCGATGCATACGACTGGCTCTCGACGACGCCGGAGTCAAGCCCGAGGACGTCGATCTCGTGTCCGCCCACGGCACCGGCACGCCGACCAACGACATCACCGAAGTCCAGGCCCTGCGCGATGTGTTCGGCGACGCGATGCCACGCACCACGGCCATCAAGTCCATGATCGGACACACCATGGGAGCCGCCAGCGCGCTCGGCGCGGTGGCGAGCGTCCTTGCCATCAGGCACGGGTTCATCCCGCCCACCGCCAATCACCGGCAGACCGACCCCGAATGCCCCGTCGACTGCGTACCCAACCGTGCACTGGAAGCCGACGTGCGGATCGTGCAGAACAACGCACTGGCATTCGGCGGCAACAACGCCGTCCTCGTGCTCGGGAGGCACCGCGCCTAGCGGCCCGCCGACAAGCACCCAGCACAGCCATGACACCGACATCCACATCGACGCCAGAGAGGAGCAGGCATGCCCACCACCACCGCGGAGCGCACGAAGCACCCGGTCATCACCGCCTGGTCGGCGGTGTCACCCTTCGGCGTCGGCCGCGAGGCCTTCGAACAAGGACTCCTCTCCGGGCATGAGACCGCGCATAGCCCCGACACCACGCGCTGGGGCGTCGTCGCCGACGGCCGCGCCCACCTGGTCCCGGGCTTCGACGTCCGGGAGACCCTGGGCAGGACCGGCACCAGAGGGCTCGACCGGGCCACCGGCTTGACGATCACCGCCGTGCGAGACCTGCTGGACTACGCACCTGACCTCGCCGCCGACCACGGCCTGACCACCGCACTCGTGCTGGGCACCACGACACACAGCGCGCAGGGATACGCGGACGTGACCCGCGCCTCCTTCGAAGGCCGCCGCCCGCAGGACGTGCCACCCGTGGCCGTCCCCAACATGGCGATGAACAGGGCGACTTCGGCCAGTGCCATCTGGCACGGGCTGCGGGGGCCCAACAGCACCATCGCCGCAGGACGGGTATCGGGACTGATGTGTCTGGCCTACGGCCGACGGCTGCTGGCCCAGCGCCGAGCGGACCGCGTGGTGGTCGGCGGCACCGAGGAGTACTCCCAGGCCCGCTCCTGGATCGAGCACCACAGAAGGCTCGGGAAGCACGTCGACAGAGGACTCGGGGAAGGCAGCGCCGTGCTCTTGCTGGAGCGACCGGAGTCGGTGTCCGGCGGACGTACGGTCCTGGCCGAGCTCCTGTCGATCTCCTCGCGCATCGACGTGGACGGCGAACCCAGCGCCGCCCTCCACGCCTGCCTGGCGGCCTCCTTGGAGGCGGCCCAAGTATCGGCGGCGGATGTATGGGCCGCCATGCCGAGCGGCAGCCGCGAGACACCGAGGTCCGAGGAGAGCCGGCTGCTGCACGACACCTTCGGCGCGGCGGCCGTGTCCCGACCCGACGTCGCCGCGCTGATCGGAGACACCTCCGCAGCGGCCTCCGTCTTCGAGATCGCCGCACTGCTGAGCACGGCCGGGAGCACCCCCGCTGACCATGACCGCATCGCGGTCGTCACCGCCGCCGATCCCGACGGAGGAGTGGCCAGCGCCGTGCTCCGCATCCCGCAGCCGGCTCGACAGGCACCCGCACAAGCATCCACAACACGGAAGGAAGCCGACTCATGACCAACCCCTTCGAGGACCCCGAGGCCACCTATCTCGTTCTGGTGAACGACGAGGGTCAGCATTCGCTCTGGCCTGCCTTCGCCCTCGTGCCGGCCGGATGGGCCGTCGCCCACGACAAGGACACCCGCCAGGCCTGTCTCGACTACATCAACGAGAACTGGGTGGACATGCGTCCGAAGAGTCTGGTGGACGCCATGAGCGAAGCCGGTTCCTGACCAAGCTGCTTCCCACCCCGATCATTTGACGACGCGAACGAAGGGCGAACCCGCGGTGAGTACGGACAGAGAGCGCGTCATAGCCACCGCGACCGACCCAGTGGTCCGTGACTTCCTCCGCATGGCCGACGACAGCATCGTCGCCGTCCTGCCGTACGCGCTGTCGGCAGCAGCGCGGCTGGCGATCGCGGACGAGTGCTCCGACTCCGCACGAAGCGTCAAGGACTTGGCCCGGGTGCTCAACGTGGCGCCCGGGGCGCTCGAACGACTGCTGCGCGCGCTCGCCGGCTGCGGCTTCTTCCAGGAGGAGAACGAGGGCTGGTTCGCTCTCACCGAGCTGGGTCAACTGCTGCTGAGCGATTCCTCGGTATCCATGCGGGAAACCCTCAGCAACGTCGATTCCTACCGCGCCTGGCTCGGCGCGGTCGACACCATCGCCACGGGCCGGCCCGCCTTCGACAGCGAGTTCGGAACGAAGTTCTTCGTCCACAAGGAAGGCGACGACCAGGTCGGCGCGTCGTTCGACCAACGCATGCAGGAACGGGCGACCCGTCTGTACGGCGGCCTCGCCACGCTTCCGGCCTGGCAGGGCATACGCCGTGTACTCGACATCGGCGGAGGCAAGGGCGCGGTCCTCACCTCGGTGCTCGAAGCGAATCCCCATCTCAGGGGCATCCTCTTCGACCGCCCCGCGGTCGTGGAGCGAACGGAGAAGGCAGGCTTTCCCACTTCGCTGCGGGACCGTTGCAGCACGGCTTCGGGCGACTTCTTCCATGAACTCCCCACCGGTGCGGACGCACATCTGATGTGCAGCGTCCTGCATGACTGGGAGGACCATGAAGCAGTCGAAATCCTGCGCAGAAGCCGGGAAGCACTGGCTGCCGAAGGCCGGGTACTGATCTGCGAAATGATCACCCCCGAGTCGAGTGAACCCCATCCGGCACGCTGGAGCGATCTCGGAATGATGGTCCTCCTGGGAGGCCGAGAGCGCACCCTCGCCCAGTACCGCACCCTCCTTTGGCCCGCCGGCTTGGAGATTTCGAACGTCACTCCGCTTGCCGAGTCTTTCTACAGCGTGATCGAGGCGCGTGCCGTCCACGCCTGATGTGCCGGGCCCGATTCGCTGTCTGCTCCTGATAAGAGCTTCGAGATCAAGGTGATTACTGTGTCTGAGGGTCAGAGCGCACACAGGGAATTGTCCGTTGCTCAGACGGGCATCTGGTTCGGTCATCAGCTGGACCCGTCGGGCCATGCGTACAACATCGCCGAATACGTGGAATTCCATGGAGAGATCGACCCCGTTCTTCTCCAGGAAGCCTGCACTCAGGCGTTCCACGAGTGCGAGGCGCTCAACCTGCGATTCAGTGACCTGGGCGGCGACATACGACAGAGCGTCGCCACGGACACCGTTCCGCGTATTCAGTTCCTCGACATGTCCGGCGAGTCCGACCCCGAAGCCGCGGCCCACGATTGGATGCACGCCGATCTGTTCCGGCGTGTCGACCTCCTCACCGATCCACTCTCGGCCTTCGCCCTCATCGAGATATCGAGCAAGCGCTACTTCTGGTACGTCCGTTTCCACCACATCCTTGTCGACGCCTATGGCGGCGCCTTGTTCCAACAACGGGTGGGAGAGCTGTACACGGCCTTCCACGAAAGCCGCGAAGGCCGTGAGGGCCACGAGGGCCACGAGGGTCACGAAGGAACGTCAGCGCTGGCCGGCCGGGAGCCGGCCGTGACGACGAGCCCGAAGAACCTCGCCCCGCTCTTCGAGGAGTACCAGGAATACCTGGCCTCGCCGAGGTACTCCGCCGACCGCGAGTACTGGCTCGGCAAGTTCGCCGATCGCCCGCATCCGACCACCCTCGTCGGACGCGAACCCCAGATCAACGGCCGATTCGGCCGCGTGACCACCGAACTGGCCGACGACGACCGCGACAAACTGGACGACCTGGCGCACGCCCACCGCACCACCCGCTCGGCCGTCCTCATAGCAGCCGCCTTTGTCTACCTGAGCCGTATGACGGGTGAACAGGACATTGTCCTCGGACTTCCGGTCATGAGCCGGAAGTCGGCCCAGGCCAGGCGCATTCCCGCCATGCTCTCGGATGTGCTGCCCCTCCGTCTGCGCGTATCCGGCGAGGAATCCTTCGCTCAACTGCTGAATTTGACCACCGCCGAGGTCAACCAGGCGCTCAGACACCAACGCTTCCGCTCCGAGGATCTGATTCGCGAAATTCGCGCGGGAAACCAGACCCAGCGTATCTGGAACGTGGTTGTCAACATCATCTCCTTCAACGATGGAATCACCCTCGGCGACGTCCACGGTGTACCGCACAACCTCTCCAACGGGCCCGTCGCGGACCTGTGCATCGTCGTTCGGGACACGCCGGGAGGCCAGGGCCTGACTTTCGACTTCGACGGAAACTCCGACCTGTACGACCGCACCGAACTCGCCGGACACCAGGCCCGTTTCCGCCGCCTGCTGGACCAGCTGATCGAGAACCCCGAGGCCGCCCTGCGCCAGGCCGACTTGGTGGGATCCGATGAGCGGGAACAGATCCTCGTCCGCTGGAACGACACCGGCGTCGACTATCCGCAGAACGTGGCAGTCCATGAACTCTTCGAAAGGCAAGTGGCGCAGACCCCTGACGACGTGGCCGTCACCGGCGACGACGGCGTCCTGACCTACGCCGAACTGAATGCCCGGGCCGATCGCCTGGCCTCCCAGCTGCTGCGTTGCGGTGTGGAGGCCGAGAGCCGAGTCGCGGTCCTCCAATCGCGTTCCGTAGGCGTCGTGGTCTCCTCCCTGGCGGTACTGAAGGCCGGTGGTGCGTACGTCCCCATCGACGCCAACCAGCCCGCCGCACGATCCGAGTTCATCCTGAGCGACACATCGGCGATCGCGTTGCTCACCGACCGGGACCCCGAGGACATCCCGTTCACGGTCGACCTTCCTGTGATCCGGGTGTCGCTGGGAGGCGAGGCTGCCGGGGTCAGGGTCGAGGTTGAAGTCGGGGGCGAGGCCGAGGCCGAGGCTGAGGTCGACACCGAACCGACGGAGGGTCGTTCGGCCGCGACGGTGGATCCCGAGCAACTGGTGTACGTGATGTACACATCCGGGTCCACCGGCAAGCCCAAGGGCGTCGCCAATACACACCGCAACGTCGTGCATCTGGCCGCGGACAGCTACTGGCGCTCGGGCCGCCACGAGCGCGTGCTCATGCATTCTCCGTACGCCTTCGACGCGTCCACCTTCGAGATCTGGACACCGCTGCTGACGGGCGGTCGCGTCGTGGTGGCACCGGCCGGCCCGCTCGATGCCGCCGACCTCGCCCAGGTGATCACCGAGCAGGAGGTGACGGGTCTTTTCGTGAGCGCCGGCCTGTTCCGGGTGCTCGCCGAGGAACACCCCGCCTGCTTCCGTGGCGTACGCGAGATCTGGGCGGGCGGTGACGTCGTCTCGCCCGCTGCCGTCCGCCGGGTCCTCCAGGCCTGCCCGGGCACGGTCGTGGCAAACGAGTACGGCCCGACGGAAACCACCGTCTTCTCCGCAGTCAATCCCCTCCGTGACCCGGCGGAGGTCCCCCAGAACGCCGTGCCCATCGGGCGTCCCCTGTGGAACACACAGCTGTACGTTCTCGACGACGCGATGCGGCCGGTCCCCACAGGCGTGAGCGGCGAGCTCTACATCGGCGGTGACGGCCTCGCTCGGGGCTATCTGAACCGACCCGAACTGACCGCAGACCGCTTCGTGGCCAACCCGTTCGGACGGCCCGGCACGAGGATCTACCGCACGGGAGACGTGGTCCGCTGGCTGGTCGACGGCACGATGGAATTCGTTGGCCGGGTCGATGACCAGGTCAAGGTGCGGGGCTTCCGGATCGAACCGGGTGAGATCGAGGCGGTGCTGACCGGCCACGAGCAGGTGGGCGAAGCCGCAGTGATCCTGCGTGAAGACCAGTCGGGTGACAAGCGTCTGGTGGCGTATGTCGTGCCTGGCGCGGATGCGCCTGGCGATGATCTCGATGTTCGTGCGCTGCGTGGCCATGCGGCGGAGCGCTTGCCGGATTACATGGTTCCGTCGGCGTTCGTGGTGCTCGACGGCTTGCCGTTGACGGTGAACGGGAAGCTGGACCGGCGGGCGCTGCCCGCCCCGGAGTCTGCCGTGAGCGGGTCCGGTCGGGCGCCGAGGTCTGCGCGCGAGGAGGTCCTGTGCGGGCTGTTCGCCGAGGCGTTGGGTGTCGACGCGGTGTCGATCGACGACAGTTTCTTCGACCTCGGCGGTCACTCGCTCCTCGCCACACGGTTGGTGAGCCGTATCCGCTCGACGCTGGGTGTGGAGGTCAGCATCCGGGCCCTGTTCGAGGCGCCGAGTGTGGCTGCCCTGGCCGACCGGCTCGGTGAGGGTGGTCGGGTGCGGGAGCGGTTGGGGGTGCGTGAGCGTCCGGAGCGGTTGCCGGTGTCGTTCGCGCAGCGTCGGTTGTGGTTCCTGGGGCAGTTGGAGGGCCCGTCCGCGACCTACAACGTTCCGCTGGTGCTGCGGTTGTCGGGTGCACTGGACGTGGAGGCGCTGCGGGCGGCGCTGGGTGATGTGGCGGGTCGGCACGAGAGTCTGCGGACGGTGTTCCCGCAGGTGGATGGGCAGCCGTGGCAGAAGGTCCTGGACGGCGACGAGGCGGTGCCGGAGTGCGTGATCGAGAAGGTCGCGGAGCGTGAGGTTGCTGCCGTGGTCTCGGCGGTGGTGTCTTCGGCGTTTGACCTGGAGCGGGATCTGCCGTGGCGGGTGCGGTTGCTGGAGGTGGAGGGTTCGGGCTCGGGCTCCGGTGAGTGGGTGTTGGTGATGGTGGGCCATCACATCGCAGCGGATGGTTGGTCGATGGCTCCGCTGGCGAGGGATTTGTCGATCGCGTATGCGGCGCGGTGTGAGGGGCGGGCCCCGGGGTGGCGTGAGCTGCCGGTGCAGTATGCGGATTACACGTTGTGGCAGCGTGAGGTGCTGGGCAGTGAGAATGATCCGGACAGTGTGATCGCCGGACAGGTCGCCTATTGGCGGGAGGCGTTGGAGGGTCTGCCGGAGCAGTTGGAGTTGCCGGTGGACTTCGCGCGTCCGGCGGTGGCGTCGCATGTGGGTGGTTCGGTGCCGTTGTCGGTCCCGGCTGAGGTGCATGCGCGGTTGGTTGAGGTCTCGCGCGGGTGCGGGGCGAGTGTGTTCATGGCGGTGCAGGCCGCGTTGGCGGTGTTGCTGTCCAAGATGGGCGCGGGCGAGGACATTCCGCTGGGTACTGCGGTGGCAGGCCGCACGGATGATGCGCTGGACGAGCTGGTCGGGTTCTTCGTGAACACGCTGGTGCTGCGCACGGATGTGTCGGGGGATCCGTCGTTCCGTGACGTGGTGGGGCGGGTCAGGGAGCGGGATCTGGCGGCATTCGCGCATCAGGACGTCCCCTTCGAGCGGTTGGTGGAGATCCTCAACCCGGCGCGCTCGATGGCTCGGCATCCGCTGTTCCAGGTGATGCTGGCCTTCCAGAACAACGCTGACGCAGAGATGGCGTTGCCCGGCCTGAGGGTGGGACTGGAGCCCATTGAGGATGCGGTGGCGAGGTTCGATCTCTCGGTCAGGCTGAGGGAAGACCATACGGAAGTCGGTGCTCCTGCTGGGCTCGAGGGGCAGCTGGACTACCGGACCGACCTTTTCACCGAGGAGACGGTTCGGAGTTTGGCGGATCGGTTGGTACGGGTGCTGGAAGCGCTGGTCACCCATCCGGATCGGCCGGTGCGTGAGATTGATGTGCTGGGCGCCGGTGAGCGTCGGCGGGTGCTGGTGGAGTGGAACGACACTGCCCGTGAGGTGCCGGAGGTGTCCCTGCCGGAGTTGTTCGAGGCACAGGCGGCGCGCACCCCGGATGCTCCGGCGGTGTTCGAGGACGGCGTCGTGCTGTCGTATGCGGAGTTGAACGCGCGGGCGAACCGTTTGGCACGGCTGCTGGTTGAGCGGGGTGCGGGTGCTGAGCGGTTCGTTGCGGTGAAGCTGCCGCGCTCGGCCGAGCTGCTGGCGGTGTTGCTGGCGGTGGCGAAGTCGGGGGCGGCGTATGTGCCGGTGGACCCGGAGTATCCGGCCGAGCGGATCGCACGGATGCTGGCCGACACCCAGCCCACGCTGGTGGTGGATGCGGAGTGGCTGGCCGGGGCGGACTCATCGGGGTATGCCGCTGGGAACCTGCCTGCGGTGGGGTTGGCGGCGCCGGCGTATGTGATTTTCACGTCGGGGTCGACCGGGCGGCCGAAGGGCGTGGTGGTCGAACATCGCTCGCTGGGCGGCTATTTGGTCCGGGCACGGGAGACGTATGCGGATGCCGGCGGGGTGTCGCTGCTGCATTCGTCGGTGGCCTTTGACCTGACGGTGACCGCGTTGTGGACGCCGCTGGTTGCGGGCGGTGCGGTGCGGGTGGCGGACTTGGACGAACAGGTGGCTGAGTCGGAGTCGGATTCGGCGCCGCGGCCGTCGCTGATGAAGGTGACACCGTCCCATCTGGGGCTGCTGGAGACCCTGCCGGAGCAGGCCTCGCCGTCGGGCACCTTGCTGGTGGCGGGGGAGACGCTGCATGGGGAGGCGCTGCAGCGGTGGCGTGCGTCGCATCCGGGTGTGCGGGTGATCAACGCCTATGGTCCGACGGAGACGACGGTGACGGCGGTTGAGCAGCTGCTGGAGCCGGGTCAGGTGGTGGCGGACGGCCCCGTGCCGATCGGCCGGCCGGTGTGGAACACCCAGGCCTACGTCTTGGATGCCGGGTTGGGTCCGGTGCCGGTGGGTGTTGCGGGTGAGTTGTATGTGGCGGGCGCCGGTGTTGCTCGGGGGTATGTGGGTCGTGCGGGGTTGACGGCGGAGCGGTTCGTCGCGGATCCGTTCGGTCCGTCGGGGGCGCGGATGTACCGGACCGGGGACCTGGTGAGGTGGAGTGCCGATGGTGTTCTGGAGTTTGTGGGGCGTGCGGACGCTCAGGTGAAGGTGCGGGGTTTCCGTATCGAGTTGGGTGAGATCGAGGCGGCGCTGATCGGTCACGAGGACGTGGCCCAGGCTGTGGTGGTGGTGCGTGAGGACCAGCCGGGTGACAAGCGCCTGGTGGCCTACGTCGTCCCCACGGCGAACGCCACCATGGATCCGGCCGGCCTGCGCGGCTACCTGGCTCAGCGGTTGCCGGACTACATGGTTCCGTTGGCGTTCGTGGTCCTGGACGGGCTGCCGCTGACGCCGAACGGGAAGCTGGACCGGCGGGCCCTGCCCGCCCCGGACTTCACCCCGCAGGCCGTCGGGCGGGCTCCCCGCACGCCCCGTGAGGAGGTCCTGTGCGGGCTGTTCGCGGAGGTGCTGGGTGTCGGCGCGGTGTCGATCGATGACAGTTTCTTCGACCTCGGAGGTCACTCGCTCCTTGCCACGCGACTGGTGAGCCGTGTCCGGTCCGTGCTGGGTGTGGAGGTGAGTATCCGCGCGTTGTTCGAGGCGCCGACCGTCGCCGGGTTGTTCGATCGGCTCGGTGTGGGTGGTCGGGTTCGGGAGAGGTTGGGGGTGTGGGAGCGTCCGGAGTGGTTGCCGGTGTCGTTCGCGCAGCGTCGGCTGTGGTTCTTGGGGCAGTTGGAGGGACTGTCGGCGACGTACAACATCCCGTTGGTGCTGCGGTTGTCGGGTGCGCTGGATGTGGGGGCGTTGCGGGCGGCGTTGGGTGATGTGGCGGGTCGGCATGAGAGTCTGCGGACGGTGTTTCCGCAGGTGGATGGTGAGCCGCGGCAGGTGGTCGTTGAGGGTCGGGCGGGTGTGCCTGATGTCGTCGTCGAGTCGGTGGCGGCGGAGCGGGTTGCCGGGGTGGTGGCGGGTGTTGCTGGTGCGGGGTTTGATCTGGAGTCGGATCTGCCGTGGCGGGTGCGGTTGCTGGAGGTGGAGGGCTCCGGTGAGTGGGTGTTGGTGATGGTGGTGCATCACATCGCGGCCGATGGTTGGTCGATGGCTCCGCTGGCTCGCGATCTGTCCGTTGCGTATGCGGCGCGGTCTGAGGGGCGTGTGCCTGCCTGGTTGCCGTTGCCGGTGCAGTATGCGGATTACACGTTGTGGCAGCGTGAGGTGTTGGGCAGTGAGGACGATCCGGAGAGTGTGATCTCCGGTCAAGTGGCCTACTGGCGTGAGGCGTTGGAGGGGCTGCCGGAGCAGTTGGAGTTGCCGGTGGACTTCGCGCGTCCGGCGGTGGCGTCGCATGTGGGTGGTTCGGTGGCGCTGTGTGTGCCGGCTGGGGTGCATGCGCGGTTGGTTGAGGTCTCGCGTGGGTGCGGCGTGAGTGTGTTCATGGCGGTGCAGGCTGCGCTGGCGGTGTTGCTGTCGAAGATGGGCGCGGGTGAGGACATCCCGCTGGGTACTGCGGTGGCCGGCCGCACCGACGATGCGCTGGACGAACTCGTCGGCTTCTTCGTGAACACGCTGGTGCTGCGCACGGATGTGTCGGGTGACCCGAGCTTCCGGCAGATCCTGGAGCGGGTGCGGGAGGCGGATCTGGCGGCGTTCGCGCATCAGGACGTCCCCTTCGAGCATCTGGTGGAGGTGCTCAATCCCGCCCGGTCGATGGCCCGGCATCCGCTGTTCCAGGTGATGCTCGCCTTCCAGAACAACGCTGACGCAGAGGTGGTGTTGCCCGGCCTGAGGGTGGCACTGGAACCCAGTCAGGACGCGGTGGCGAAGTTCGATCTGTCCTTCAGTTTGGGCGAGACCCATGTCGACGGGGTGGCTGCCGGACTGGACGGTCGGGTGGATTACCGCACTGACCTGTTCGCCGAGGAGACGGTTCGGGGTCTGGCGGACCGTTTGGTGCGGGTGCTGGAAGCGGTGACTGCCCGTCCCGATGAGCCGGTGCGTCAGATTGATGTGCTGGGTGCTGATGAGCGTCGGCGGGTGTTGGTGGAGTGGAATGACACTGCTCGTGAGGTGCCGGGGGTGACGGTTCCGGAGTTGTTCGAGGCGCAGGTGGCGCGGACTCCCGGGGCGACCGCCGTGGTGAGCAATGGCGTGGAGCTGTCGTATGGCGAGTTGAACGCGCGGGCGAATCGGCTGGCGCGGTATCTGGTGGGTCGGGGTGCGGGTCCGGAGCGGTTGGTGGCGGTGGCGTTGCCGCGGTCGGTGGAGCTCGTGGTGGCGTTGCTGGCGGTGTTGAAGTCGGGCGCGGGGTATGTGCCGGTGGATCCGGAGTATCCGGTGGACCGCATCGCGTACATGCTTGAGGATGCGGATCCGGTCCTGGTGGTCACGGACTCTGTGACGGTGTCGGCGTTGCCTGCGGTGGCGGGTTGTGTGGTGCTGGACGAGCCGGCTGTTGCGGGCGCGGTGGCCGGTCAGGCGGCCGGTGATCTGGTGGACGCTGATCGGCTGGGTGGGCTGGTGTTGGAGCATCCGGCGTATGTGATCTACACCTCTGGGTCGACGGGGCGGCCGAAGGGTGTGGTGGTGGGGCATGGGGCGTTGGTGGGTTTCCTGGTGGGGGTGGGGGAGTGTTGTGGGCTGGTGGGGTCTGACCGTTTGTTGGCGGTGACGACGGTTGCTTTTGACATTG
>NZ_JBSFEV010000009.1:0-321526 GCF_053594615.1 Streptomyces sp. NPDC001858
GCGGTGAAGTTCTACACCGGCGAAGGCAATTACGACATGGTCGGCAACAATACGCCGGTGTTCTTCATCAAGGATCCGATGAAATTCCAGCATTTCATCCGGTCGCAGAAGCGCCGCGCGGACAGCAATCTGCGCGACCACGACATGCAATGGGATTTCTGGACGCTCTCCCCGGAATCCGCCCACCAGGTCACCTGGCTGATGGGCGACCGCGGCATTCCGCGTACGTGGCGTCATATGAACGGGTATTCGTCGCACACGTACATGTGGATCAATGCCGAGGGTGTGCGGTTCTGGGTGAAGTACCACTTCAGGACGGACCAGGGCATCGCATGCTTCACGCAGCACGAGGCCGATCAGATGGCCGCCGTCGACACGGATTACCACATGCGTGACCTCTTCGAGCACATCCGTGACGGGGACTTTCCCAGCTGGACCCTTCATGTACAGCTCATGCCGTACGAGGACGCGGCGAACTACCGCTTCAACCCCTTCGACCTCACCAAGGTGTGGCCGCACAGCGACTACCCGCTGATCCCGGTCGGCCGGATGACGCTCGACCGTAACCCGACCGACAACCATGCCGAGATCGAGCAGGCGGCCTTCCAGCCGAACAACCTCGTCCCCGGCATCGGGCCGAGTCCGGACCGGATGCTCCTGGCCCGCCTCTTCTCGTACGCGGACGCGCATCGCCACCGCATCGGCGCCAACTATCAGCAGCTTCCCGTCAACGCGCCCGTCGTGGACGTCCACAGCTACTCCAAGGACGGCGCGATGGCCTACCGCAAGACGACGGACCCGGTCTACGCCCCGAACTCCAAGGGCGGTCCGGCCGCCGACACAGCCCGCTACGGCACCCCGCCCAGCTGGGCGGCCGACGGCGAGATCACGCGCGCCGCATACGTCTCCCACCCGCAGGACGACGACTGGGGGCAGCCGGGCACCCTGGTCCGCGAGGTCATGGACGACGCGGCCCGCGACCGCCTGGTCGACAACGTCGTCGGCCATCTCCTCGACGGGGTGAGCGAGCCCGTCCTCGAACGCGCCTTCGCGTACTGGTCGAAGATCGACGAAACGATCGGCAAGCGCATCGCCGACGGCGTCCGAGCAAAGTCCGACGAGAAGGAGAGAGGAGAACCTCATGAAGACCCCCGGTGACCACGACACACCCCCGGTCGACGACGAGACGCGGCGGCGGTCCGCGGAGCAGCGGAACGTCACCGCACCCACACCGCGAGATGTCCGGGACAAGGCCAAGGCCAAGGACGAAGACGAGCCTGAGTACCCGACGGGAGACACTTCCTGACCGCCTTGTGACGGAAAGCCGTCGGCATGCGACGGCTTTCCGTTTGCCCTGTCGCGTGCACACCCGACCCGGCGGGGGACGACCAGCTGCGGGCCTCAGGCCGCGTCGTGCATCGCTTGATCACGCAGTCGGTCGCAGCAGCGGCTGATCAGCCGGGAGACGTGCATCTGTGAGATGCCGAGCTGCTCGGCGATGGCAGCCTGCGTCAGGCCGCCGAAGAAGCGCAGGTGGAGGATGAGCTGGTCGCGCTCCGGCAGCGCCTGAATGCCGGGCTTGACGGCCTCGCGGTCGATGACGGTGTCGAGGGCCGGGTCGGGTACCCCGAGCGTGTCGCTGAGGGAGTACCCGTCCTCACCTCGCGGCAGCTCCGCGTCCAGCGAGAGGACGGTGTAGCTCTCCAAGGCTTCCAGCCCGACCAGGACCTCCTCCTCGCCGAGGCCGGCCTGAGCAGCGATCTCGACGGTGGTGGGACGACAGCCCGGGACGGTCTGGGACAGATCCTGCATGGCGAACCGCACCCGGTTGCGCAGTTCCTGCACCCGGCGCGGCACATGCACGGTCCACATGTGGTCACGGAAGTGCCGCTTGATCTCGCCGGTGATGGTCGGGACGGCGTAGCTCTCGAAGGCGTTGCCGCGCTCGGGGTCGTACCGGTCGACGGCCTTGACCAGGCCGAGGGCCGCGACCTGGCACAGGTCCTCGGAGCTCTCGCCCCGGTTCC
This sequence comes from Streptomyces sp. NPDC001858, assembly GCF_053594615.1. Classification (NCBI taxonomy): domain Bacteria; kingdom Bacillati; phylum Actinomycetota; class Actinomycetes; order Kitasatosporales; family Streptomycetaceae; genus Streptomyces; species Streptomyces sp. NPDC001858. The sequence continues at coordinate 2,028 of NZ_JBSFEV010000009.1, forward strand.
GGAACCGTCCGGCGAGCCGGTCGGCCATGGGCAGCCACGCCACCACGATCTGCTCGCGGACGGCGTCGTGCTGCGGGCCGGGAGCGAGCAGAGCGAGCGTACGGAAGGATTCGGCGGTGTCGGGTGCGTCGTCGTGCGCACGGCGCTTGGTGCTCATTGGCGCGGTCATGGTGCTTCACCGGGCTTCCCCTGGTCTGGACGGAACGATCGCCATGGGGAGGGCACTCGCCATACGGACAGGCACACCCGGTGCGACGGTTCGTCGCTCCCACGGACGTGCCTGCTTGTCTGAAGCACTGTGCGGCGAGTACCCCCGCTCCTTCATGGCAAACACCCGGTCAGACCCGCGGCAGGCCGGCGTCGAGGAACTGCCGAGAGCCGCGAGGAACAAACCCCGTGTCGGCGTCAGGACTTCGGGTACGCCGCGCCGAAGACCGCTGTCGCGTGGCTGTCTCGCGGGACGCATTGCCGCCGGGATCGGGGAGCGGGATTTCGTTCGTAGACCTGGAGACGTCCTGAAGCCGCTCTCAGCGGGTGCAACTCGCCGCTGGGCCTGGTTTGCCGTGGTGGCAGTGCGGCAGGCGTCTGCGGGTTTCGGGCCGGGAGCGGAATCTGACGGCTCAGACCGCCGAGGCAGCCCTGGGCCCAAGGGCGGCGTCCGACCGCGCCGGTCGCCGACCGGGCTTCCGCCTCAGCCCGCGTGTTCATCCCGCGTGTTCAGCCCGCGTGGGAGGAGGACGGCAGTCCGCGGGACGCCGGGCCGCTGGGCGGTTGTTCGCCTGCTGCCGGGATGTTTCCGCGTAGCCCGGTCGCGCCCTCGCGCCAGGCGCTGAGCACTCTGTCCGCCAGGCGGTCCTCAAGATGGGCGGTCGCGCGGATCCCGAACACCACGTCGGCGTCCAGGTGCGGCTCGCTTTCCAGGAGCCCGCCGACGACGTCGTACCGTACGACCTGTTCGTGCACCGCGTCCGCCTCCACGTGCTCCGTGTAGAACCGTACGGCCGCCGCCCCCGCGCCCACGCGGCGCATGGCCTCGGCGAGGCGGCGGGAGGCCGGGGACGAGGTCACCTCGACGGCGGCGAAGTGGCCGACGAGTGCCGCGCGCAGCGCCCGGTGGAGACCGAACAGGGACATCAGGTTGACGGTGGCGAGCGCCTCGGCCGGCGCGGCGTCGACGTAGTGGCCGTATGTCGGGTCGAGCCGCAGGTCCGCCATGAGGTCGGCGAACAGCTGCGCGTGGATCTCGTCGGCGCGGCCCGCACCGAACTCGTCGAACTCCACGGCGACCATGGCCGCCTTGGCCCGCCCATGGAGGCGGGGGATGACCCAGGCGTGCGGGTCGGCCTCCTTGAGGTGGTACAGGGAGCGCATGGCGGCGTACGCGCGCAGGTGGTCGAGGCTGCCTTCGTCCCGGAGGAAGTAGGAGACGCCGGTTCCGTCGTCGCCGACCGGTTCGAGCTGGAGTTCGTCCAGGGCCTGCTCGGCCGTCTCCGTGCCGTCGATCGGCACGTCCCGGCGCAGTGCGCCCAGGAAGCGGTTCTCGATCGCTGCGCGGTGCGCCAGCAGGCCGCTGTCCCACTCCAGGCTGTCGGGGACGTCCTGGAAGCCGTCGTAGTGCAGCTCGTAGAGGACGTACAGGGCGAGTTGGAGGTCGTCGCCGTACGGGGGACTGTCCTCGGGGGACGGCACCTGCCGGGGGTCCGAGCCGCGCAGCAGGTCCGTCACCGCGGCGGAGAGCGGGCCGCGCGGCTCGGGCAGCGGCGGTGGCCGGAGCCGGAACTCGGGCCGGGGACGCGCACGGGCGCTGGAGCCGGTCATGGGGTCAGTCCCGCCCTCCCGGCCATCCCCGCCCTCCCGGCCATCCCCGTCCTCCCTGTCTTCCTTGCCTTCCTTGTCCTCGCCCGGGGCGGAGGGCTTGGGGCGGCGGCGATGGCGTTGGCGATGGCTGGTGTCGCACCAGGGGAAGGCGCGGCTGCGGCGGCAGGTGCAGACCGCCACCGTGAAGCGGTGGGAGACCGTCACCTCGCCGTCCTCGCCCACGACTTCGACTGGCCCCTCGATGAGCAGGGGACCGTCGCGTTGGACGCGGACGCGGCGGGGGCGTTCAGGCGTGTTCGGCACGGATCACCACCAGCTCCTCCGTCGTCCCGCCGGCCGTCAGCCCCTGCTCACGCAGCCAGTCGAGCCGGGAGCGCAGCACGCGGCCGAAGGGCAGCGAGGCCCGGTCGACGACCTCCGCGCGGAAGCCGTCTTCCTCGAGGCGGTTCAGCGTCGTGTCGATACCGCACAGGTGGGAGTGCACGATCAGCAGCGACCCCGTCGGCCGCAGGACCGACGGCGCGGTGTCGCAGATACGGTCGATCAGCAGCCGGCCGTCCCTTCCGGCGTCCCAGGCCCTGGCGGGGCCCCGGACCGGCGTCGTGCCTGGCGCGGGCACGTAGGGCGGGTTGGCGATCACGAGGTCGAAGCGGTGGCCGGATACGGCCGTCGCCAGGTCGCCGTGGCGCACGCGCAGGGTCTGTCCGTTCAGCAGGGCATTCAGCCGGGTGGCGGCGAGCGCCCGCCAGGAGATGTCGACCGCGGTGACCCGGCCGCCGAGCCGCGCCGCCTCCACCGCGAGCAGACCGCTCCCGGTGCCCAGGTCCAGTACGTCCGTCTCCGCCGTGATCCGTTCGCGCCCCATCGCCCTCCGGAGCAGCCGGGTATCGGTCCCCGGGGCGTAGACGCCCCGAGGGATCCAGCAGCGGAGGCCCGGGACGGCGGTCAGGGCTTCGGCGGTCATGGGTGGTGCCCCCTCAGCCACGTGCCCGCAACGGGGACGGGGACACGGAAAGGGCCCGCGCGACGCCGGAGTTGTCGGCCACGCTGCGACCGGTGCTGTGCGCCGCGTCCCCGCTGCTCCGCCGGACAGTCGGGCCCGGGGCCGGGGCCCAGGTACCAGTACGTCCACGCCGGGCCGGGGATCGTGCAGCCGATGAGAGTGCGGTTGACGACGAGTGCTCGCACGTTCGCTCCGATGCCGGGGGACAGGCGGCCCGCTGCACGGGCACGACCCGGCAGCACCTCACGGGTACCCCTTGGCGGCAGACGTAACGAGCGCCGGGTCACTGGGAGGAGGGGGAGCGGTTCGGCCGAGGTCGTGAGAGGCTGCCCCGTTGACACACCCGGTGGGCGACCTCGCGGAGCTTGACGTTGTTCACCTGTGGGAGATGCGGAAGGCACGCTCCCCCTGCGAACTGCGGGCGGTGTCGAAGCACGGCCCCTCGGCCAGCCGCTGTTGCCCACCAGCTCGGTGGCCGACGCGGTGATCCGCTCACGTGTGGCTTCCACCGATTCCTGCGCCACGAGCTCCCGTGCCATCGACGCCATCTGCTGCGCGAACCGGCCCAAGTCCACTGGGTCCTCCCGCATTCCGCGTCACCCGGACACATCTGCTACCCAGGTTTTCACGCGATGTGTACAGCCGCGTCGCCGAAGACGTCCGTGGCCAGTGACATGGGCGGACCATCCGGTACCGCAGCTCGGGACGGCGTCCGGTCGAGTTCGAATTCCCGGCGGATTTCGAAGTCGTAGGCATGTCCGAAGAGCGGTCGGGCAATCGGTGGTTCGGAGGTTGAAATCATGATTCCCCTGCTTCTCGTTCTGCTGCTGGCTCTGATTCTATTCGGCGCGGGTTTTGCGCTGAAAGTCCTGTGGTGGGTTGCCATCGTCGTGCTGGTGTTGTGGCTTGTCGGATTCGTCGCTCGTCCGAAGGGCGGGAGCGGTCGCTGGTATCGCTGGTAGCTGACCTGCGACGATGCATTTCAAGAAAAGAATACGGAATCCGATGGGTGTGAGGCCCTGGGTGTGGGGCACTCGCAAAAAAGCGGCGGTCGCGAAGACTGCCGCGCATGGCATACGGAAAAAGGAGGAGCGGCGGGTATCCCGCTGTCCTCTGTTTACCAGAGGAGTTGTTTTCGCGTGACCGGGAATATGTGGAGCTACGCTTCGACTGCGGGCCGGCCGGCCGACGCCGACCTCACCGGGTACAAGGTCGAGGCCACCGACGGCAGCATCGGTAAGGTCGACAAGCACTCCGACGAGGCCGATGCCGCCTACCTGGTGGTGGACACCGGTGTGTGGATCTTCGGCAAGGAGGTCCTGCTCCCGGCGAGCACGGTCGTCGGCATCGACCCCGACGAGCGGAAGATCTTCGTGGGCCGCACCAAGCAGGAGATCAAGGACGCTCCGGAGTTCGACCGCGAGAAGCACCTCGGCAACCAGAACTACCACGACGAGCTGGGCATCTACTACGGCACGGGCACCGCGTTCGGCGGCCCGCACGCCTGACCCGATCCCCGCTCCGAGCGCCGCGGCCCCGTGACTCGCAACGAGTCACGGGGCTTTCGCGTGTCCCGGCGAACCTGACGAGCACGGCGCGCGGGCGTCAGGGCGCGAACGCGTGAAGGCGTGAACGCGTGAAGGCGTGAGGCTTCATGCCTCCTCGCGCTCAGCCTCGTCCTCGTCCTCTTCCGCGCCCTCGTCCGTGCCCTCTTCGTCTTCGTACTCGTACTCGTCTTCCGCTTCGGGATACTCGTCCTCCGACGCCCCTTCCTCGTCTTCGGCTTCTTCCTCGTACTCCGCCTCTTCCTCCTCCAGCGCCTCCTCGTGAGTGCGCACCACCTCGCCCTCGCGGATCTCGCCGCGCCAGCCGTCGGCGTCCTCGTCGGAGAGGGTGACATAGCGTTGGAAGTGCTTGGCGTCGAGCCGCAGTCGGCGTCCCTGGGCGCGCCAGAGGTTGCCGGTCTTCTCGAAGAACCCCGAAGGGTAGTACTCGACGACGAGCACAATGCGCGTGAGCGTGGGCGTCAGTTCATGGAAACTGACGCATCCTTTGGTGCTGCCCTTGGCGCCGTCCGAGGTCCACACGATGCGCTCGTCCGGGACCTGCTCCTGAACGGTGGCCTTCCAGGAACGGCTGGACGGGCCCACCTTCACCTTCCAGTCGCTGGTGGTCTCGTCCCCCTGCGACACACTGCGCACGCCCTTGGTGAAGGAGCTGAACTTTTCGAACTCGGTCCAGTGGTCGTAGGCGACGCGGACGGGGACACCCACATCAAGGTGCTCGATGATGGTGGTGGTCTTGGTGGTGCCCGACTTGCGGCCCTTGCCGCCGCCGAACAGGCTCGAAACCTTCTCGGTGGCGCTGTCCTTGATGCTCTTCGTCTTCTCGCCGATCAGGGCTTTGAGGGGAGAGTCCCCCTTGAGGACGCGGGCGCCGACCTTCGGCAGGACGCCGCCGTTGTCGGCCACGTCCAGCAACTGGTCGGTCAGGCCTTCCACTTTGTCGCCCGCGACGTCCGCGAGGTGCTCCGCCTGCGCACCGAGGTAGTCGACGAGTTCCTCGCGCAACCGGTCGAGGCCGGAGTGTCCATCGCGCGCTGTCTGCTGTGCCGTCGTGACCATGGCCTACCTCCGCCGCGCCGACGCTCTTGTGGCCGTCGTCTTCTTCTTCGGGGCAGTCTTCCCAGGGGCGGCCTTTTTCGCCGCGGTCTTCCTGGCCGGTGCGGCACTCTTCCTCGCCGCGGTCTTTCTCGCTGGAGCCGCGGTCTTCTTCGCCGTGGTTTTCCTGGCAGGAGCCGGCCTCTTCGCGGCCGACTTCTTCGCCGGCTGCGCCTTCTTCGCAGCGGCCTTGCGTGTCGACGTCTTGCGAGGCGCGGACCGCGCGGCCGGGCGCTTGGCCGTCCGGCGGCGGGACGGCTCCGGCGGCTCTTCCGTGGCGTCCTCGGCGTCCTCGGCGTCCTCGGCCCGGTGAGCGGGCCGCCGGCGCCTGGACGTGGACCTCCTGGCCTTGGGCGCCTCTTCCTCCTCTTCTTCGTCTTCCTCCTCTGCCCCTTCCGGCTCTTCCGGCTCTTCCTCCTCGGGCTCCGCTTCCTCCTCGTCCTCGTACTCCTCTTCCGCCTCCGGTTCGTATTCCTCGTCCTCGTCCTCCGCCTCGTCGACCGCGCCGTCCTCCGGCTCCTCTTCCTTGTCGCTTCCGACGCGCGCGGTCCGCTCGTGCAAGGTGTCCGCGAGGTCGGCGAGTTTGCGGTCGGCAGCTGCGACGAGAGCCTTCCGGCCGGCGTCCTTGAATTCGCCGCCCACCTGCTCGGTGAGGTCCGCGACCTGAGGAATCTCCTGGAGCTTGCGCATGCCCTCGGTGAGCAGCTGCTGGGGCTCAAGGCCGAAGCGGCGGCCCGCGAGGTAGGTGGCCAGTCCGAAGGCGAGTCTCCCCTTCTTGGTCCGGCCGAGAACGTAGCCACCGGCGAGCGCGGCAGCGAGAGCGACTTTCGTCGAATCGTTCATCGATCAATCCCTCCGGCGGGCCGCTGTACGGTCGCACGGCGGCGCGCAGCCGCCATCGGCTCGTCGCGGCACATTTCAAGATGTATATGGTGAAATAGTACATTTGAGTGACAGCAGAGCGCCGCTCCAGCGACGGAGTTGGGATCATGCCCGCGTCAGACAAGCACGCCAAACGCTCGGCGGCCTGGGCCATGCGCTCGGCCGCAGGGCAACTGGAGGAACTCCTCGGACGCGCCCCCGAGTCGGTCTCGGCAATCAAATCGACCGATGAGGGGTGGGAAGCGGATGTCGAGGTACTCGAACTGGAGCGCATTCCCGAGACCACCAGTGTGCTCGGCACCTACCACGTCACGCTGAGTGCGAGAGGTGAACTGCTGGCGTACGAACGGACCCGCCGCTACACGCGCGGCCAGATCGACCGGCGCTGATGCGCTGATGCGCACGTACAAGGCTGATGCGCACGTACACGGCTGATGCGCACGCACAAGGGGGTGGTGAAGGGAGGCGCCATGACTGTGGTGCCACAGGGCGGAGGCGGCGTCTCGCGCGGTAGCACGGGCACCCTGTACGACGTCCTGGATCTGATTCTCGACCGCGGCCTGGTCATCGACGTCTTCATCCGGGTGTCGCTCGTCGGCATCGAAATACTCAAGATCGACGCTCGTATCGTCGTGGCCAGCGTGGACACCTATCTCCGCTTCGCCGAGGCATGCAACCGCCTCGACCTCGAATCAGGCAGCAAACAGCCCACCCAGCTCACCGACCTCGTCGGCGAGATCACCGAAGGCGGGGCCGCCGGCAAGTCCAAGGGCGCCCTGACCGGCGCCGTCGAGGCCGTCAAGGACACCCTGACCGGCGACGACGCTGATGAGGACGAGGCTGACGAGGACGAATACGAGGACGCCGAAGGCGAGCAGGAGGAACCCGAATACGAGAAGGCGCCCCGGCCCCGGCGGCGTCGACCGGCCAGAACGGCTTCCCGGCGGCAGAGGGAGTGACCATGGCCGTCTACGTGTACTCGATCACCTCGAAGGACCACCCGATGAGGCTGGACGGCGTCCACGGCGTCGGCGATCCCCCCGGCGCGCTGCGCACGGTGACCGCCGGAGTCCTGTGCGCGGTCATCAGCGACGCGCCCGAGGACCTGCGGGCCAGGCGACGCGACGTCCTGGCCCACCAGGAAGTCCAGGAGCGGCTGATGGCCGACGGCGCCGTGCTGCCGCTGCGGTTCGGGATGACGACCGAGAGCGACGACGGCGTTCGCGCGGCCCTGCAGAACAGGGAGGGCGAGTATCAGGAGCGGCTGCGAAGCCTGGAAGGCACCATCGAGTACAACCTGAAGTGCTCATGGGAAGAGCAGGCGTTGCTGCGCCGGATCCTGCTGGAGTCCGACGAGGCCCGCGAACTCAACGCGGCCATCCGTGACGGCTCCGGCACCCCGCAGATGTCACTCGCGCTCGGCGAACTGGTTGCGCGGGAAGCCGAGGAGCGAGAGCAGGCGCTAGCCAACGGCATCGTCGAGGCGCTGCGCCCGTATGTGTCCGACGAGAGCTTCGCGTCTCCCGCCGGCAACGACTTCCTCAGCGTCTCCTTCCTGGTCCAGGCGGCCAACGAGGAGATGTTCCTGGCCACGGAACTCAGCCTGGCCGACCAACTGGGCGAGGAGTGCGAGCTCCGACTGCACGGACCGCTGCCCCCGTACAGTTTCGTCTGAGAGGCATGACTCATGGGTTTGCTGACTCAACTCCTCACCTTCCCGCTGGCGCCCGTACGGGGCGTGGGCTGGGTCGTCGACCGGGTGACCGAGGCCGCCGAACAGGAGTACTACGACCCCGAGCCCGTTCAACGCGAACTGGCCGAGCTGGAGAGCGCGTTGCTGGCGGGTCGCATCGACCAGAAGACCTTCGACGAGCGCGAGGACCTACTCCTCGACCGTCTGGAAGAGATCGCGGCCTACCGGCGGGGAGACCCCGCTTTCTGAGCCGGAACCTTCTGAGCCGGAACCTTTTGAACCGGAACCTTCTGAGCCGGAACCTTTTGAACCGGAACCTTTGAGCCGGAAATTCCTGAGCCGGAACTTCCTGAGCTGGAATCGAGGTGCTTACGGTGTCGGAACCCCCAGCCGACCGGCTGAGCACGTACCCCTCCCGGGCGACGGCCCCGTACGGCTACGACCACGGCTCCTCGGCGAACCTGGCCGACATCCTCGAGCGCGTCCTGGACAAGGGCATCGTCATCGCGGGGGACATCCGGATCAATCTCCTCGACATCGAGTTGCTCACCGTCAAACTCCGGCTGATCGTCGCCTCCGTCGACAAGGCCAAGGAAATGGGCATCGACTGGTGGGAACACGATCCGTCGCTTTCCTCCCGCGCCGACGACCGGGCACTGGCCGAAGAGAACCGACGGCTGCAGGCGGAGATCGAGGCCCTGAGGGGCAAGCGGGCGCTGCCGCCCGACGAGGGGTCGACCGCCGGACGGCGCCACCGTCCTTCGCGGTCCGCCACCACGCGGCGCAGGAACGAGGCGACCGATGACTGAAGGGATGACTGACTGGGTGACCTACGCCTACGCCGTGCTGCGCGACGCAGAGGGCCTCGGTCCGGCGGCCCTGGACGGGGTGGAAGGCGTGGCGGGGGCGTCCGTTCGCCTGGTGCCGGAAGGCTCCGGGGGCGCACCGGAAGGAGACGCTCTGGCGGCTGCCGTCAGTTCGGTGCCCGCCCAGGACTTTCAGGAAAGGGCCCTGCGACGTCATCTGGAGGACCTGGACTGGCTGGAGACCGTTGCCCGCGCCCACCACACCGTGATCGAGGCCGTCGCTGCGCGCACCACCGTGCTGCCCCTACGGCTCGCCACGGTGTACCTGGACGACGGACGGGTGGAGGCGATGCTGCGAGAGGAGGCGGACGAGTTCTCGCACGGCCTGCGGCGACTGGCGGGCCGTCTCGAATGGGGCGTGAAGATCTACGTCGAGCCGCAGCCGGACAAGCAGGAGCCGGACAAGCAGGATCCGCACCCGCAGGATCCGCACCCGCCGGCTGCCGATGCGGCGGTGGCGTCCGATACGGCTGACGAGCTCAGTCCGGGCCGGGCCTATCTGCGCGCCCGTCGCTCGCAGCGGCACTCGCGCGACGAGTCCTACCGGGCCGCCCGCCAGGCAGCCGAGCGAGTCGAGGCGATCGGCCGCGCGATGGCGGTCGGCCAGGCCCGGCACCGGGTTCAGCAAGGTGAGCTCGCCGCCGGCGCCGCGGAGAACGTCGTCAACGACGCCTACCTGGTCTCCCGCGAGGCGGCGGCGGATTTCCGCACGCGGGTCCTCGACGCCGTCCAGGACCTGCCCGGCGTACGGATCGACGTCACCGGCCCCTGGGCGCCGTACTCCTTCGCCGCCCCGCCCGGTGGGCAGACCCCGGCGACGGACCTCGCGCCATGAACGACGTGGCGCGGTCGCCCGGGGCGGAGCCGCTGGCACAGCGCCAGGTGGCCCTCGTCGACCTGCTCGACCGCCTGCTCAGCGGGGGTGTCGTCATCACAGGGGACCTGGTGCTGTCGATCGCCGACATCGACCTGGTCCGTATCTCGCTGCGGGCCCTGATCGTCTCCGTGAGCGCCGAGAACCCGTCGCCGTGGGCGACACTGGCACTCCCCGAGGACCCGCCATGACGAACGCGGCCGCCGACCGGCATCCCGATCCGCATACTGCCCGGCACCCCGACCGGCATCCCGATCGACCGGACCGCCGGGCCGAGGTCGCCGACGCGGCGGCCCGCGCCTTCCGGCTGCTGCCCGCCGTACCGGACGACACCCGAGAGCCCGGGCCGCCGCGCCCCGCCCGGCGCATCAGCGCCGATCCCGACACCGTCGAACGGGACCTCGTCAGACTCGTCCTCACCCTGGTCGAGCTGCTGCGGCAGCTCATGGAGCGCCAAGCCCTGCACCGCGTCGACCAGGAGGACCTCACCGAGGAGCAGGAAGAGCGGCTGGGCTCCACCCTCATGATCCTCCACGACCGCATGGCGGAGCTGTGCGCCAGTTACGGCCTGACCATGGAGGACCTCAACCTGGACCTCGGCCCGCTCGGAACACTTCTCCCACCGGTTCGTCCCGACTGTCCCGACTGACAGGGGGTACCCGGGGTGTGTTCACGATTCCCCACCTGACTACCTGACTCGGAGGGTGAACGACGATGAGTAAAGAGCAAAAGGCAAAGGGAAAGATGGAAGAGGCCGAGGGAAAGACCAAAGAGGCGGTCGGCCGTGCCGTGGGCAACGAGCGGATGATGGCCGAAGGCCAGGCCAAGAAGTCGAAGGGCGCGGCCCGTCAGGCCAAGGAGAAGACGAAGGACGTTTTCAAGCACTGACCAGGCAGTTGCCGAGCGGGATCTCATGTCATTTCATGTCGGGGATCCCGCTTCTTTGCGCCCTGAGCCCCGGGAGGCGAGGAGATCATGGCCGTGCGACATCCTGCCGAGAGAGGCCAGGGGAGATTCGAGCGGTTCGCCGAATCCGCATCGAACATGACGAGCACACCCGCGTTCTACGTTTTCTGCATGCTGCTGGTCGCCTTTTTCGTCGCTTCACATGCCGCACATTTGTCCGTCATGCAGCAAATGCTGGCCGGAGATCTGATGACCAGCGTCACGTTGCTGCTGCTGGCGTTGCTGAAGAACTCGGAGCGCCGGACCGAGCGCGCTGTCCAGCGGAAACTCGACGCGATCGCCGCAGCGCTCCTGGAACAGAGCGAGAGCAAGACGCACGAGGCTCAGAAGGACCTTCGGAGCGCGATAAGAATGGAAGAGGATCTCTGAACAGCTTGCCCCGGCGGCCGTCAGGGGGGCGGCGGTGTGCGGGCGGGTCGGCCGCCTGGCAGCTCCTGGATCCGGGCGAACATCTCCTCGACCTCCCGGTGGTCGGCCATCAGTTCCATGGCGGGCTCGACCTCCCGGTGGTCGGCCATCAGTTCCATGGTGGGCCGCCGCCCGGACGACGTCCGTCGCCTGAATCCGCGACGGCCCGGTGAAGGACCGCGAACCAGGGGTACCCGGCTGCCGACAGACACCGTCAGCCACCGTGGAACCGTCTCGTCGAGCTCTCGGTGACCGGAGGGAAACCCATGAAACCGACAGCACACGGATCGGGCGACGAGCCAGGACGGCAGAAGATCCTGGACGTCTATCTGAACGATCACCTGGCCGGAGCGACAGCCGGCACCGCGCTCGCTCGACGCATGGTCGGAGAACACCGCGAATCGGCCTACGGCAGCGAGCTGAAAACCCTGGCAGCCGAGGTCTCCCACGACCGGCAGTATCTGCTGCAGCTCCTGGACGATCTCGACGTGGCCGTGCGCCACTACAAGGTGTACGGCGCGTGGCTGGGCGAGAAGGCGGCGCGGGTGAAACCCAACGGCCGGCTGCTGCGCCGCTCCGGCCTCACGATCCTCATCGAGCTCGAAACCATGCGGGTGGGGGTGGAGGGCAAGGTCTTGCTGTGGCGCGCCCTGCTCTCGGCCTCGGCGGACGAGCCGCGCCTGGAGCACGACTGGCTCGAACAGCTGCTGCAGAGGGCAGAGCAACAGCTCAAGACGTTGGATGCGCTGCACGCCCGGGCCACGACGGCGCTGCTGTCCGCCACACCACCCCAGCAGACGGCGGACGCGGCGCGGTAGGAGAGGGGGCTCGCAGCCCCGGCCACGGCCGTGGCGCGCACGGGGCGAATGTCCTGCGCTCGCCTGGCGTACGGCGAGGCATTCGCCCCGGACGCTCGCCGCCGCATCAGCATGGTCCGACAGTCCTCTGACGTGCGGGTGGAGGACTTCTTTTTGTCGCGCTGGAGGAGCACTGGCCTGGCGGCGGCTCTGCGCTGCCTGCCTGACCGGCATCCGTCCGCGAGGTGACCGCGAGCCTCGCGTGAAAAGCTGGGTGTGAGGCTTGTCCGGACGTGACGAATGGCGGAGGACGACGACGTGGACTGGGGTCGGTTCGCGGAGCAGCTGGCGTCGATGGCGCGGGATCTGCTGGCACAGGACTCGGTCGAGGCCACCCTGCAGCGGATCACCGCGTCGGCCACCGAACTGGTCCATGGTTGTGACGCGGCCGGCATCCTCATGCTGCACGACTCGAAGGTGACGACGCTCGCCCCCACCCACCAGCTGGTCATCGACAGTGACCGGCTGCAGGAGCGACTGGGTGAAGGGCCGTGCTTCGACGCAGCCCGGAGCGGGCAGGGCGAGCGGGTCTTCCGCATCGCCGACCTCACCGGCGAGCACCAGCGCTGGCCCGCCTACGCCCCCGAGGCCCGTCGGCTCGGCGTGGGCAGCATGATGGGGTTCCTGCTCTTCACCGACGACGAAGACCTCGGCGCGCTGAACCTCTACTCCCGCAGGCCCGGCGCGTTCAGCGAGGCCAGCGAGCTGGCCGGATGGCTGCTGGCCTCCCACGCGGCAGTCGCCTTCTCCAGCGCCCGCACACACGCCCAGCTGGAACAGGCCGTCGCCACCCGCCATGTCATCGGCGAGGCCATGGGCATCATCATGGGCAGCCACCACCTCACCGAAGAGGAGGCGTTCGACGTGCTGCGCCGCTACTCCCAGGCGAACAACATCAAGCTCCGCGAGGTGGCCCGCCGGGTCTGCGAGGAGGGCACCCTTTCGTGACAGCGGGCGAGCGGCTCCCCCAGCACGTTGGCTGAACCAGAGAAGCCTGGGCCGGGCCAGTCCCCAGGGGAACGCTGCTGACCCGCCTTGCCTACCAAGTCCCCCGTCCAGCGGTCGGCACACCTTGCACCGGTGGGCCCGATCAGCCGTTCTGGGTTCGGGCGATGGTCGACGCGGTGCGCGTGTCGCCAGCGCGCTGCTGGCGGCTCAGACAGTCACTGACGGATCCTCCGGACAGGACGCAGTCCAGGGCGCCGAGGATCTCGTCCACAGTCAGCGAGTCGCCTGCGAAGTACGGGCCTGGAGCTTCCACGAACATCGTCATGTCGGCAGCGACCCCTTGGCGATCTCCCGCTGCATCTTCTCGACGGCGCGTTTGTCGATGTTGAACTCGGCCGTCCACGGCCTCCGTTCTCAGTGCTGCCCGGGAGCCTGGCGAGCCCCAGTGACAACGCGGGTGCCGAAGAAGCACGGCTGCGGTGCATGGCTCAAGGCCGGTTCGGGGAGTCGGCGCGCCTCGGGCCAGGCGTACGTGCGCCAGCTCGTCCGTGAACTGGCGCTTTGCGTAAGCGACTTCACCCGCAATCAGTCGAGTTATGGGGGAGGCCACATGAAATGCGTCTCGCGATGTGAGACTGCTCGGGCTTGGGGTGTCCGAAATGGCGCCTGAATGGGCCTGGCGTAGCGGCCTGGGCTGGGCTTAGGGCACGCGCAGGGCACGCGGCCCCGCAAAATGGTCTAGCCAACAAACAACCCCCAGGTCGTTGACCTAGGGGTGGATTCTGGAGCGGGTGACGAGAATCGAACTCGCGCTCTCAGCTTGGGAAGCTGATGTTCTACCATTAAACTACACCCGCGTGAGACGCCGGTCACGGCCGGTGTCGGAACGCTCCGTCACTCTACCTCATGCCGGGCCCCGGGCGCTGAAGCCGTGGGGTCCGGGTGCGTTTCGGGGGTGGGATCCGGGTGCGGGGTACCGGAGTTGGGGCGTACGGTGGGGGTGCCGAAGAGGGGTCGGGCGGGGTCGGAGTGCCGCCTGGAGGGTCGTCCCGTTCGTCCCGTAATGTGGCTTTCAGTGTCCGGCGAGCAGCAGCCGGACGCGGCTCTTGGGGAAGGGACTCTAGGACTTGATGGAGCGCACCGTCGTCCGTTGTGCCGATGGGCACGTGTTCAGCACCGCTTCGTTCCCGATGCAGCAGGCCGAGCGGCTCGGTCCCGGGCGACTCGTCCGGTGCCCTCGTTGTGCCCGGTTGCGAAGTGTCGTGCCGGTCATTCTCGAGAAGCGGTAGGTAAGCGGTAGGCAATACGGCCGTCCAGCGGCCTGGCGCGTGGAGTCGTCCGATTGTGGTGGCTCCGCGCGCCGTGCGTATCCTCGGGACGTGCTTCTCTCAGACAAGGACATCCGGGCCGAGATCGACGCCGGGCGAGTACGGATCGACCCCTACGACGAATCCATGGTGCAGCCGTCGAGCATCGATGTGCGGCTCGATCGGTACTTCCGGGTGTTCGAGAACCACCGGTACCCGCATATCGATCCGTCCGTGGAACAGGTCGACCTCACCCGGCTCGTGGAGCCCGAGGGCGACGAGCCGTTCATTCTCCACCCCGGTGAGTTCGTGCTCGCCTCCACCTACGAGGTCATCTCGCTTCCCGACGATCTCGCCTCGCGGCTGGAGGGCAAGAGCTCCCTCGGGCGGCTCGGGCTCGTCACCCACTCCACCGCCGGGTTCATCGACCCCGGATTCAGCGGGCACGTCACGCTCGAGCTGTCCAATCTCGCCACGCTCCCCATCAAGCTCTGGCCCGGGATGAAGATCGGCCAGCTGTGCATGTTCAAGCTCACCTCGCCGGCCGAGTCGCCCTATGGCAGTGAGCGGTACGGGTCCCGGTACCAGGGGCAGCGCGGTCCGACCGCCTCCCGGTCCTTCCTCAACTTCCATCGGACCCAGGTATGAGCGACCCGGGCGCGGCTCGGGAGGAGCTGAGCTACGAGCGGTTCGGGGTCGCCGTCCGTGAGCTCGCACAGACCATCGCCGACGACGGTTTCGTCCCCGACATAGTCCTCAGCATCGCCCGCGGTGGCGTCTTCGTCGCCGGCGGACTCGCCTACGCCCTCGACTGCAAGAACCTCCACCTGGTGAACGTGGAGTTCTACACCGGCGTGGGGACGACCCTCGAGATGCCGGTGATGCTCGCGCCCGTCCCCAACGTCATCGACTTCTCCGACAAGAAGGTCCTGATCACGGACGACGTCGCCGACACCGGCAAGACGCTGAAGCTCGTCCGCGACTTCTGCCTGGACGCCGTCGCCGAGGTGCGCAGCGCGGTCATCTACGAGAAGTCGCACTCGCTCGTGAAGTGCGAGTACGTGTGGAAGCGGACCGACGACTGGATCAACTTCCCGTGGAGTGTCCTGCCCGTCGTCCGTAAGTCGGGGGAGCCGATCACTCCGTCCACGGAAGCGCTCTGAAGCGCTCTGAAGCGATCTGAAGCGTCCGTCGCGGCTGTACGGCGTCGCGGCTGCGCGGTTGCGGTGCTCGTCCTCGGCCCCAAGCATGGGCAGGCATGACGGACATGACGGACGACATGACCGACGACGATCGGCCGCTGCGCTGTCTGGTCACCGGCGCCACCGGCTACCTGGGCGGCCGGCTGGTGCCGGAGTTGCTCGCGGCCGGGCACTCCGTGCGCTGTATGGCCCGCTCGCCCGGCAAGCTGCGGGACCATCCGTGGGCAGGGCAGGCGGAGGCCGTACGCGGGGATGTGACGGACGAGGCGTCCGTGCGCGCGGCCATGGAGGGCATGGACGTCGCGTACTACCTGGTGCACGCGTTGGGCACCGGGCGGGGTTTCGAGGAGACCGACCGGCGCGCGGCCAGGATCTTCGGTGAGCAGGCCCGTGCTGCCGGAGTCCGGCGGATCGTCTACCTCGGCGGGCTGAGCCCTGCCGGAGTGCCCGAGCAGGCGCTGTCACCCCATCTGCGGTCCCGCGCCGAAGTGGGCCGCATCCTGCTGGCCTCGGGCGTACCGACCGCCGTACTGCGGGCGGCTGTGATCATCGGGTCGGGTTCGGCCTCGTTCGAGATGCTGCGCCATCTGACCGAACGGCTCCCCGTGATGGTGACCCCGAGCTGGGTGCGCACCCGCATCCAGCCGATCGCCGTCCGCGACGTGCTCCGCCTGCT
Organism: Streptomyces sp. NPDC001858; assembly: GCF_053594615.1. NCBI lineage: Bacteria > Bacillati > Actinomycetota > Actinomycetes > Kitasatosporales > Streptomycetaceae > Streptomyces > Streptomyces sp. NPDC001858. The sequence continues at coordinate 18,188 of NZ_JBSFEV010000009.1, forward strand.
CGTGGGGTGCGCGCGGCTGCCGTACGACGTGAGCCGGGCCTTCGACATCGGAGGGCCGGATGTCGTCACGTACGAGGAGATGATGCGGCGGTACGCCGCCGTCGCCGGGCTGCAGAGACGGGTCATCGTCCCCGTTCCGCTGCTCACGCCCCGGTTGTCCAGCCTGTGGGTCGGACTGGTCACCCCGGTGCCGGGCGCTCTCGCGCGTCCGCTGGTCGAGTCGCTGAAGCACGAGGTGGTCTGCGCCGAGCGGGACATCGTCCGCTATGTGCCGGACCCGCCGGAGGGACCGGTCACCCTCGACCGGGCGATCCGGCTGGCTCTGCGGCGGGTGCAGGACGCGGACGTGGCCACCAGGTGGTCCTCGGCCGCGACTCCCCGCGCCCCCAGCGACCCGCTGCCGACCGACCCCGACTGGGCGGGCGGGAGCCTCTACACGGATCACCGCGAGCGTACGGTCGCGGCGTCGCCGCAGGCGCTGTGGCGGGTGGTGGAGGCGATCGGCGGCGAGAACGGCTGGTACTCCTCGCCGCTGGCCTGGTCCCTGCGGGGCTGGCTGGACACCCTGGTGGGCGGTGTCGGCCTGCGCCGGGGCCGCCGGGACGCGACCCGGCTGCGGATCGGCGACAGCCTCGACTTCTGGCGAGTGGAGGAGATCGAGCCGGGCCGGCTGCTCCGGCTGCGCGCGGAGATGCGGCTGCCGGGCCTGGCCTGGCTGGAGATGGCCGTCGACCGGGACGCGCGGGGGCGCACGGTGTACCGGCAGCGGGCCCTGTTCCATCCGCACGGCCTGGCCGGGCACGCCTACTGGTGGGGCGTGGCCCCTTTCCACGCCGCGGTCTTCGGCGGCATGGCCCGCAACATCGCGGCCGCGGCCGAGTCGGCCGCCCCCGAACCGGCCCGTGCCCGATGAAGGGGCTCAGCGGACCGTACGCGTCTCCGCTCCGCCGCCCTGTTCACCGCGGACCTGCGGGTGCACGACGACCCGGTCCGGCCGACCTTCCTCAGGGGAGGAGCCGACCTTCCTCCAGGGAGGAGCCGACCTTCCTCCAGGGAAGAAATGGGTGGGCGCACCGGCATGCAAGTGGATACGCTCCGCTTGGTCATGCGTCGTCCAGCGGCCCAGGACACGGCACTCGGGTTCGCCCCGACGCCGAAACCCCGGTTCGAATCCGGGCGATGACCACCTCGACCACACCGCTTCCCAGTGACGGGATCGGACAGGGCTTCAGGAGCTCTCCGGTCGGCCGTGCGGGGTGTGGCCCGGGGCGGGGCCGGCCGGTTCTGTTGCCGGCCCCGCCCGGTCAGGCTTGTCGGTGTGCGGTGCTTCGCGTCACTTCACCCGAAGCGCCCTGACGCCGTAGCGCTCGAAGTCGTAGACGTGGTCGTTCAGCCGGAGACCGTCGATCGCGCCGATCCACATGGAGTCCCGTCCCTTGCCCACGGCGACCGAATAGATGGTCGGCCTGGCGTTGAGGGTGCGGAACGAGGCCTTGAGCTGGGTGAAGGTGCACCGGGCGGCCTGGGTGCAGCTCGTCTCGCTGCCGGTGAGGTACCAGTAGCCGGTCTTCGTGGCGTCGATGAACGGGCTCCAGCCGCTGGTGACCGGGGACGCGTTCGGCACCCACACCAGCGTGGAGTAGTCGTCGGTGGACGTCACGTCCGGGTCGATCTCGATCCGGATGTTCGGCATGTTCGTCGCGCCCCCGTAGACGACGTTCTCGTTCGTCTGGAAGACATGGAAGCCGACATGCCGCAGCCGCAGCAGCTGCTGGCCGAAGAAGTCGACTTCATTGCCGAAGTCGACCTTCTCGCTGGGAGGGGTCAGGCTGGTGGATCTGTCCGCCACCTCGATGCCGAGGCTGCCTCGCCCGTACGGCGGGCTGGCGGCCGCGGCCGTCGTCCCGAACGGGCCGAAGGGTCCGTTGCGGAGTTCGGCGACGGGAGAGCCGATCGTGTTCCGGGCGATCACGCCCCAGTGGTCCGAATGGGCTTGGTTGTCGTCCGTGTATGCGGCGGCCGATCCCGGAAGGACCGCGGCGCTGACGGCGACCAGCAGGGAGGCCACGAGCACCGTTCCCCGCCGCATGCCAAAGCGAGCTTTCACGCACACTCCTTGTAGGAGGTTGTCAGGGAACAGTCACATTATATTACGCTCTGTAGTTGTAGCGGTGCGACATGCGACTGTTCGGATGGTTTGTCCATCCGTTCATCCCCTCCGTCCGTCCCTGTGCCCCCGTGACGGCTCACTCCTGGTGACGGCATGTCAAAGGGCCCCCGGCCACCCGCCGAGGGCCCTACCTGCGTCTGTCCTGCGTTCGTCAGTTGCTAGAACGTGCCCAGCTTCACGATCGACAGCAGCGCCAGCAGCTGGATCGAGGACGCGCCCAGCGCCTTCGGCCACGGCAGGTCGTGCGAGCGGCTGACCATGAGGGTCAGGAGTGCGCCCGCCGCCACCCAGGTCGCCCAGCCCAGGAGCTGGACGAACGACGCGTCGCCGCCGAAGAACATCGCGACCACCAGGCGCGGTGCGTCCGTCAGGGACATGATCAACATGGAGAGGCCGACCGTCGGCTGCCACGCGCCGTTGCCGCCGAGCTGGCGGGCCAGCGTGTGGGTGACCACGCCCAGGACGAGCGAGCTCAGCACCATCGCCACGGCCGTCGTCAGGACGATCGGGATCGCGTTGGAGAGCGTCGCGCCTATCGCGTCCTCGCGGGCTCCGTCGAAGCCGAAGACCGCGAGCAGCCCGTAGAGGAACGTGACGACGAGGGCCGGGCCCCACATCGCGTAGTCCCGCATCTGGAGGAACGTCTGGTTGGGGGCGACGACGATGCCCTTCAGCAGTTCCTTCCAGTGCAGCCGCGGACCGACCGGGGCCGCCGGGGCCGCCGGGCCGGCTTGGTAGGTACCACCCTGGTTGTACTGGTCGTACTGGGTGTGGTCGTCGACCGAGAAGGCCTGGGTGTGACCCGGGTTGTTCGCGGCGTACGGGTCGTACGGGGCGCCGCCGGGGCCGCCGCCCGCACCACCGGGCCCGCCGGGGCCGCCCGGCGCGCCGTACGGGGCGTCGCCGCCGAAGTACTCCGGCTCGTCGCCGCCCTGCCCGCCCGGGCCGCCGTATCCGCCGCCGTTCGCCTGCGGCCACTGGCCGCCGCCCGCGCCCGTGCCGCCGTACTGCGGTCGCTGCTGTTGCGGGTACGGCTGCTGGGGCGAGGGGTAGCCGTACGACGGGCCCGAAGGCCGTGCCGACTGACCCTGGGGCGCCTGCCCGTACGGGGGTTGTTGCGGTCGCGCTTGCGGGGCGGGGTTGTCCCGGCCGCGTCCGATCCTGAATCCAGCCACGTCATCGAAAGTACCTGGTCCGGCCGACTCGTGCGGCTGGGCGGGGCGTACGGGGACGGGTTTGCTGCCGAGCTGTGACATCCCCTAGGGGCCGGACCTGAGGGTGCCTCAGGGGGTCTCACCAGGCCTTGAGGGAGCTTCAGGGAGCTTCGGCGGGCTTCGGGGTGCACGACGGCGCCCCGGGTCCTGTGACCCGGGGCGCCAGCCTCAACCTGCCGTCCTCAACCTGCCCGTACGGAAACTGCCGTACGGAACCGGCTACTGCACCGGCGTCGCCTCCGGCGCGCTCTCCGACTCCGCCTCGCCCGCCGGGGGCTCGTCGTCGGTCTCCGGGGTCTTGACCGACTCCAGGAGGAGCTGGGCGACGTCCACGACGGTGATGGACTCCTTGGCCTTGCCCTCGTTCTTCTTGCCGTTGACCGAGTCGGTCAGCATCACCAGGCAGAACGGGCAGGCCGTGGAGACGATGTCCGGGTTCAGGGACAGGGCCTCGTCGACGCGCTCGTTGTTGATGCGCTTGCCGATCCGCTCCTCCATCCACATCCGCGCGCCGCCGGCGCCGCAGCAGAAGCCGCGCTCCTTGTGGCGGTGCATCTCCTGCTGACGCAGGCCCGGGACGGCCGTCATGATCTCGCGCGGGGGCGAGTAGATCTTGTTGTGGCGGCCCAGGTAGCACGGGTCGTGGTAGGTGATGATGCCCTCGACCGGGGTCACCGGGATCAGCTTGCCCTCGTCCACCAGGTGCTGGAGCAGCTGGGTGTGGTGGATGACCTCGTAGTCGCCGCCGAGCTGCGGGTACTCGTTGCCGATGGTGTTGAGGCAGTGCGGGCAGGTGGCGACGATCTTCTTCGCCGACTTCGGCTTGCGGGACTCCTCGGTCACCTTGCCGTCGTCGTCGAGCTCCTCGCCGAAGGCCGTGTTGAGGGCCATGACGTTCTCCATGCCGAGCTCCTGGAACAGCGGCTCGTTGCCGAGTCGCCGTGCCGAGTCGCCCGTGCACTTCTCGTCGCCGCCCATGATCGCGAACTTGACGCCCGCGATGTGCAGCAGCTCGGCGAACGCCTTGGTGGTTTTCTTCGCGCGGTCTTCCAGGGCGCCTGCGCAGCCGACCCAGTACAGGTACTCGACCTCGGTCAGGTCCTCGATGTCCTTGCCGACGACCGGGATCTCGAAGTCGACTTCCTTGAGCCATTCGAGGCGCTGCTTCTTCGCCAGGCCCCAGGGGTTGCCCTTCTTCTCCAGGTTCTTGAGCATGGTGCCCGCCTCGGACGGGAACGCGGACTCGATCATCACCTGGTAGCGGCGCATGTCGACGATGTGGTCGACGTGCTCGATGTCGACGGGGCACTGCTCGACGCAGGCGCCGCAGGTGGTGCAGGACCACAGGACGTCCGGGTCGATGACGCCGTTCTCCTCGGCGGTGCCGATCAGCGGGCGCTCGGCCTCCGCCAGAGCCGCGGCCGGCACGCCGGCCAGCTGCTCCTCGGACGCCTTCTCCTCGCCCTCCATGCTCTTGCCGCCGCCGGCCAGCAGGTAGGGCGCTTTGGCGTGCGAGTGGTCGCGCAGCGACATGATCAGGAGCTTGGGCGAGAGCGGCTTGCCGGTGTTCCAGGCGGGGCACTGCGACTGGCAGCGGCCGCACTCGGTGCAGGTGGAGAAGTCCAGCAGGCCCTTCCAGGAGAACTGCTCGACCTGGGAGACGCCGAAGACGTCGTCGTCGCCGGGGTCGGTGAAGTCGATCGGCTTGCCGCCGGAGGTCATCGGCTGCAGGGCGCCGAGGGCGGTGGAGCCGTCCGCGTTGCGCTTGAACCAGATGTTCGGGAACGCCAGGAAGCGGTGCCAGGCGACGCTCATGTTGGCGTTCAGCGAGACGACGATCATCCAGATGAAGGAGACGCTGACCTTGATGCCGGCGAAGAGGTAGACCAGCGTCTGCAGCGTGGAGACGTCCAGCGTGCGGAAGGCGGCGACCAGCGGGTACGAGGCGAAGAACGCGGCCTCGTAGTGGTCCACGTGGTGCATCGCGCCCTCGAGGCCGCGCAGTACGTAGATCACGATGCCGATGGTGAGGATGACGTACTCGACGAAGTACGCCTGCCAGGCCTTGGAGCCCGTGAAGCGGGACTTGCGGCCGGGGCGCGAGGGCAGGTTCAGCAGGCGGATCGCGATGAGCACGGCGATGCCCACGGCGGTCATCACGGTGATGAACTCGACGTACATCTCCCAGGGCAGCCAGCCGCCGATGACCGGGAGGACGAAGTCGGCCTGGAAGAGCTGGCCGAGGGCCTGGCCCAGGATCGGGATCAGCGTCAGGAAGCCGATCGCCACGAACCAGTGGGCGAAGCCCACGATCCCCCAGCGATTCATCCGGGTGTGGCCGAGGAACTCCTTCACCAGCGTCACACTGCGCTGGTAGGGGTTGTCGAGCCGGGCGCCGGCCGGTAGCGGCTGGCCGAGCATGAAGAACCGGACGAACTGGGCGATGACGCGTGCGAACAGCGCCACGCCGACCACGGTCAGGACCAGCGACACGATGATCGCGGCGAGTTGCATGGAGGCTCCTCGGGCCTGCGAGGGGAGATCAAATTACTAAGCGGTAACTTACGTCCGTCTGAGACTACCCCTATCCTCTGCCGCACTGTAGTCGGGTGGGGGGTGATCTGAATCGCTGAGGGTCACCTCATGAGCGCCTCGGAATCCATCCTCGTCTCGGCCGTGTTATTCGTACCAAATTGGTACATTTATGACTAATTTATAGCCGTGCTCTACGGGATCGTCGCCGCCGCCACCGCCCTGCTCCTCGCCGCCGTACTCGCCGCGCTGCTGCGCGCGCCCGCCCTGAGACTCGGGCTGATCGACCGCCGGCAGCGGCAACGACGCGTTCCGCTGTTCGGGGGCGCCGCCGTCGCACTCGCCACCTGTCTGGTCTCGGTCGCCGGGGACTGGACGGGCGTCGCGCCGCTCGGGGACGGCATCGAGGTGCTGCTCGTCGCGGGAGGCGCCGTCGCCGCGCTCGGGCTCGTCGCGGACGTGTGGCGGCTCAAGGCGCGGTTCCTGGTGGTCGGCACGGCGGTCGCGGCGGCCTTCGTGGTGCCGTACGGCGACACCGGGCCGGTCGCCGCGGCGGCGGGCGTCGCCTGGATCACCTTCGTGGCCCTCGCCTTCCGCGCGCTCGACCACGCCGACGGGGTGGCCGGGACCGTCGGGGTCGTCACCGCCTTCGGGGTGGCCGCGTGCGTCGCCGTCGAGGTCATGGACGGGCTGGTGGTGCTGCTGAGCGTGCTCGCCGCCGCGCTGACCGGGTTCCTCATGCACAACTGGCCCCCCGCGCGCGTGGCGCTCGGGACCTGCGGATCGCTCTTCGCGGGGTTCCTGCTCGCCGCGGCCGCCGTGATCGCCCGCGCGGGGCACGATCCGGTCGTCGGCGCGGGGGTGCTGTTCGCGCTCACCGCGGTCGCCGGGGCCGACGTCCTCCTGGTGGCCGTGTCCCGGCGGCTGGCCGGACGGCCCCTGCTGCGCGCCGCGCCCGACCACCTCGCCCATCGGCTGCGCCGGCTCGGGCTCACCGCGCAGGGCGTGACCGTCCTGCTCGGCGTCGCGGCCTTCGGCGCGGTGCTCGTCGGGGTGCTGGTGCACGGCGGGTGGGTGGACGCGCGCGCGGTGCTGTGGGTGGCCGGCGCGGCGGCCGTCGTCCCGCTCGGGCTGCTGCGGGTCGCGGTGTACGGGCCGCCACGCGCGCGTGCGCCACGGCCGCGCGACGCGCGCGGGGCGCAGCGCGCGGGACAGGCGGCACAGACGGACGGCTCTCGCGCCCGTCGCGCCCGCCGGACCCGTGCCGCATCCCGGGACGATCGCCCTGCTTCCCGAGCGGCGCGTTCCGCGCCCGTGTATGGGCCCCGGCGTCAATCCGAGGCCGCTGCCGGTCACCCGGAGTTCGGGGTGAGGCGGGCCACTCCTTCCGTATCGCCGCAGGTCAACGCCGGATTGCGCGTAAGGAACGGATAAGAGTTGAGTGGGTCCGACTCAGGTCTGTTGACCCCGGGGCGAGGGTCGTGCACACTTGAGTCCGTTCCACTCAAGTCAGCTGGAGGAAGATCACCATGGCACGTGCGGTCGGCATCGACCTGGGCACAACCAACTCCGTCGTGAGCGTTCTGGAGGGCGGCGAGCCCACCGTCATCACCAACGCCGAGGGTGCCAGGACCACGCCGTCCGTCGTCGCCTTCGCGAAGAACGGCGAGGTGCTTGTCGGCGAGGTCGCCAAGCGCCAGGCGGTCACCAACGTGGACCGGACCATCCGTTCGGTGAAGCGTCACATGGGCACCGACTGGAAGATCGAGCTCGACGGGAAGCACTTCAACCCGCAGCAGATGAGCGCGTTCATCCTGCAGAAGCTGAAGCGCGACGCCGAGGCGTACCTGGGCGAGAAGGTGGCCGACGCGGTCATCACCGTCCCGGCGTACTTCAACGACTCCGAGCGCCAGGCGACGAAGGAAGCCGGCGAGATCGCCGGTCTCAACGTCCTTCGCATCGTCAACGAGCCCACTGCGGCCGCGCTCGCGTACGGCCTCGACAAGGACGACCAGACGATCCTCGTCTTCGACCTCGGCGGCGGCACGTTCGACGTGTCCCTCCTGGAGATCGGTGACGGCGTCGTCGAGGTGAAGGCCACCAACGGCGACAACCACCTCGGCGGCGACGACTGGGACCAGCGTGTCGTCGACTACCTGGTGCAGCAGTTCAAGGCCGGCCACGGCGTGGACCTCGCCAAGGACAAGATGGCGCTGCAGCGTCTGCGCGAGGCCGCCGAGAAGGCGAAGATCGAGCTGTCCTCGTCCACCGAGACCTCGATCAACCTGCCCTACATCACGGCGTCCGCCGAGGGCCCGCTGCACCTGGACGAGAAGCTCACCCGCGCCCAGTTCCAGCAGCTGACGGCCGACCTGCTGGAGCGCTGCAAGACGCCGTTCCACAACGTCATCAAGGACGCCGGCATCAACCTCTCCGAGATCGACCACGTCGTTCTCGTGGGCGGCTCCACCCGGATGCCCGCCGTCGCCGAGCTCGTCAAGGAGCTGACCGGCGGTCAGGACGCCAACAAGGGCGTGAACCCGGACGAGGTCGTCGCCATCGGCGCCGCGCTCCAGGCCGGTGTCCTCAAGGGCGAGGTCAAGGACGTCCTGCTGCTCGACGTGACCCCGCTGTCCCTCGGCATCGAGACCAAGGGAGGGATCATGACCAAGCTCATCGAGCGCAACACCACGATCCCGACCAAGCGCTCGGAGATCTTCACGACGGCCGAGGACAACCAGCCGTCCGTCCAGATCCAGGTCTACCAGGGCGAGCGCGAGATCGCGGCCTACAACAAGAAGCTCGGCATGTTCGAGCTGACCGGTCTGCCGCCCGCCCCGCGCGGCGTCCCGCAGATCGAGGTCGCCTTCGACATCGACGCCAACGGCATCATGCACGTGACCGCGAAGGACCTGGGCACGGGCAAGGAGCAGAAGATGACCGTCACCGGCGGCTCCTCGCTGCCGAAGGACGAGGTCGACCGCATGCGCCAGGAGGCCGAGCAGTACGCGGACGAGGACCACCGCCGCCGCGAGGCCGCCGAGGCCCGCAACCAGGGCGAGCAGCTCGTCTACCAGACGGAGAAGTTCCTCAAGGACAACGAGGACAAGGTCCCGGCCGAGGTCAAGACCGAGGTCGAGGCCGCCGTCGAGGAGCTGAAGGCCGCGCTCAAGGGCGAGGACACCGCCGAGATCCGCACGGCCACCGAGAAGGTCGCCGCCGTCTCCCAGAAGGTCGGCCAGGCCATGTACGCCGAGGCCGGCGCGCAGGGCGCCGAGGCCCCCCAGGCCGGCGCCCCGAAGGCCGACGACGACGTCGTGGACGCCGAGATCGTGGACGACGAGCGCAAGGACGGTGCCGCGTGACGGAGGAGACCCCGGGCTTCGAGGAGAAGCCCGACGTCCCCTCCGGCGCCACCCCTGAAGACGCCGAGCCGAAGGCCGCCCCCTCCTCCGCCGCGGCGGAAGGGGCGGCCCCGGCCGGGGACGCGAACCAGACAGCCGCTCTGGTGGCCCAGTTGGACCAGGTGCGCACCGCCCTCGGCGAGCGCACCGCGGACCTCCAGCGCCTCCAGGCGGAGTACCAGAACTACCGCCGCCGGGTCGAGCGCGACCGGATCGCGGTCAAGGAGATCGCCATCGCGAACCTCCTGACCGAGCTCCTGCCCGTGCTCGACGACATCGGCCGCGCGCGGGAACACGGCGAACTCCTCGGCGGCTTCAAGTCGGTGGCCGAGTCGCTGGAGACCGTCGCGGCGAAGATGGGCCTGCAGCAGTTCGGCAAGGAGGGCGAGCCCTTCGACCCGACGATCCACGAAGCCCTCATGCATTCGTACGCGCCCGACGTCACCGAGACGACGTGCGTGGCGATTCTGCAGCCGGGGTATCGCTTCGGCGAGCGCACCATCCGCCCCGCGCGGGTGGCCGTCGCCGAACCGCAGCCCGGCGCGCAGCCCGTGAAGGCCGAGGACGGCACCGAGGCAGGCGACGACAAGGACAACGGCCCTGAGGAGGGCTGACGTAGACAGCCAGCGGAACACCGGAAAGGGGGCACGTCGAGGATGAGCACCAAGGACTTCATCGAGAAGGACTTCTACAAGGTCCTCGGCGTTCCCAAGGACGCCACCGAGGCCGAGATCAAGAAGGCGTACCGGAAGCTCGCCCGCGAGTTCCATCCGGACGCCAACAAGGGCAACGCCAAGGCGGAGGAGCGCTTCAAGGAGATCTCCGAGGCGAACGACGTCCTTGGCGACCCCAAGAAGCGCAAGGAGTACGACGAAGCGCGCGCGCTCTTCGGCAACGGCGGCTTCCGCCCGGGCCCGGGCGCGGGCGGCTCGTTCAACTTCGACCTGGGCGACCTCTTCGGAGGCGGCGCCCAGGGCGGCGGCGGTGCTCCGGGCGGCTTCGGCGGCGGCATCGGGGACGTCTTCGGTGGACTGTTCAACCGGGGCGGGGCGGGCGGTACGACCCGTACCCAGCCCCGGCGCGGGCAGGACATCGACACCGAGGTCACCCTCACCTTCACCGAGGCGATCGAGGGGGCGACGGTTCCGCTGCGGATGTCCTCGCAGGCCCCCTGCAAGGCGTGTTCGGGCACCGGCGACAAGAACGGCACACCGCGCGTGTGCCCGACCTGCGTCGGCACCGGCCAGGTGGCACGGGGCTCCGGCGGAGGGTTCTCCCTCACCGACCCCTGCCCCGACTGCAAGGGCCGCGGCCTCATCGCCGAGCATCCGTGCCTGGACTGCAAGGGCAGCGGTCGCGCGAAGTCGTCCCGGACCATGCAGGTCCGCATCCCCGCGGGTGTGACGGACGGGCAGCGCATCCGGCTGCGCGGCAAGGGCGGTCCGGGTGAACGGGGCGGCCCGTCGGGCGACCTGTACGTCGTCGTCCATGTCGGCGCGCACCCCGTCTTCGGCCGCAAGGAGGACAACCTGACGGTGACCGTGCCGGTGACGTTCACCGAGGCGGCACTCGGCGGCGAGATCAGGGTGCCGACGCTCGGGGGACCGTCGCTGACCCTGAAGCTGCCCCCCGGCACGCCCAACGGCCGCACCATGCGGGCGCGGGGCAAGGGCGCGGTCCGCAAGGACGGCACTCGCGGCGACCTTCTGGTCACCGTCGAGGTGAGTGTGCCCAAGGACCTGTCGGGGAAGGCTCGTGACGCGCTGGAGGCGTATCGCGAGGCGACCGTGGGGGAGAACCCGCGGGCGGAGCTGTTCGAGGCCGCGAAGGGAGCCTGAGAGTGATGGACGGCCGTCGGCGTAACCCGTATGAACTGACCGAGGAGACCCCGGTCTACGTCATCTCGGTGGCGGCCCAGCTCTCCGGCCTGCACCCGCAGACGCTGCGTCAGTACGACCGCCTGGGCCTGGTCTCCCCCGACCGCACCGCCGGCCGGGGCCGACGCTACTCGGCCCGGGACATCGAACTGCTCCGCACGGTGCAGGCGCTGTCCCAGGACGAGGGCATCAACCTCGCCGGCATCAAGCGGATCATCGAGCTGGAGAACCAGGTCGCCGCGCTCCAGTCCCGCGTCGCGGAAATGGAATCGGCGCTGGACGGCGCGGCTGCGGCCATGCAGCAGCGGGAAGCGGCGGTGCATGCCTCGTACCGGCGGGACCTGGTGCCGTACCAGGAGGTCCAGCAGACGAGCGCGCTGGTGGTCTGGCGGCCGAAGCGGCAGCAGTCGTCCGACTAGTCGTCCGACTGAGGCACACGCGTGTACATGAGGGAGGGGCGGCCTGGTGCCGCCCCTTTCGCATGCGCGTCGCTGCTGCGGGTCAGCCGCCCAGGCCCAGGTCCGGCTTCGGCGGTTCGTAGCCGGGGGGTTGTTGCTGCGGCCGCCGGCCGGGAGCGGTGGGCGGACGGGCCGTGACGCCCGGGAGGCGGCCCGCCTGCCACAGGTGCGCGCCGGGGATGTGGGGGGTGGGGGCCGGCTCCGGGGCCGGACCGGTCTCCTGCCCGTGCTCTTGCACTTCGTCCTGGCCTTGCTCCGGGCCGCGCCAGCGTTGCGGGATCTCGTTCGTGCGCCGGACGGCGTTCTCGTCGCCCGCTGCCGCCGCCGCGACGGCGCGTGCGCGCAGGGCGCTCTGGCGGGCGATCGGGGAGAAGCCGGGGGCGGCGTTCCCCGTCTCGGACGGCAGTCCGCGGATCCCCATCCGGTTCAGCTCGGCCTGGATCTCCGTCTCGGGGGCGAATATCTCGCGCGGCAACTGCCAGGAGGCGGCGCCGTCCACGTCGACGCGGTGTTCATGGCCGTCGACGGCGAAGGTGAGGCCGTAGCCGATGTACTGGTCGTCCCGGTCGAACTGCAGGTCGCCGGAGATCTCGCCGCCGCGGTCGCGGACCTCGTTCGCGAGGGTCTGGAGGGCGGGCGGGAGCGGGTTGGTGCGGCCGAGGCTGGTGACGTAGCCGTCGCCTCGGACCGCCTTCTCCTCCTCGGTGTCCGGGTCGGCGTAGGAGACCTGGAAGGCGGTCCGGTTCTCCTGCTCGTCCCAGTAGGTCTCGATGGCGCCCACCCGTGCCCTGACGAAGCTCAGCCGCTTCTCGCCGTCCGGTCCGTGGCCGTACTTCTCCTCCATCGCCGGGAACTGGACCTGGTGCTGCAGCGCCGGCGGCGTCCCCGAGCCGATGATCGTGACGTGGGCGTCGGGATTCTGCATGAGGATGATCTCCGCGTTGGCGACGGCGGTTCCGCCGGTGCCCACGACGATCCATTTCTTTGCGGCGTGGGGGTCGAAGCGGCTCTCGGCGACCTCGTCGCCCAGCAGCGCCCGGCCCGGCGCGGCCTCGCGGGCCGACTCCCACTGCTGCGTCGCTTCGAGGGCGGTGAAGCAGTTGCCCATGCGGGCGGCGTCGGCGTCGCCCAGGCCGGAGATGAGGGACTCGCGCAGCGACGGGTGGGAGTTCAGGGCGTCGAGGACGGTGCGGGCGTCCGCGTTCCCCCGCTCGGCCTGGGTCAGCCAGGCACGGATGTCGCCCGCTTCGGGAAGCACCTGGTCCTCGTGCCCCGCCAGTTCTCGCAGGCGGTCGCCGATCAGACGGACGGCCTCGCTCCGGCTCTCCACGGCGGGGGCTTCGCGCGGCATTCCGGGCAGGATCTCCGGGGTCAGGCCGGTGGCGATGCTGGGGGTTCCGTCGCAGGCGACCCAGAGGGGGTCCGCGCTCTCCTTGCCGTCGGCGCCCAAGGGCCGCACCTCGGCGAGGAGTTCGCCGTCCCGGCCGAGCCGCAGCCGGGCATGGCCGTTCACCAGGTCGCCCTGGGTGGCGAGTTGGTCCTCCCAGACGCGGACGGCGTGGATGGAGATGCGGTTCCGGGGATCCTGGACCGCCGAGTACGGGTCGACGCCCATCCAACGGGCGAGATCCCGGTCCTGGTCCGCGGACTGGACGATGCCGGCGCCGGGGTCCAGGTGCCAGCGGCCGGCGCCGTCGATCAGGAGGGCGTCCGGACTGCGTCCGGTGAGGCTCGCTCCGCCGCCGATCACCACCTGCCGCAGCGGGAACTCCCCGACGGCGAGCTGCCCCTCCAGCGTCTGCACGGTGCGCTCGCTGACCTGGGCGCGGTAGCCCGCCCACGCCACGGCGGAGGGTTCCAACTCGTCGCGGGGGAGGGGGAGGCCGTTCTGGTCGTAACCGGGGAGCGGCATGGTGATGTCCCGACGCCCGATGAACGCCTCGACCTGACGGTCGGCGCGCAGGGCGGCGTCCCGGGACGCCTGGAGGGCGGTGGCGTCGGCGGGGGAGAGGTGTTCCACGGGGTGGGCGAGGGTGTCGACCAGGAGGCGGGCATCGGGCGAGAGGTGCGGGGTCGAGGCGAAGAACCGCTTCCTGGCGGCGGCGTTCTGCGCCCGGAACGCCTCCTCGTCGGCGACGGCGGCCACCGGCCGCAGGCCTGTGCCGTCGAGCAGTGCCGAGAACTCGGCCCGCGCCTGCAGCCGTTCCTGCTCCGACAGGCCGGCCACGGTGCTGCGATCCGCGAGCCAGTTCAACTGGCCGACCCGCCCGTGATCCTGGCTCGACAGCTCGGGCCGGTCACCGATTTCGGTTCCCTGGTTCAGGAGGTTCTCGCGTACCGGCGCAAGCCCCTGACCGGAACGGTCGCGCACGGCGACGAGTTCCCCCACCTCGTGGGCGAGGACGCGGGACAGCTGCCCGCTCGGCAGCCGGTCGGACAGCTGCAGGAGGTAGTAGCCCGACGTCGTGTTCGTCACCGTGTAGGCGACGGTGCCCGTCTCCATCGGAATGGCGTCCACGCAGATCTTGGCCGAGCCGCCCTGGGAGTCCTCCAGCAGGAAGTGCTCACGTTCATTGTCTGCAGCCGCCACTTTGCGGAATGCGCCGAAACGTTCCCCCAGGACGATGGACGCCACGGCTTCCAGATCGCGTTCCGCCGCCGCGACCAGCGTCGCCTGTCGGGCACGCAGCTCCGCGTCGGTCGCCTCTTCGGATTCCGGTAGCAGCACGTCCCCCGTACCTTCCGTCTGCATCTTCGTCAACGGCCGTAGGATCATGTCATGTTGACTGCGCGCTCAGCCTTCGAAGCCCACCTCTACATGGATCTGCATCCCTGTGAGTGCGGTTCCGGCGACTTCGAGCGGCAGCATCGGCTGGAGCAGCACGGGGATGATCTCGTGGCGGTGTACGAGGGGCCGTGCCGGCAGTGCGGCACGACTCGTCGTTTCGTCTTCCGGATGGCGGAGGAGGTTCCGCCGCCTCCGCCCGCTTTCGGCGGGCCCGAGCCGTCGCAGATCATCGACCCGGGGGAGTTCCTCGACGTCGCCTTCCGGATCGCGGAATCGACGGGGGTTCAGCTGCTCAACGCGCCGGAGTCCGAGCACTACAAGCATCGCGATGCTGTGGCCTATGCGCTCGCCGCTTATGAAGAGGTCATCAAGTTCATTCCGCCGGGGCAGGACGCGGTTCCCGCCAGTGCTTTCACCTCCGAGGTGGGCAAGGGCCGCTATCAGCGGGAGCCGGGCAACTTCCGTCGGGAAGTGCTCGAACTGAGCATCAGGAACTCACGGGCCGTGCTGGCCGACATCGACCGGGCCGGCGCCCCGCCCGCCGGCCCCGGCCCCACCGACTGAGGGTTCCGCTGCGGCGCCGTCGTGGGCGCTGAAGCTGTTCAGCCGAGTTGTTCCGTCGTGCCGTCCGGGTGGATGAGGAGGCGGATCGCGCCGCCGTAGCGGTTGTCGGTGATGGTGGCCGGGGTGGGCGCGCCGAGTTGCTGGGCGCGCTGTTGGAGGATCGACAGGACGACGTCCTGGATGTCGCCGTAGGGCGGAGCCGTGACCGGGACGCCGTCGATCAGACCGGCGTTGGGGGAGAAGACGTGCACCTGGGCGTCCGCCATGGCCGGGGGCGGGGGCGGGGGTGTGGGCGTCGGTTCGGTCATCGGGGCGGTGGGTTCCTTCCGGCTCAGGCGCTCTTCGCCGCGTCCTGCTCGGGTCGGCCGGGCAGGCCGGGGACGGCAGCGGCGTCGGGGACGTCGGGGACGTCGGGGACGTCCATGGTGCGAGCGTACGTGCCACGGGCGAGGCGTTGTAGGCGGCCCGACTTGACCAGGGCGGACAGGACGTTGCTGATCGTCTTCGAGGGGTCGCCGTAGACGCCGGGCGGCAGCGCGCGCAGGACGTCGCGGGAGGAGAAGGGGCCCGGGAAGGTGGCCACGGCCGTTTCGACGGCGGCGCGGATGCTCGGGGTGTCGGGGGCGCCCGGGTGGGTGGGCCGGCCGGCGGCCGTGGGCGACGTCTTGCCGGCCGGGGCCGGGTGGGGGAGGCAGGCGCGGACGCCCTGCAGCGCGGTGCGGATCGGCTCCAGGCGGACCTCGTCGTCGGCCGAGGTCGCGGCGAGCATCGTCGCCACCTTCTCGATGTTGGCGAGGGCGGACGTCAGTTCGCGCAGCAGCGGTTCCAGGAAGTCGCGGCGCAGCGCGGCCACCGGGTCGGTGGTGGCGAGCTCGACGGAGACCGAGCCGGTCAGGGCGCGGAGGGGGGCGTGGAGCGGGGCGCCGGTGTCGGCGGCGGCCTCGGCCGGGTCGTCGCAGCAGCCTTCCGGGGCCACCGCCTCCACAGCCTTGCGCACGGCGCGCAGATGCTCCGGCAGCTCCGGCGCGATGTCGCCGCCGGGCACGCTCGCCAGCATCGTGACCAGCTGCTCCAGGCTGTCGAGCGTGGGCAGGGCGGAGCGGATCAGCGGGACCAGCAGGGCCTGTCGTACGGCCTGGGCGGGATCCTCGTACGAGAAGGCGATCCGCTGCCCGGACTCGGCCGCTGGCATGTCCTCGCTCCTGCTTTCCGGGTGGGCGTGTCTGGGTGTCCGCTGCGGGGTGGTGTGCTCGTGCAATTGCCTGGGTATAGCGGGCAACTCGCGGCGCAGCGCGGCCAGTTGCTCCTGGCGGGCGTCGAACGCGTCGAGGATCCGCTCCAACTCGGGCAGCCCGCGCTCGGCGGCGTGCCGGGCGGCGGCGTCGGTGGTGCGGGAGCGCAGGCGCAGGAGACGCCGGGAGGCGTCGCCACTGGTGCTGACCCCTGTGGTGCCGCCGGGGCCGTCGCCGGTGTGGGTCGGGAGGTTGCCGTTGGCGTCGCCGATGCCGAGCGCGCGGCGGATCCAGCGGCGGTCCTCCAGCGTCGTCGCGGCCGTGTAGCCGGACGGCTCCGCTTGTGCGATCGCGTCCTGGAGGCACTCCTGCCACAACGGACAGGAAGCGCACAGGTCGCGGGCGGTGCGCAGCAGGACGAGGTGCTGGTGGCGCTGTTCGGGAGAGATGTCCGGGATGCCGGTCGACGTCTCGGTCGACGCCTCCAGCAGCGGGTGCTGGTAGACGTCCGGTCGGCGCTGGCAGGGCAGGGCGGCGTCCGGTATGTGAGCTCCCGGCCCATGTACCGGTCCGCGCGTCGGCCGTGCGTGCAGCACCGTATGGCTGGCCATACGCATGTGTGTAATCCCCCGTGATGATCCGTGATCGGAGGGGACTCTAGAACGACCCGTCAACCCGGTGCAACGCATCTGCAAAGCATGTGCCGTTCTGGCACAGTGACGAGACGAAAAGTTCACACGGGCCTCAACTGTCCGCCGGGTCACTGGTTTTGCGCTGCCGCAGTCGGCCAAGTACCCGACGGGCACGGGCCACCACGGCTTTCGCGCTGTTTCCGCGCAAGGCCAGAACGCCGATCACTCCCAGGAATCCGAGCGGTACGCCCGCTTCGGGCAGGAACATCCCGACGAGCGACGCGATGACGAGGATCACATCCGCGAGCACGACGGTGACGCCGCGTCGGCCCGGGTGTTCCTTCACCATCCACGCGCCGAGAAGCGCCATGCCGGCGAGCGCCCAGTAGCCGAGGGCGGCCTGGCCGGTGACGGTCGCACTTGTGGACATACGGGCCGAGTCGCCCACGGCGGAGAACAGCCCGGTGAACGCGGCCGAGAGGATCGTCGCCCCGAGGCCCAGGAGGAGCTGGCCACGGCGGCGGAGCAGCCAGACCACCGCGCCGAGGACGGCCAGGGCGCAGACCGTGAGGAAGCTGGAGCCGCTCTCGGAGGCGATGGCGAACAGCGTGTAGGCGGCGGCGAGGCCGAAGACGATGCGGGGGAGGAGCCTGACCGCCCAGGAGTCGTTCTCGTCCTGGTGGAGGAGGCGGCGGAGGTGGGAGAGGCGGGGGAGGCGGGGGAGCTCTGTGGCGGAGGCGCGCGGGGTGGTTGGGGTGGTTCGGGTGGGTGAGGTGCGGTTCGTGGGTCGGGTCATCGGGTCACACCCCTATTCCGGAGTCGCGCGACTGCTCGGGGGCCGGAGGGGCCTGCGGGGCAGCCGCGGGGGTCGCGTTCTTGGCCGCGGGGGCGATCGACTTCGGCTGTGGGGTGACGCCGGGCAGGAAGTTGTGGGTGGAGGCGACGCCGGCGGTCTTCACCGGGCCGGCCGGAGGCTGGGGCGCCGCCGGTCCCGCCTTGACGTTCACCGCGACGCCGGGGAGGTACTGGCCGTGGGCGCCGGCCGCCTCGGAGGACGGGGCTGTCGTCGGCGAGTCCTGTTCCCGGGCGGGGACTTCGGCCGCTGGCGCCGGGAGGGTGGGCGACTCGGGGAGCGCCGGTCCCGTCTCGGCGTCGACTTCGGCGTCCGGGACGTACCGGCCGTGCGTGCCGGACGCCTCCGGCAGGGCTGTCGGCTGGGCTGCCGGCTGGGAGTCCCATCCTCGGCTGCGGAGGTCGGCCGCCCACTCCTGGTCCTCGATACCGGGCAGCGTGACCTCGTGATCAGGGCGCAGGACCTTGATCTCCTCGACGAGTCTCTCCACGTCGGCCGCGCGGGCGGGGCCGTCCATGGTCGCCACCCGGGCGCACACCTCCAGGACGGCGGCGCGCTGGGCCTCGGGGGTGGGGAGCGCCGCCAGCTGCTCCAGGTCCAGGTAGCCGGCCTTGGTCAGCGGCGTGTACTTGGCGTCGTTCTCGTTGGACGCGAAGGTGTGGACCTGTGCGCGGACGGCCTGGGAGGCCAGCAACTCCTGCGTCTCCGGGGCGAGATCCGCGTACTTCTGCGCCGGCGCCGGGTACATGAACTGGATGATGTCGAGCTTGCCGTCCTGGCGGAGTTGCCGGGACTCCGTCTGGAAGGCGACGGTGTTCGGGTTGAGCTCGGCCATGAAGAAGAGGGCTTCGTGCTCGGTCTTCGCGGCGTACTTCTCGGAGAGCGTGCCCCAGGCGTCGTAGGCGAAGTCCCTGCCCTCGTCCTTGGTCAGCTTGAGTTCGTTCTGCACCTGGGGGTCCCACAGGTGGAGTTCGCCCAGGGCCTTGCCGCCAGGAGTGCCCTCCAGATACCGCAAGGTCTCCGGGACGATCGAGTTCTGCGCCTCCGTGTAGGCGGCCGCCATGTGCATGCTGTAGAGCGCTTCCTCGGTATGCACGTCGAGGCCGGGATGGTCTTCCAGTTGGTAGGACCAGAAGGTCGACCTGGTGTCCGGGTCGGGAAGCTCGACGTCTTGGGCGGCTGCGAATTCCCTGAGCCGTATGCGGAGCTGTTCCCGGTACTCGTCGGGGGACAGACCGCCGATGCCCTCGCGCAGCCTCTTTCCGATCCGCCTGGCCTGGGCAGGTGTCAGGGCGGCCTCGCCCGTCCGCTGGCGGTCACGGGCATCGTCGAGGACCTGGTCCGAGACATGTACCTGGATCACACGGCCTCCGGCGGATAACAGTCGACGTTGATGCGCGCGCTTCGCAGCTCGCCCGGCACCAGGGCGGATCCCAGGCTGACGGTGAGTACGGTGATGCGTCCTTCCGGACTGTCCTCGCGCCACAAGGCCATGCGATAGGGGTCCATGTCCTCCATGCGGAGGTCGCGCGGCATGAGCCAGTGCCGGTCGTGCGGCGGTTCCGGGAAGGCGGGGTCGTCCCAGGCGCCGGCGAAGGCAGGTTCACCGAGTACGGGGCGTGCCGCCGCCACGTACGCGGCCCAGGTCGTGGCCGCCTGGGCGAGGACCTCCTCGTTCTCGGACGTGTTCTCTGCCCACATGTCCCAGCTGGTCCAGCTGAGCTGCTTGACCGGTGCCCAGCCGGCCTCGCGCACCGGGTAGAGCCCGAACCACTCGCCCGTCGCGCTGCGCACCGACAGCACCCGTTCCGCCGACGTCGGCGTCCAGCCGAACAGGGCGCACCAGTCGTCCAGCGCCTGGCCGGGGTTCGGCGGGCCGGCCCAGACGGCGGGCCAGTCCACGTGCTCGAGTGCCTTGAACTCCTCGGCCAGTTGTCCGGGGCTGCGGTCGATCCTGAGGGTCGTCATCGCCTGTCACCTTCCTCGCGTTCCGCACGGCTGCGGTTCATCCGAGCCGCGCCTGCCGTCGGGACTCCGCGTGGGCGGGGTCGTGGCAGGCGAGTCCGATCCTCGCATCGGCCGGTACCGGACCCCTTCGTGCTCTCGCGCCCAGCGTCATCCTGAGCTCGAAGACCGGCGCCTGCGGCACCCGGAACCGCCACACCGCGACGCGGTAGGGATCCTGGTGCTCCTCGCGCCACCGGGCGTCGGGCCAGGCCCCCGGACCCGGCAGCTCCGGGAAGTCGGGCGTGTCCCAGGCGCCGTCCTGGACCGGGTTGCCGAGCAGGCCGCGCAGGGCGGCCAGGCAGGCGGCCCAGCGGGCCTCGGCCAGATCGGCGACCTGCTGGTTCTCGTCCGTGTCCCGGGCCCGGGCCGCCCACACCGTGTGGTCGATCCGGGTCACCGGGCGGGCCGGCGCCGCCGAGGCCAGCAGCAGGCGGCCGCCCAGGGCGGTACGGACCCGTAGGCCGCCCTGGAACCACAGCGGCTGCCAGTCGAAGCCGGCGCACCAGGCCGCCCGCTTCTCCGTGCCGTCCGGGACACCCGCCCACACCGTGGGCCAGTCCACGCCGATGAGCCGCTCCAGTTCCGCGACCAGTTGGCCGGGGGTGCGGTCGGCGGTCAGGACGGGCATCGGTGGCTCCTCGCAGGCTTACGCGGGTGGGTGGGGTCAGACACGGCCGCTGGGGCCTCGGGGGTCGCGGGGCGGCGGGGGCGAGGGCAGGGAGGGGGCTGCGGGCGGCGTGGTGGGCGCCGGGCGGGGACGCGGGGCCGGCTGCTGTGCCGGCTGCTTGGGAGCGGGAGCGGGAGCCGGAGTCGACGCCGGTGCCGGTGCCGGAGCCGGTGCGGGATTCGGTGCCGGGCGGGGCTCCGACGGTGTCGCGGGCTGCGGTGACGACTGGCCGGTGCCGCCGCTGACCCGACGACCGCGCCCGGGCTTCGCCTCCGGGTCCGGACCCTTCCGCGCTTCGAACTCCTCCCGGGTCATCTCGTGCTGCATGCGCGTCGTCTCCGCCGACTGCTGCTGAGTCTTGCGCTGCTCACGCTTGGACTGACCGATCCATCCCCATTGCTGCATCTTCTCGCGGCCCTTGCCCCCGGCGATGACCTTGTCCGCCACGCGCGCGGAGCCTCGGGCGCCACCGCTCACGACGCGGCCCGTGGTCTTGGCCGTGGAGGCGGCGAGGCCCGGCGCCATGGCGGTCACCTTGCCGGCGGCGTCCCGGATGCCGAGCGCGTCCTCGCCGCCCGCCACCTGCGGGGTGAAGTTCCCGCCGAGGAGCTTCTTGAGCATCATCACGACGGCGACGGTGACCAGGAGCAGCATGAGCAACTGGGTGCCGAGGGCGATCTGCGCGGGCAGGATCATCTGGTACAGCACGAGCAGCACGGTGAGGATGACTCCGAAGCCCGCGCGCAGCACGAAGCTGTGGATGAACGTCTCGAGCCAGCTCTTCAGCAGCTTCTGCTGGGAGGGGTGGATGCCGAGCGTGGCCACCAGCGGCAGCAGCATGACCAGGATCAGCGTGACCGCGTGCCAGAGCAGGGTGAGCGCGCTGAGCGCGAGGACCATCACGCCGACGATGAAGGCGGCCACGAGGGAGTAGAAGGCGATGCCCACCCGGTCGGTGGCGTTCTTGCCGGCCCAGTCGTTGAAGGCGACGGGGTAGATGGTGCCGTCCGCCGCCTCCTCACTGACGGCGATGTCCATGCGGATCTTCTCCCACTCGCCGAACTTGTCGCCCTTCGGCTTGGCCGAGCCGCGTTGGCTGTCGACATTGGTCCAGGACTGGGCGACGGCCTGGCGGACGCGGAGGTCGCCACAGCGGGCTCCGTCCTTCTGGCCCCAGTAGCAGGTGTAGTTGGTGCCGCTGCTGAACGTGCAGGTCCCGTCCTCGGCGGAGACCTTTCCGTTGCTGTCGTTCCTGAAGATGCAGTTCGCGCCCACGTCGCCGAACTGGCCCATGGCCCAGGGACGGAAGGCGAGCGTGTCGTACATGGCGCAGCTCGACAGGCGCAGGCCCACTTCTCCGGGCTCGTCCCTGCCGTTGTTCGGCAGATCGCACGGACTCTGCATCTTGCCCGAGACGCCCGCGAGGACGGTCGAGCTGAGCGCCGAGTTGGCCTTGGCGATCCATTTGTCCGAGCTCTCGACGACCCTGTCGTAGTTGTTGCCCGTGAGGAACGCCATGACGGCGATCACGGTCAGGGCGGTCCAGGAGACTCCCGCCCACACCTCACGCATGTCGCCCTTGCGCCACTTCGTGAACACCCAGAGGCCGACCAGCAGGATCATGACCGTGACGGCGGGCTTCAGGACGTTGTCACGAAGGGTCGTCACCACGTTGTCGCGGCCGGAGTAGAGGCCGGAGAAGGGACTCGGGTTGGACGCCATCTCCTTGATGGAGATGGAGAACCGGGTGAGCACCTTGGTGCCGTAGAAGACGGCGTCCGCTATGCCGTTGTTGACATAGGCCATGACCTGGCAGGAGTCGGCCCCACTGCCCCACGAGCCGTTCTCCTCGGAGGCGTCGCCCTTGCCCTTGAAGGTCATGGACCAGTTCAGGCCGCGCATGCCGTTGAGCTCGTACAGGGTGTAGTGCGCCGCCTGGTCCGGCTCCACCGGGAAGGAGCCCCTGACCGTGCCCGACTGGTCACCGAGGTTCTTGGAGCCGTCGCCGTCCTTCCACTGCACGACAGCGGGCATGATGCCCTCGCCATTACTGCCCGGCGAGTCCATGTGGTAGCTCTCGTCGCCGGTGAAGTTGCAGGCGAAGTCCGCGTACGCCGAACTCGGCGCGGCCAGGGTGAGGGCGATCAGCGCCAGCACCACGAAGAGGCCGGCGCGGGCGGCCACACCGGCTTTCCGTATGCGACGGCTCAGCGCGTTGCGCGGATGCATCTGTATTCCTTCGGGGTACGCGTGGGCAGGGTGAGGTGCTCGAGGTGCGGGCTCAGCCGCCGTAGCAGTCGCTCAGCGCACAGCGGATCGGCAGGTCTGCCTACTGGTCCAGGGGATCGAGGAGGTAGTTGGTCAGTACACAGCCGCTCGCCAGCGCATCCTGCGTGCGGTAGCCGTCAGGAGCCTTGAAATCGGGGTCGCAGTTCTCCAGCAGCAATCCGGCTTCGAGGAGGGTCTTGCTCGCCTGGTAGTTCGTGGGATCGAGGACGAAGTCGGCGCCGAAGAAGAACTTTCCGCGCTTCCCCTTTTCCGTCCAGCCGTTGTCCTTCGCGCTCTCCAGGGCTTTCTTGCGGTAGTTCTCCTGGAACGCCTTCATGTCGTTCGGCAGATAGATGACCCAGCCACCCACGTCGGACCGGGTCTCCCCGCAGAAACCGGACAGCCTGATCGACCAGGCGTCCGCCTCACGCTTCCGGTCGGCGTCGTCGGAGTCGGTGGCCGGGCCGAGGAACCCTTCGGCAGGCGTCCCCTGACCGCTCTCGTCGTCGGTGAGGTTGTCGCACGGGAGCCCCGCGCCGGTGATGAACTCCTGGACGTCTCTCAGCGTCTTGGCGCTGGGCAGGCTCGCGGAACCGGAACCGGAACCGGAACCGGAACCGGAGCCCGACGTGGAAGCGGACGTCGAAGAGGAGGCCGTGGCGCCGTCGCCGTCGGCGTCCGAGTCGGAACCGCAGCCGGTCAGCGCGGTGAGCAGGGCGACGGAGACGATGCCCGTGGGCAGGAGCTTGGACAGGGACATGGGGACGCTTGCCTCCTGGGACGAGACGGGTTCGGGCGAGGTCATACGGCGGCCGATTCCGGCGTTGCGGGCCGGGAGGCAGCCGGGTCCTCCTCGACCTCCTGGAGGAAGGTCCAGTCCCACACGCTCAGTGGCGGGTTGACGCCCTGGCGGGCCGGGCGGGTGGTGCCGTTGGTGTCCGTGGCGGCCAGGATCTCCTTGAAGACCAGGTCGACGGCGACCGTGCCGACGCGTTTGTCCGCGTCGCGCTGGAGGCAGACGCCGGTGCGGAGTTCCTGCAGCGCGGCGATGACCTTCGGGTCGTTCTCCGGGCGGCCCAGCAGCGGGGCCACCAGGGACGCCTCCTGCGCCGACTTCTGCTTGAAGGCGAAGACCGTGTGGATCTGGTTGGCGCCGCCGCTGCGGGCCTCGGAGTCCTCGATCTGGACCAGGTCGATGGCCTGCTGGGTGATCAGGACGGTGACCGCGAGATAGGAACGGCCCTGCTTGAGCGCGCGGCGCATCAGGTCGCGGCCGGACTCGGTCGCGGTGACGACGTACGCCTCGTCGACGAAGAGCGCCTTGGGGCGCAGTCCGATCTCGCCGGTCACCGGGTTCTTCTCGTAGCCGACGTCGAGCATCTGGCTGCCCAGCTCCACGACCGCCATCAGGGCCGTCGCGGCGAGGCGTTCCGCCGGGTTCCAGCTGCGCGGGTCGGAGGCCGCGGGGGACTGGAAACCGCGCAGGGTGATGACCGTGCGGCGCTTGCGCATGCTGGACAGCGGCTGCGGGCGCTCGGCGAAGGAGAGCCGGGCGTACGGCAGTGTGCGCAGCTCGGTGAGGAGCATCTGCGCGAGCTTCAGGTCCTTGATCGCCTCCCGGTCGCCGGACGCGACCGCCTGGTCGTACGCCGCGACGACCTCGTCGACGACCTGCCACAACGTCGGCCGGGGGACGGCGAGTTCGGCGTCGCGGGCCGTGTGGCCCTGCTCGACCGCCTGGCGGATCGCGGAGTTGTAGCGGCCGATGACCGTCGCCATGCCCTCGATGACGGGGAGGCGGACGCGCTGGTAGTCGTCGTCGCCGAGGAAGCCCCGGAGCATGGACTCGGCGAGCAGCCGGCCCGCGGGGATGTCCCGGGCGATGACCCACGGGTCCAGGACGCCGGCCTGGCCCTTGAGGAGGTCGACGACCTCCGTCTCCGCCCAGAACTCGGGGTTCACCGGGTGGAACCGGCTCTCCGGGGTGCCCAGGAGGCCCTGCTCGGCGTCGCCCGCGAAGGCGGGGTCGTTCACCTGGGAGCCGAAGGCCAGGTAGTAGCACAGCTGGGCGAAGTCGGTCTTCGGGTCGATGACCAGGCAGCGGACGCCGGACTCCGACTCCTCGTAGAACTTCTGCAGGGCGAGGGACGACTTTCCACCGCCCGACGCGCCGACGATCGCCAGGCCACCGCCGTCGTTGCGGGCCGGGCCGACGTGCAGCGAGTAGTGGACCGGCATCTTGCCCGCCCAGCCGACCAGGTTGCCGACCCAGCCCAGCCGCTTGCCGGACCGCTGCTCGGGGTTGTCGCCCAACTCCGTGCCCGCGGTGGGCAGTCCGGCGCCGAGCTGCTCGACCTCCTGGAGCCGCAGGTAGGGAGCGATCGGCAGCTTGGGCGCGTCGCCCGGGAGTTGGGACTGGAGCAGTCGCCACTGCTGGCGGGTCGGGCGCAGCAGCGTGACCTTCAGGTCCTGCTTGAACTGCATCTCCAGCACGCGGCGGCGGCGCTCCAGCTCCTTCACGTCGTGCGCGGAGATCGTGAAGCGGATCTGCGCCTCCATGCCCGGCATCTTGTGCTCGTCGATGTCGTCGACGAGCTCCTGCGCGCGGGTGACCTGCGTGGCCAGCTTGGTGTCGGGGCTGCGGCCCGAGTTGGCCATGTCGTTCATCTCGTCGACCAGGTTGCCGCGGATCTTGTCGGCGCGGTCCTTGAACTTCAGGTACGGGATGAGCGTGAACCGCATGTCGATCTCGACCGGGAACTCCACGTGCTGGGCGGCGTAGCGGGCCCAGGCGGTGGACTGGCGGAAGCGGGTCTCGGCGGGCCAGTTGGCGGCGACGAGGGTGGTGGTGTAGCTGGTCTGCTGCTCGCCGGTGACCTCGTCGTACTGGTTCAGCACGATGTGCGTCTTGCGGTTCTCGCCGGAGAAGTCGACGACCAGGTCGAACTGGTCGGGTCCCCAGGCGCGCGAGCCGAGCACCGGCTCCGGCGGGACCGGGAGGTCGCCGTGCAGCGGCTTGCGGATCAGCCAGACGAGCTCCTCGCGGCTGAGCGGGGTGCCCTTGAGGCCCTCCAGGCTCTCGTGGACCTCGACGGCCGTCTGCGTCCACTCGGCGAGGACGTGCGGGGAGAGGTACTCGTCGGCGACGCCGGTCGCGGTGGCGGCCACCTGGTCGGCGGCGCCGCGGACGCCCCGGAGGAGACCGGGCTCGTTGTACGGCTCGTCGTCCTGGGCGAGGACACCGCTGCCGCCGCTGGAGCGCTTCAGCGAGCCCAGCTTCACCAGCAGGATGTTGCGCTCCCGCTTGGCGCCGATGCGCTCCTGGTACTCGGCCTTGCGCAGGTTGTACGCCTTGTAGTTCTCGGTGGGCTCCCAGGCGATCGCGTTCAGCTCCTCCGCCCAGGTCAGCGCGGTGATCGGCTGGTAGACCTTGCGGTAGTGGCACTCGACGTTGCGGTCGCCGCGGGCCAGGTTGAGCAGACCGCGGGCCGGGCCCTCGGCCATCGCCTGGAGCTCGCCGGCGTTCAGGTACTCGTCGATGGCGTTGGGCAGGACCATGCCCGTCCACACCGAGTCGCCGTGCACGAAGATCATGTCGTCGGCGTAGCGGTAGGGGAGGCGGAGGTCCTCGCGGCGAGTGGCGGCCGCCGCGCCGGACGGCTTGGAGCGTCCGGCGGAGGAACTCCTGCCGCCGCCCTGGCCGTTCTTCTTGCTCGACGAAGCGGCCATGATCATGGCGACCACGAAGAAGGCGGCCGCCCCGCCCAAAAGGATCAACATGAACATGGAGGACTCATCCTGCGGTAGTTGACGTGTAGGGGGTCAGCGGTAGGTGGAGAAGGCGCTGCCGCGCGCTGCGGCGGCCCGGCGAGCGGCGTCGTAGCGGGCCTGCCAGCGCGGCGAGCCGGGGGTGAAGAGGATGACCTGCCAGTGCAGTTCCTCGGGTTCCTGGTCCGCGGCGAGGCCTTGCAGGCGCTTGGGCTGGAACCACCAGTCGGTCCACACCACGATCTGCTGGCTCAGCGTGAGCGCCGAGGGCAGCGGCCGTCCCCAGACGAAGTAGACGGCGAACGGCGGCCCGAAGTAGAGGATCGACGTCCACATCGACATGCCGAGGAACGGCAGGAACGCCGACATCGTGAACAGCGTGACGAGCCAGACCAGCCCGAAGCCGAAGGCCGCGCCCAGCGCGGGCAGCAGCAGGCCCGGCAGCGGGATGTTGCCCCAGTTCCAGATCCGCTTGGGGCGGTTGACCAGATCGGTGTGGTCGTACGCGACCAGCGGCTCCGGCGGTGCCTCCTGGCTCATGTCTGCGAACTCCCCTGATTGGGACGGCTACTGACGGTCCGTCGGGCAGGGCCCGAGGGGAAGGTCAGTTGCCGCCGCCGATCTCTGTGCCGAGGCCGATCAGCACACCGGCGAGGCCGCTGGCGCCGCCGATGATCAGGGCGGCGAGCGCGATCATGCCGAAGCCCTGGAAGGCCTCGCGCATGCCGTCGCCGCGCTTCATCGACAGCAGCATGCGGATGCCGAGGACGAGCAGGGCGATGACGGCGACCATGGTGCCCGCGTTGCGGAGGATGTCCTCGATCTTTCCGAACATCTCGTCCAGGGTCGTACCGGCAGCCAGGTACATGGTGATTCCTCTCGGGTGGTGAAGTGGTGCTGAGCGGTGGTGTGAGGGTGGCGCGGTCCGGTCAGGACTTGGGCGGCTTGGCGCCCGCGGACGACGGGGTGGTCGTGGTGGCCGAAGTGGAAGGGGAGGCCGCGGCGGACGGGGAGGCGGTTCCCGTCGCGGCACCGCTGCCGGTGTCGTCGCTGTCGGCTCGGCCGCCCTGCTCGTCGAGCACACCGCCCCGGATGTCCTTGATGAACCAGCCCTGGGCCGTGTTCACCATCGTCATCCGGTACGCGCGGCTGACGACGACGCCCTTGGCGTCGCTCCAGTCGACGGCCACGCGCACCTGGACGGCCTGTCCGGCGCTGTAGGCGTACGGGTCGGTGTCCTGCAGGCTCGTCGGGACGAGCGCGACGACGGTGCCGACCTGCGGGTTCGCCAGGCTCCCGGAGAGGCCGGTGGTGGCCGTCAGCGTCGCGTCGGGCGTGATGAAACGGGACATCGCGGTCGCGTCGGAGGCCCCCCAGGCTGCGAAGTAGCCCGGCAGAACCTTCTGCTGGAGCTGCGTGGACAGGGCTTCGTCCACGACCTCGTCGCTCTGGTCGACCTCCGGCACGTCCGCGCGCGCGGGCAACGGCATCTGGCCGACGTCGCCGGCGATGCGCATCCCCTCGCCCGTCTTGAGGTTCTGCACGTACACCGGGACGGTGAGCGTGGTGAGCGCCCCGTCGTCCGTCCGGACCTGCACTCCGATGTAGCGGCCGTGGTCGCCGAACTCGGGAAGGTTCTCGGCGGTGCCGTCCCAGGTCGCGGAGAGCGCCTTGCTGGTGCCCTCTCCGCTCCAGCCGCACTCGGGGTCGACGCCGGCGGAGGCGTAGCGGGCCAGGCCGGTCCGGCGCGCGGACGACGTGTCCGGGGAGAACGTCATGCACAGCTGCGCGTACTGCTCGGCGAAGGCCGCCGCCTGCTCGGTGGGGAACTCGGTGAGCCGGTAGCGGGTCGCGTCCGCCGCGTCGAGTCCGGCAGCGGTGGTCGTGGAGGACTTGCCGACCACCAGCCCCATCACGCCGCACGACCCCAGCGCGAACACGCATGTGGTGATCAGGAGTGTGGCGCGCAGCGCGACGTGCGTACGGCGTCCACCGCTGGGGATGCGGCCACCGGGCTTGGGGACGTCGAAGTCTCGGGCGGGCGCGGGCCTGAAGGCGGTGTGCGCGGAGGCGGCTGCGCCCGTGGCCGGGGCGGTGGCGGTCGTCGGGCGGGGTGCGGTGGCGGAGGCGCCGGCGGCCGGTGCCTGGGAGGTGGGCCGGGCCGTCACGGCGGGCGCAGGCGCGGCGGGTGCGGGCGCGGTGGGTGCGGTGGCGGCGTAGGCCGTCGTGGCGCCGCCGTGCTTGCGCTGCTCCTTCTCCGCCTTCTTCTGCTCGTACGCCGCCTTGCGCGCAGCCCGCTCCCGCTCCCGCTTCTCCTTCTTGGACTCGCCTTGGGGACGCGTCTCACGCGGCGGCAGCGACGGCACGGCGGCCTGGCCGGCCCGGGGCGTGTTGCGCACCCAGGCGGCGGCGACCTGGGCGCGGGCCGCGTCGGAGGGGAGCTGCTGGGGCTGGGCGGGCTGCGGCTGCTGCGGGGCGGCGCCGTGCTGGGCATGCCCTTGCCCCTGCCACGCCTGCTGCGGCGGCTGCTGGGAAGGACCGAAGGACCCGGGCTGCCCGGAAGGCTGGCCTCCGCCGACCGCGCCAGCAGGGCTGTTGTGGTCTGTCATCGAGTCGGTTACTCCAGCGAGTCGGTTCCCCGTCCGCCTGGGCGGGTCACGACCGCACCGCACGACGGGCCCTGGCCCGGCCAGGTGCGCTTGGCAGTGTGACAAAGTCCTGTCACCGGACCGGTGTCGCTTTCCTCGCCGGGACTTCGGGAATTCCCGACGCGGTGTGCGGGGGGAATCGCGTCGGGAAAACTGTCAGGGACACGCCGGGAGGATGCCGGGACGCCGAGAGCCGCCCTGGGCCCACAATGCGCTGGGCGCGTCCGCTCGACGCGCCCGGTACCGCTACCCGGCACCACCCCTGGATCCGACGGACCCGGCGAAGGACGAGAGTTGACCGACCACCACGGGAACCCGCAGCAGCCCGACCCGCGTAGCCGGGACATCCCTCAGCAGGCCCCGCCGGTCCAGCAGGCCCCGCCGGTCCAGCAGGCTTCCGCTCCTGCCCCCGCCGCCGTGCCGGCCCCCCAGGCCCTTCAGGCGCCTCAGGCGCCTCAGGTGTTCCAGGCCGACCGCGCATGGGTCGAAGGCTATGAGCCCGGCAACCCCTGGCAGACCAGCCTGTGCGTGGAGACGCCGTACGGGACCTTCGCCTATCCGCTCACGCCGAACACGATTCCCGAACTCCTCGAGCAGCTGGTCCTGGTGGCGCAGGAGCAGCAGGGGCTGCCGGTCGGCTTCGACGACGACCCCGACCCCGAGCCGCTCGCGGCCGACGAGGAGAGCGTCGACGAGGACCAGCAGAGTCTGGCCGACCGGCTTCAGGGGGGTCGCGCGGCGCGCCTCAGCGGCTGGACCGTGGTTCATGACCTCTGGGAACGAGAAGACCCGACGGCGCGGATCGTGATGGGCGCGATCGTGGTGGCGCTGCTGCTGCTCGGTATCTTCCTGACCTGATCGCGGGATCACGTGATCACCGATCAGCCGATCGAGAGGGAGCCGGAGCCGATGACGATCGAGAGAACGGGCGACGTGCCCCCCGTGGCCCGCCCCGCGACGCCCCGTGGGCCGACCGCCGGACACGGAGTCCTCAACCCGGCGGCGGCGCTCACCCTCCCGCCCCCGGTTCCCGAGCAGAAGCCCGCAGGAGTCGAACGATGACCGTGACCGAACCCACCGCCGAAGAGCCGGAGTTCTACTTCGCGGACGTCTTCGTCTTCGTGTCCGACTACCTCGCCCAGATGATCCGCCGCCGTCTCAACGGCTCTTCGGCCACCTGGTGCCCGAGGTGGTGGGAGCACCCCGAGGCCGGCGCCCGCCTCTCCGCGCTCTGGCTGGCCTGGGAGCACCTGCGCCAGGACCCGGCGCTCGGCATGTCGACGTGGTGGCTGCATCACGCGGACCCGCATCTGCGCGTGCTGATGGACGCCGACGCGGGCCCGTTCGCCGCCTGTTCGCCCAAGGACGGGCACACGGCCTACCCGTTCGACCCGCTGCCGGTGGATCCACGACCCGAGTGACCGCCGTCGGGCAGGCCTCCGCACGGCGACGCTCGACGCACCTCCCCCTCCGCACACCGCGCCCTCCGTCTTTCCTCCCCTTTCCCGAGGCGTCTTCACCTCTTTCCTCTCCAGGAAAACCCGAAGCTCCCCCACGCCTGGGCCACCTACCGTGTCCCGGTCACCCGTCGACCGCCGTACCGGCTCAGCACAAGGGAGGCGCGGGAACGTGGAGTTGCCTGCCGAGAACAAGCGCACGGCACTACTACCTCTGGTCGTGCTCGGCGTCTTGCTGATTCTCGTGCTGACCGTGTTCACCGTCTTCGACGGGGACGACGGTGACGCCGGGGACGCGGCACCGGTCGCCACCGCCGCCGGACAGAACGGCGCCGGCGCGGGCTCCGGGTCCTCGGGATCCGACGCGCCCGGCGGCGGCGCCACCCCCATCGTCGAAGCCACCGAACTGGCCCGGGCGCATGCCGTCATGGCGCAGTACATGGCCGGGATCACCACCTACGACCACACCAGCAAGTCGGCCGCCTGGACCGCCCCGCTGCTCGAACTCACCTCCGGCGACCCGCAGATGAAGCAGGCGACCGTGCTGCCGTCCGGCAAGGAGTGGGCGACCTGCCAGGCCGAGGAGTGCTCGTCCAAGGGCGCCGCGGTCGTGGAACGTGACGCGGTGATCGCGGACGATGTGGTGCGCGGCAGCGGACGGACCATATCCAGCCTGGTGAAGGTGACCGCCACGCACACGTCCGGCGGACAGTCCTCCACCGAGGAGAACGAGTGGCTGGTGACCGTCAAGGAAGACGGCGGCCAGTGGGAGGTCTCCGGCTTCGACGTCTTCGGACTCGGCGACGTCGGCGCCTCCGACGACTCGGGGGAGTGAGCCCGCCATGGTGGCACCCGCTGTACTCCTGGCCGCGCAGAAGGCCGCGAAGGTCGCCAAGGCCGCCAAGAAGGCGAAGGCCGCAGCAGGCTCCGGGGGAGGGCCGGACGGCGACGGCGGCAAGAAGAAGGACAAGTCCGTCAAGTGGTGGATGATCATCGGCGGTGGCGGCGGTCTTGCCGCCGCGTCCGTGGTCTTCCTCGTCCTGCTGCTGATCGGCAGCATGGTCGGCGGCGTCGGCAACGGCGCCGCGAACGCGGCCTGCGGTGACTACGCGGACAACGCCGGCGCGGGCAACACCGGTGACGCCGCCGCCACCAACCCGATCATGCCGGCCGGCAAGATGTACATGCCGAGCGAGACCGCGCGCGCCGAGATACCGCCGAAGATGATCCTCGCCGCGATGCGCGCCGCCGCCAACTACGACGGCCTCGACTGGACGCTGATCGCCGGGCAGATGTACCAGGAGACCAAGTACGGCCAGGACCAGTCGGCCGCACCCGGCGGCAAGAACTCCCTCGGCTACATGGGCATCCTGCAGTTCGGCACGCCCGCCTGGACGGACTACGGCGCCGACGGCAACGGCGACGGCAAGAAGGACCTCTACAACATCGACGACGCGGCCTGGGCCGCGGCCAACTTCCTGCACGCCAAGAAGGCCGAGACCGCTCCGTTCAAGGCGCTGCAGATCTACTCCGGCTCGACGGCCTCCAACACGATCTACCCGCGGGTGGTCCTCACCCAGGCAGCCCGCTACCGCGGGGTGCTGACCGGCGATCAGGACCTCATCAAGCGCTGGTACGCGCACCTGAAGGAGACCATCGAGAAGAACCCCGACTTCCCCACCCTGGGGCAGCAGTCGGACATCCCGGAGCCGGTCGGCAACGACGCGCAGCCCAGCAAGGCGCTCAGCATCCCGGCCTCTTCGGCCCGTTCGTGGTCGACCCCGCCGCTGTCCGGCGACGACGGCTCGACCACCACCGCCATGGCCCCGGCCGCGTACGGCACGAGTCTCGCGAGCGCGATGAACGCGGCGGGCAGCACGGGGGTGACGACCGTCGCCTTCCCCGAGGCCAAGCCGCCCGTCGTCGGCGGCAAGGACTGGCAGTGGCCCATGAAGTCGGGCTCCTATGCGCTGGGCACGCCCTACCACCAGAACGGCAACATGTGGAGCCTCGGCTACCACACCGGCCTCGACCTCGTGGCGGACAGCGGCACCCCGATCTACGCCCCGGCCGACGGCAAAGTCGTCAAGGCGGGCCCCGGCGGCTCGTACGGCAACGAGACGGAGATCCAGCACGCGGACGGCGTCGTCACGCTCTACGCCCACCAGACCTCGATCCATGTGTCCGTCGGCCAGCAGGTGAAGCGCGGTCAGCAGATCGGCACGGTCGGCGCGACGGGCAACGTGACCGGGCCCCACCTGCACTGGGAGGTCCGGGTCCCGGGCGTCGACAACCCCTTCGTCGCGGGTCAGGACCAAGGCCCCGGCATGGTCGATCCCGCCGCGTGGATGGCGGGCAGGGTCACCGCGAACCCCGACTACGGCACGGTTCCCGGCTCCGAGGAGCAGAGCAAGGACGCCCAGTACGCCGAGTGCGCCGAGGGCAACGGCGGTGCGGCCGTCGCTCCCGACGGCGCCGGCGCCTCCGGTGTGCTCCCCGACTCCGACGACCCGGTCATCCGCGCCGTCCTCGGCTGGGCCCAGCGCGGCATCGGCACCCCGTACGTGTTCGGCGCACCGCGCCTGCAGGGCCAGAACCCGACCAGCTTCGACTGCTCCAGCTTCACGCAGTGGGCGTACTACATGGCCAGTGGCGGGAAGATCAACATCGGTACGACGACGTACACCCAGGAGCCCTACCTCAAGAAGTACGAGGTGCCCCTGTCCGAGGCCCAGCCCGGCGACGTCATCTTCTTCCGGCCGGAGGGCAACCACTCGGGCCATGTCGGACTGGTCTGGGACCCCAAGGGCCACAAGATCATCCATGCTCCGCGGCCGGGCAAGTCGGTCGAGTTCAGCAAGTGGGACTACCAGGACAAGATCACCGGCGTCTACCGCGTCCCGATCCCCCAGGGCACGAACGCGGTCGAGGGCGACGGCACGAACGACACCGCGGGCGCCTGAGGCCTGGCACGCCCGCCCGCCACTCATGTCTGATCTCACTCGACGGAGCAAGGAAGTTGACGAAGCCACGTACCGCCCCCATCGCCGGTGCCGTGCTGTCCCTGGGACTGCTCACCGGCTGCGGAGGCGGTGACGAGCCGGCGGGCAAGGACGCGACGGGACCGGCCTCCCCGCCCGCGTCGGCGTCCGCGGCCAGGTCGCTCGCCTACCCGGGCGACCCGATCCCCGGGCTCTCGGCGAAGCCCGCGTGGAGCCTCGCCCAGAAGACCGGTGCTCACCGGTCGTGCGCGGGCGACGCCGCGCTCGCGGCCGACGAACAGGGGCAGGACGGCAGCTGTGCGGTCGGCGACGCCTTCCTCCTGGTCGAGGACCTGTCCGAGCGGGTCGCGGAGGGCGAGACGGACCCGCAGACGGCGCACTTCGTCGGTCACCTCTACGACGCGGCGACCGGCAAGGAGCGCAAGGCCTTCACCGTCGAGTGCACGTACGACCCGTCCGAGAGCGACGGACCCGGCCCCGAAGCGCAGGTCCAGGTGGGCGCCTGGAAGGACGGCTCCCCGGCCGTGCTGATCCGCAGCTGCGAGAACACCGAGGCAAGCGGCCTGAAGAAGGCCGCGGTGAAGACCGTCTACACCATGTACGCGCCCAGCGGCACGAAGCTGGGCAGCTCCACGTACTCCGGCGAGGACCATGCGGGACTCCCCGTCGTCCGGGGGCATGTGCTGCTGCCCGGCGAGGACGACGAGAACCGCACGCTGGCGCCCATCGGCGGCGGCAAGGACCTCGTGCTTCCCGCGAAGCTCGCCGAGGCCGAACCCCTCGGCACCGGACAGGGATGCGCGGTCGAGGGCGACGGCAGGAACGAACCCGTGTCGGTGATCGACCGCAGCACGGGCAAGCCCCTCTGGACCACCACGGATCTCACCCCGCCCAAGGACGTCGTCGCGCAGATCGAGGACGACGAGGAACCGGATGCCGAGCTCTACGCCCTCCACGGCGACCGGGGAATCCTCGTCTGGTCGGCGAGCGGCTCCAACGACGCGGTGATCACCACCGTCGACCTGCGCACCGGAGCCACCCTGGCCGTCGGTCCACGCACCACCGTCAAGGAGTTCCAGCAGGTCGACGTCCCCGTGGTCTCCCCCGACGGCAGGACCGCCGTCGTCGACTTCGCCGGAGAGGCGGTGGCCTGGAACACCGCGACAGGCGCCGAGCTGTGGCGACAGGGGGCCGACGAGAAGGAGATCCGACCGGTCGCGGTGACGACGGGCGACGTCCTGTTCGCGGAGCTCGACTCCGACCAGGGAGCCCTGTCCATGGCGACGAAGCGCCTGATGGGCGTGGTCCCCCAGGGGACGGACGCACCCACGCAGTTCACCACCGACGGCTACACACTCATCCCTGCCGACGACGGCCTCTTCGCCTTCCTGGCGACGAAGGCCTGACCGGCACCCGGCCGAGCCCCACACAGGCCAGGAAGTCCAGAAAGGACGGACCCGCGGGTGACCGCAGAACAGCAGAAGAAGCCCCGCGCCGAGGACGACTGGACCTTCGAGATCGTCATCGCCGTCGCGGTCGTGCTCCTCGTCGGCGCCGGCGCCTGGCTCGCGGCGAAGATCGGGGCCGGGTATGCCGACGAGCCCGCGCCGGCGTCGAATCCGTTGACGTTCCTCGTCGAGGTGGTCAAGGGCGACTACAGCTGGCCCGGTTCGCCGGCCAGTGCCGTCGCGGCCGCGGAGGCGGTCGTGGTCGGGCTGCTCGGCGTGGCCGCCTACCGGGTGCGCGAGCGGTTCCGGAACAAGCCCAAGGTGGACGGCGCCGCCAAGCACCTCGCGAAGGGCGAGGAGCTCGGCAAGCTGACGATGAAGGGCGCCGCCGCCACCGCCGAGCGGCTCGGCGTGCAGTCGTCCACGCCCGGCGTGTTCATCGGACGGTCCGTCAAGGGCCGTCAGCCGCTGTACGGGTCCTACGAGGACATGCACGTCGACATCTGGGGGCCCCGGACCGGCAAGACCACTCGGCGGGCCATCCCGGCGATCCTCGACGGGCCCGGCGCGGTCCTCGTCACCTCCAACAAGCGGGACATCGTGGACGCCACCCGCGGACCGCGGACCGCGCGCGGGCCGGTGTGGGTGTTCGACCCGCAGCAGGTCGCCCAGGAGACGCCGACCTGGTGGTGGAACCCGCTGTCGTACGTCACCGACGTCGCCAAGGCCCGCAAGATGGCCGACCACTTCGCCAGCGGCTCGCGGGACGCGAACGCCTCCACCGACGCCTTCTTCGACCCGGCCGGCCAGGACCTGCTCGCCAACCTGCTGCTCGCCGCCGCCTGCGCCAAGGCGCCCATCACGCAGATCTACACCTGGCTCTCCAACCCCAAGGACGACGCCCCGGAGCGGATCCTGCGCGGCGCCGGGCACGCCATGTCCGCGGACGGCCTGGCCGGCGTCATCAACGCCCCCGACAAGCAGCGCAGCGGCATCTACGGCGTCGCCCAGCAGATGGCGTCCTGCCTGGTCAACCCGGAAGTCAACCGGTGGGTGACGCCGCCCGCCGACAGTTACGCGGGCGAGTTCGACCCGCACGAGTTCGTGCGCGGCGGCGGAACGCTCTACTCCCTGAGCCGGGAAGGACGCGACTCCGCCGGGCCGTTGGTGACCGCGCTAACCGTCGCCGTCGTCGAGGCCGCCGAGGAGTTCGCCACCACGCAGCGCGGCGGACGGCTCCCGCTGCCCCTCGTCGGCGTGCTCGACGAGGCGGCCAACGTGTGCCGCTGGCGCAACCTTCCCGACCTGTACTCCCACTACGGCTCGCGCGGCATCATCCTGATGACGATCCTGCAGTCCTGGGCGCAGGGCATCGAGGTGTGGGGCGAGCGCGGCATGGAGAAGCTGTGGTCCGCGGCGAACGTCCGCGTCTACGGCGGCGGCGTCTCCGACACCCGCTTCCTGGGCGACCTGAGCGAGCTGGCCGGCGAGTTCGAGCTGCGCGAGTACCAGACGAGCCGGGAGTCGGAGTTCGGCGGCTGGTCCGGCAACCGCGCGATCAGCGAGTCCACCCGCCGCGAGCGGGTGCTGCAGGTCTCCGACCTCGGCGCGATGCCGCCCGGCCGGGCCCTCGTCCTCGCCTCCGGCACCAAGCCGGTGCTGGTCGAGACGATCCCGTGGTGGGAGGGCGCGTACGCGGCCGAGGTCCAGGCCTCGCTGAAGAAGTACGACCCCGGGGCGCGCTGAGCCCACGCGACGAACGGGGAGGGCCCGGAGGCGGTGACACCAGCCTCCGGGCCCTCCCCCTGTACGTACCGCGTGCCTCGACGGTCAGACGCGCGTCGCCGCCCGCCGACGGCGCGTCCCGAACCAGGTCGCCGTACCGCCGACGGCCAGCAGGGCGGCGGCCAGGGCGCCGTAGAGAGCGCCGTTGCCCGCACCGGTGTCGGCCAGCGCGCCCGTCGTGGTCGTGGTGCCACCGGTCGTGGTGGCGGAGGGGGAGGCCGACGGGGAGACGGAGGCCGACGGGGACGGCGAGGCGGACGGGGAAGCGGTGGGGGTGGTGGACGGCGTGGTGGACGGCGTGCCGCTCGGCGTGGTGGCGAGGGACGGGCCGGCCTTCACCCGGGTCTCGGCCCCGTTGAAGCCCCAGGAGTCCTCCTGGGAGAAGAGCGCGTCCAGCGGGACGACGGTGTCCTTCTTGATGTCGGTGTTCTCGCCCAGCGAGAGGTAGAGCTTGATGCCCTCGGTGCCCTTGGCGGCGCTGAAGCCCTTGGCGATCGAGGGGAGCTCCCACTCGTTGTCGTTGAACTCCTTCAGCTTCACGATTCTGCCGTCGATCTCGGCCTCCAGAATGAAGTCCGGGTTGCCCGCGCCGTGGCGGAACTGCTGGGCCGACACCGTGCGCTTCAACTCGGCGGGGAACTCGCCCGGGCCGGTGGCCGTGGCGTTCAGCGTCAGCTCGGCACGCTGACCGGGCCGGGCCACCGCGCCCGCCTTCTGCTGCCACGCCACGTTCAGCTTGCCGGGCGTGATGGCCGGGTCGGTCTTGAAGACCACGGTGTTGTGGGCCGCGTCCGCCTCCACGTTGTCGGTCAGCGGGCCGGCGGTGAGGGTGAAGTCGCCGTCGTTGGTCGGGTAGGAGGCGCCGAGGCCGACGGTGACCTTCCAGGTGAACGAGGTCTTCGCCGGGATGGAGAAGCTGGACGCCGCGGTGCCGGTGGCCGGGAAGAACAGGCCCTGGAAGTTACCGTCCTGCCGTCCGACCTGGGACTTGGTCGCGGGTGCGTCGATCGCGGTCACGTCGAAGACGATGGAGTCCTTCAGCACCGGGCTCGGACCGTCCGGCTCGCCCGGCAACCAGGCCTGGAACTTCTGCGCCTTGTCCGAGGAGTTGGCGACGGTGAGGACCATCGACTCGGTCGCCCCGCCGCGCTTCAGCGGGGCCCCCGGAGAGGGCGCGCCGAGCGTCATCTTCAGCGCGTGCGCGCCCGCCTGGTCGGCGGCGAGGGCGGTGGCCGGGACGAAGGCGGTGCCGGCGACAGCGGCGACGACGGCGGTCGCGGCCACGGTCCGGATGCGGTGGCCGGCGACGGAACGAACGGACATGACGGATCCCCCCAAGGAATCAACTGAACGAAGAGCAGAGAAGCGAAGAGCAGGCATGCGAAGAGCAGGCATGCGCAGAGCAGAGAAAGGGAGAGCAGAGAAGAGAGAAGTGCCTGCGCGCCGACCGGTCTTGTCTGTCCCCCCGGCGGCTCGCGGTGCATTGATCTTCACCCGGACTTCACGCCGGATCAACCCGTTGCTCTGT
This sequence comes from Streptomyces sp. NPDC001858, assembly GCF_053594615.1. NCBI lineage: Bacteria > Bacillati > Actinomycetota > Actinomycetes > Kitasatosporales > Streptomycetaceae > Streptomyces > Streptomyces sp. NPDC001858. The sequence goes on from NZ_JBSFEV010000009.1 coordinate 56,490, forward strand.
CACTGCTTCGCAACAGCGCCGGAAGCGGTAATTCCGCTGGTCACAGGCGTATTACGGGTTCTCGGCCGGCCGGCTCCCCAACCGGGCTCCCCAGTCAGCTCCCCAGCCGGCTCTTCGCCGTGTCTCTCCGGCGTCTCCGCGTGGCCTCCGCCTCGTCTTCACGTATCGGACGACCGATAAGCGGAATGTGATGTTGCTACTTTGTTAGGCGGTTTGGCTTGACGGAGGCGGTCGGTGCCGCGTTGTCTTTTTTACACACCTGGGTCCCGATGTCGCACCCCAGGTCCGCACCGCCCAGAACGCACCTGAAGTGAGCTCCTGAAATGCGTCGTATCGCCATATCCGTGGTCGCCTCCACGATGTCCCTCTCGCTCGCCGGATGCGGGATGCTGGGGGCTTCGGAGAGCGCGACCGGTGCGACACCGACCCGGAGCGACGCGATCACCGTGGGCGTTCTGATGCCGGAGGAGACGAACACCCGTTATGCGGAGTTCGACTACCCCATCATCAAGAAGAAGGTCGCCGAACTCACGCAGAACAAGGGCAAGACCGAGTACGCGAACGCCGGCGCCTCCGCCAAGACGCAGAACAACCAGATGCAGCAGATGATCGACAAGAAGGTCGACGTCATCCTGCTGGACGCCGTGGACTCGCACGACATCGCCGGCATGGTGAAGAAGGCCAAGAAGGCGGGCATTCCGGTCATCGCCTACGACCGTCTCGCCGAGGGTCCGATCGACGGGTACGTCTCCTTCGACAACGAGCTGGTCGGCGAGGTGCAGGGCCGCTCCCTGGTGGAGGCCATCGGCAGCCCCCAGCTCAGCGACAAGATCGTCATGGTGAACGGCTCGCCCACCGACCCGAACGCGGGGCAGTTCAAGGCGGGCGCGCTCAACGAGCTCAACGGCCGGGTCACGATCGCGAAGACGTACGACACCGACAAATGGAGCCCGGAGGTCGCCGAGGCCAACATGGCGAAGGCGATCGACGCGATCGGCAAGAACGACATCGCCGGCGTCTACTCCGCCAACGACGCCATGGCCGCCGGCATCATCAAGGCCCTGAAGGCGGCGGGCGTCAGCGACAGCGACCTGCCCCCGATCACCGGTCAGGACGCGGAGCTGGCGGCCGTGCAGCGGATCATCAGCGGCGAGCAGTACATGAGCGTCTACAAGCCGTACCCGGGCGAGGCCGAGGCCGCCGCCGAGGCGGCCGTCGCCAAGGTCCAGGGCCGCAACATCCAGTTCGACGCACTCACCCGGGACCGGGTCGACAGCCCGACGAACAAGGACATTCCGGCCAAGCTGGTGTCCGTGGTCGCGCTGACGAAGAAGAACATCGAGCAGACCGTCGTCGCCGACGGCATCTACACCGTCGCCGACATCTGCACCGCCACGTTCAAGGCCGCCTGCGAGGCCATCGGCCTGAAGTAGCCGTCGCCGCACCCGCGGCCGGAAAACCCCTGGCCCGGCCGGACTCCCCCGTGGTCCGGCCGGGTCGGTTCTTCTTTCCCCCGAGTGGGGAGCACCCGGGGGAAAGCCCCGGACCCCACGATGCACCGCCGTGCACGCCCGGCACCACCGTCAGCTTGTTGCAGTGCGAGGGGAGGAGGCCGGTAGAAACTCACCCAGACGGGTGGTTTTCTTCGGCATTGGCCGGAGGAGCCGTGTTGCGGAGCCGCTCCGGTCCGCGCATAGTTGCGCTCCGGAACAGGCGTACGGCGGGGGTGGGATGGACGATGGCCGGGCACGGGACGGAGGACCATCCACACGGTGCCGACCGACTGTGCGAGGCCGGGGATCGCGTGTATTCCCGGGCCGTGCGGCGCGGTCGGGTGGCGCGGACCGACGCCGAGCCGGTCCCGTGCCTGCTCGAACTGGCGCTGCTGCACCCTGACCCCGACGACATGGACTGGCTGGTGCCGACCTCCCCGCAGGAGGTCATGACCCGGCTGCTGCGCGGCCTCTACGACGAGGTGAGCGCGAGCCAGCGGCGGATGGGCTCGGCGGTCGCCGCCTTCGAGTGGTACGCCGGACTGGGCGGTCCCACGCGGGCCGCGACGGCCGGCGAGGGCGCGGCGATCCGGGTCCTGGACGGCCCCTCCCGCATCCAGGCCGCCCTGGACGCGGCCACCGAGGCGTGCACGACCGAGGTCCTCACCGTGCAGCCCGGCGGCATCCGGCGCGAGCACGAGCTGTCCGAGGGCCTGCACCGCGCGCTCGAACTGCGCGGCCGGGGCGTGCGCATGCGGGACCTCTACAACCATGTCGCCCGGCACGGCCAGGGGCTGCTCAACTACCTGGAGCTGATGGGCGACGCGGTGGAGGCCCGCACCCTGGACGAGGTCATCGACCGGCTGATCCTCTTCGACCGCACGGTCGCCTTCATCCCGGCCAACGCCGACCGCACGATGGCCCTGGAGCTGCGCCACCCGGCCCTGGTCGCCTACCTGGTGACGGTCTTCGAACGGCTGTGGCGGCTGGCGGTCCCGCTCACCGCGCCGCTCCCCGACACCCGGATCGAGGGCATCTCGCACCGCGAGCAGTCCATCGCCGCGCTGCTGGCGGAGGGCCACCAGGACGCGGTGATCGCCGAACGCCTGGGCATCAGCGTGCGCACCTGCCGCGCGCACATCGCCCGCCTCTCGGAGACCCTGGGCGCGGCCAGCCGGACCCAACTGGGCGTGCGGATAGCCCAGGTCGGCCTCGACGGCCCGTCAGGAGAGGCGGAGACGCGGACGGCTGGGCCGCCGGGCCTGACGGATCACACAGATCACACGGATCTGGCGGATCGGACGAGCCCGGCAGGTCAGGCAGACCCGGTAGGTCAGGCGGCCCCGTCCGTCAGCGTCCCGTCCCCGGCTCCATCCCCGTCCCCGGCTTCGTCCCCGGCCCAGGCTCCGCACCCGGCCCCGGCTCTACCGCCGGCTCCGGCTTCGTCCCCGGCCCAGGCTTCGTCCCCGTCCCCGGCTCTACCGCCGTCCCCGGCTTCGTCCCCGTCCCCGGCTCCACCGCCGGCTCCGGCTTCGTCCCCGGCCCAGGCTCCGCACCCGGCCCCGGCTCTACCGCCGTCCCCGGCTTCGTCCCCGGCCCAGGCTCCGCACCCGGCCCCGGCTCTACCGCCGTCCCCGGCTTCGTCCCCGGCCCAGGCTCCGCACCCGTCCCCGTCCCCGTCCCCGCCCCCGGCTCAGGCTCCGGCTCTGCCGTCGGCCTCGGCTACTGCCCCGGAGCAGATCCCTGCTCAGGCCCCTGCGCAGCCTCCCGCTCAGGCTTCTGGGCAGGCTGCTGGTTCGGTTCCCGGCTCCGTACCCGATGCTGTTCCCGGTCGAGGATCCCCGACTGCCCGATGAGGTAGCCGAGTTGGGCGCGGCTCTCGCTGCCGAGGGTGGCGGCGAGTTTGGCGATGTGCACGCGCGCGGTGCGGATGTTCATGCCGAGGCGGTCGGCGATGACGGCGTCGGTGCAGCCCTCGACGAGCAGGGCGGCGATGGCCTGCTGGCGGGGCGTGACGCCGTCCCGGGAGAGCCGCTGGACCGCCTGCGGGTACATCGGCGTGGCCAGCCGCCAGAGCCGGTCGAAGGTGGTCGTGAAGTAGGTCAGCAGGGCGGGGTGGCGCACCTCCAGGGCGAGCCGGCCGTCCTCGCCGGCGGGGATGAAGGCGACCGCGCCGTCGATGACGATGAGGCGGTCGGTGACCTCGTCCAGGGTGCGGGCCTCCGCGTCGCCCCGCAGCTGCTCGTAGCGGGCCAGGACGAGCGGCACATGGCGCTGGGTGTGCTGGTAGAGGGTGCGGATGCGGCAGCCGCGGTCGAGCAGGGCCTGGTCGCGGGCCATGGCGACGCCCTGGGCGGTCTCGCCGCGCGGCCCGCTGTAGTGCACATGCGGCTGGACGCAGAGCACGTCGCTCGTCGCCTCGGCCATCGCCTCGGTGATGGCCTCGTTGATCCGGTCGGTGCCGCTGAGCAGCCGCAGCGAGGCGGGGTCGGTGGGGGCGGTGCGGCCGCCGGTGAGCCGCATGAGGGGTTCGAACAGCGTCGCCAGTTGCTCCTCGCGTCGCCGTTCCTCGGCGATGCGGGTGCCCGAGGCGCGCAGCAGCCGGTGCAGCGCGAGGGCCGGGGCGACGGGTTCGAGCTGGGCCGCGTCGTCCACGGCCGGGTGCACGAGGCCGAGGGCGAGCAGGCACGGGGCCGTCGCCTCGGCCTCCTCGGTCTTGACGCGTCCGAAGCGCAGGGCCTGCTCATAGAGTCTCGTGCCCGGGGCGCAGAGGTGCTCCACGCCGTGGTGGGGGTGCGGCGGCGCGTTCACTGCGGTTCTTCCTCCCGTTCCAGCTGTGCGGATCTTCGAGGACGTTTCAAGGACGTGTGGGGGGCCGCGCTCAGGGCTCCTGCTTGAGGATCCCCGACTGGGCTATCAGGAACCCGAGTTGAGCGCGGCTGCCACTGCCCAGGGCGGTGGCGAGTTTGGCGATGTGGGCTCTGCAGGTGCGGACGTTCATGCCGAGCCGGCGGGCTATCGCCTCGTCGACGTGCCCCTCGACGAGGAGCTTGGCGATGGAGTGCTGGATGTCCGTGATGCCGTCGGGCGCGGTCTCGTAGGGGGCGCCGGTGGCGAGCGGGACCGCGCGGCCCCACATGAACTCGAAGACCTTGATGAGGTAGCGGACGAGCCCCGGGTGCCGGAGTTCGAGGGCGACCTGGCCGTCGTCGCGGGTGGGGATGAAGGCCACGGTCTCGTCGCAGATGATCAGCCGCTCCACGAGCTCGTCGATGGTGCGGTACTCCACCTTGCCGTCGGTGAACTGGGAGACGTAGGCGATGGTTTCGGGGCTGTAGCGGGCCGTGTGCTGGTAGAGGGTCCGGATGCGGCAGCCGCGTTCGATCAGCGGCCGGTCGCGTTCGAGCCCCTGGATCAGGGTGTGCTCCAGCCGGCGGCGGCTCGGCTGGACGGTGAGCATCTCGGTCTGGCACTGGGCCGTGGCCAGGTCGAGCGCGGCGTTGATGCGGTCGATGCCCTCCAGCACCGTGATCGAGTGGGTCGTCGGCGTCGGCTGGGCGCTGAGGGTCATGAACGGCTCGAAAGCGTCGGCGAGCTCCACCGACAGCCGTCTGCGCTGGGTTATCTCGCGTTCGATCGGGTTGAGCAGTTGGGACAGCGCGATCGACGGGGGCACCGGGCGCAGCCAGTTCGCGTCGTCCGGGTCGGCATGAAGCAGGGCGAACTCCATCAAACACGGAGCAGGCTCCACGTCCGCACGGGCGATGCGTCCCGTCCGAAGAGCGTTCCCATAGAGACGGCGACCTTCCTCGCACAGCTCAGTCGACGCATGAGGATGTGTCTGCTTTGTCTCATTTTTCGTCAAATCTCCACCCCCCAGGGTCCTGAACGTGCAGGAACATGATGCATCGATTGTGTGGCCATGACGTGCCCGAATGGGCCATCGTCGTAGTCGACGGGGGAGAGGTGACCTTCAAATGAGGACGAAGCCGACTATGCATAAGAGAATGCTTCGCTCGGCGCTTGCCGCCGCCTTCTCCGCCGCCCTTGCCTTCGCGGCGCTGAGCGGCCTGACGGGGACGACGGGCGACGCGGCGGGAGACAGCACGTGGAGCCCGGACGCCGGAAGCGTCTCGGCGATCGACAGCACGTGGTCCACCACGCTCAAGGACAGCACGTGGGTCGTCACGGCGTCCGACGCGCTGGGCGACAGCACCTGGGTCGCTCCGATCGGCGACGGCGACAGTACGTGGGCCGCCGAGTCATGACGACGCCACCCGACGACCGCTCCTTCCGCCGCGAAATGGCGACCGCCTACCGCTCCGGCTGGCACTTCATCGATCTGGTCACCGCCATCCCCCACAGTGGTGACTCGTTGATGGTGACGGTGTTCGGCGAGCCGGTGGTCGTCACGCGCGACGAGGACGAGGACGTACGGGCCTACCGGTGCCTTCGCAAGCCCCGGGGAGCGCCGCAGCCCGTGCGGTGCGCCATTCGTTACGGAATGATTTTTGTGAACCTGGATCAGCGGGACCACCGGCTCGTCGAGCCCGAGGCCCCGCCCCTGAAGACCATCTCAGCCACCCCCCGCAGTGCCTGACGCGATTCCCCCGTCGTAACAGATCGCTCAGGTACTTCCCCCCGCAGCGGCGTCACCGTGACCTGAACACGGTGACGCCGCTGCAGTTTCCGGGGATATTTCCGGCTATGCGCCCGGTTGAGCCTTGGCCGGAAATCGACGGGGACGGATCCGGTCACGCCGCCCGTCTCACCCGCGTGCCGTCACCCGTGTCCCGTCATCCGCGCCCCATCGCCCGCGTCAGTTCGATCTCGATCACCACGCGCGCGGGGTTGGGCGTCGGCGTGCGCCCGTAGCGCTCCGCGTACCGGCGTTCCGCGTCCGCGACCCGGTCCGGCTCCGTACGCACGCGTGCCCGGCCCTCCAGCGTCGCCCAGCGCCCGCCGTCCACCTGGCACACCGCGACCCGCACGCCGGCCGGGCCCGCCGCCAGGATGTTGCCCACCTTCGTGCTCGTCTTGAAGGTGATGACCCGAGCGAGACGGCTCTCGGGGTCGTATGTCACTCCGACCGGAACCACGTGCGGACTGCCGTCCGGGCGTGGTGTGGTCAGCGTGCACAGATGTCGTTCGCGCCAGAAGGCGAGATATGCGTCGTCCGGGGCGCCCGGGTCCTGTGTGTGTGCGGCCATGCTTCGGAACCTAGCCCGTTCCGGGCGCCCGGCGCACGCCACGGAGCAGCCTTCGCGAACGGTCTTCGCGAACGACCTCACGAACGATCTTCGCGAACCTTGAGCGGAATAGACTCAACTTTGTGTACGCTGACTGAGTCAGTACTGAAGCAGTGCAGTGCAGTGCTGAGGCAGTGCAGTACGGGAGAGCGCTGACGCAAGGAGGAGAACAGCGAACGTGGACGCCGAGCTGACCAACCGGAGCCGGGACGCGATCAACGCGGCCAGCAGCAGAGCCGTGTCCCAGGGACACGCCGACCTCACCCCTGCCCATCTGCTGCTCGCGCTGCTCCAGGGGCAGGACAACGAGAACATCGTCGACCTTCTGGCCGCCGTGGACGCCGACCAGGCCGCCGTGCGCGCCGGAGCCGAGAAGGCGCTCGGCGCGCTGCCCAGCGTGACCGGGTCCACCGTCGCGCCCCCGCAGCCCAACCGCGAGCTGCTGGCCGTCGTCGCCGACGCCCAGAACCGGGCCCGCGAGCTGGGCGACGAGTACCTGTCGACCGAGCACCTGCTGCTCGGCATCGCCGCCAAGGGCGGAGCGGCCGGCGAGGTGCTCGCCCAGCAGGGCGCGAGCGCCAAGCGGCTCCAGGAGGCCTTCCAGAAGGCCCGCGGCACGCGCCGGGTGACCAGCGCCGACCCCGAGGGGCAGTACAAGGCCCTGGAGAAGTTCGGCACCGACTTCACCGCCGCCGCGCGCGAGGGCAAGCTCGACCCGGTCATCGGGCGGGACCAGGAGATCCGGCGGGTCGTCCAGGTCCTCTCCCGCCGCACGAAGAACAACCCCGTCCTCATCGGCGAGCCCGGCGTCGGCAAGACCGCCGTCGTCGAGGGGCTCGCGCAGCGGATCGTCAAGGGCGATGTGCCGGAGTCCCTCAAGGACAAGCGGCTGGTCTCGCTCGACCTCGGCGCGATGGTGGCCGGCGCGAAGTACCGGGGCGAGTTCGAGGAGCGCCTGAAGACCGTCCTGGCCGAGATCAAGAACTCCGACGGCCAGATCATCACCTTCATCGACGAACTGCACACGGTCGTCGGCGCGGGCGCCGGCGGCGACTCCGCGATGGACGCCGGCAACATGCTCAAGCCGATGCTCGCGCGCGGCGAGCTGCGCATGGTCGGCGCGACCACGCTCGACGAGTACCGCGAGCGGATCGAGAAGGACCCGGCGCTGGAGCGCCGCTTCCAGCAGGTGCTGGTGGCCGAGCCGAGCGTCGAGGACTCCATCGCGATCCTGCGCGGCCTCAAGGGCCGCTACGAGGCCCACCACAAGGTGCAGATCGCGGATGCGGCCCTGGTGGCCGCCGCGACCCTCTCCGACCGGTACATCACCTCCCGCTTCCTGCCCGACAAGGCCATCGACCTCGTCGACGAGGCGGCCTCCCGCCTCCGTATGGAGATCGACTCCTCCCCGGTCGAGATCGACGAGCTCCAGCGGTCCGTGGACCGGCTCAAGATGGAGGAGCTGGCCCTCGGCAGGGAGACCGACGCCGCCTCCCGTGAGCGCCTGGACAAGCTGCGCCGCGACCTCGCCGACAAGGAGGAGGAGCTGCGCGGCCTCAACGCCCGCTGGGAGAAGGAGAAGCAGTCCCTCAACCGGGTCGGCGAGCTCAAGGAGAAGCTCGACGAACTGCGCGGCCAGGCCGAGCGCGCCCAGCGCGACGGCGACTTCGACACCGCCAGCAAGCTGCTCTACGGCGAGATCCCGGCCGTGGAACGCGACCTGGAAGAGGCCTCGGAGGCCGAGGAGGCGTTGACATCTTCCGCCTCCGGCGGGGGCGCCAGGGACACCATGGTCAAGGAGGAGGTCGGCTCGGACGACATCGCCGACGTCGTCGCCTCCTGGACCGGCATCCCGGCCGGCCGCCTCCTGGAGGGCGAGACGCAGAAGCTGCTGCGCATGGAGGACGAGCTGGGCCGCCGGCTGATCGGCCAGAGCGAAGCCGTCCAGGCCGTCTCCGACGCCGTCCGCCGCGCCCGCGCGGGCATCTCCGACCCCGACCGCCCCACCGGCTCCTTCCTCTTCCTCGGCCCGACGGGCGTGGGCAAGACCGAGCTGGCCAAGGCCCTCGCCGACTTCCTCTTCGACGACGAGCGGGCCATGATCCGCATCGACATGTCGGAGTACGGCGAGAAGCACAGCGTCGCCCGCCTGGTCGGCGCGCCGCCCGGCTACGTCGGCTACGAGGAGGGCGGCCAGCTCACCGAGGCGGTCCGCAGGCGCCCGTACTCCGTGGTCCTGCTCGACGAGGTGGAGAAGGCGCACCCGGAGGTCTTCGACGTCCTGCTCCAGGTCCTGGACGACGGCCGGCTCACCGACGGCCAGGGCCGCACGGTCGACTTCCGCAACGTGATCCTGGTGCTGACCTCCAACCTGGGCAGCCAGTACCTGGTCGACCCGGTGCCCACCGAGGCGCAGAAGAAGCAGCAGGTGCTGGAGGTGGTGAGGGCCTCCTTCAAGCCGGAATTCCTCAACCGGCTCGACGACCTGGTCGTCTTCTCGGCGCTCAACAAAGAGGAGCTCGGCCGGATCGCCCGCCTCCAGATCGACCGGCTCGCCAAGCGGCTCGCCGAACGCCGCCTCACCCTGGAGGTCAGCGACGCGGCCCTGGCCTGGCTCGCCGACGAGGGCAACGACCCGGCGTACGGCGCCCGACCGCTGCGCCGCCTGGTCCAGACGGCCATCGGCGACCGGCTGGCCAAGGAGATCCTGGCGGGCGAGGTGAAGGACGGCGACACGGTCCGCGTGGACGCCTTCGGCGAGGGCCTGATCGTGGGCCCGGCGACCGGCAAGACGCCGTAGCGGTCGCGGCAGCCGCGCCGGCGCCCCGCCGCGGCCACGGCCGTCCCGCGCCGCCCGCCCGCCCGACCGTGCCGTGAACGCCGAGACCCGCGCCTACGCGGTCTCGGCGTTCACGTAGGGGTTCCGGCCGGCCCCGTGCTCGGAGGTGCCGGAGGAGGAGTCCTCGGTCAGCACCCAGACGGCGATCAGCACCAGCAGACCGACCACCAGCAGCACGGGCAGCGCCAGGATCGCCGCCAGCACCCCCCACCGCGTCCCGCCCCGCGGCGCCGGCTGCTCTTCCACCCTGGTTCGTTCGCTCGTCATACGATTCCCCTCCGCCGGCAACCGTCGCTGCCCCCTACAGGCCGGATCATGTCAGCTCACGGCTGACAGGTCCCGGCCGGGCTTGCCACCCCCCTCCCCGCATGGGGGAGGATGGCGGGATCCGTACGAAGGGAAAAACACGGTGAGCATCGACCCGTCCTCGATTCCGAACTTCGGGGGCCAGCCCGAGCCGCAGCCCCAGGGTGGACCGGCGGGCCCCGTCGTCCCGGATCAGGATCTCGTGAAGCAGCTCCTCGACCAGATGGAGCTGAAGTACGTCGTCGACGACGAGGGTGACCTCGCGGCGCCGTGGGAGGAGTTCCGTACGTACTTCATGTTCCGCGGCGAGGGGGACCAGTCGGTCTACTCGGTGCGGACGTTCTACGACCGGCCCCACCAGATCGACGACAAGGCGCAGCTCCTCGAGTCGATCGACGACTGGAACCGGCGCACCCTGTGGCCCAAGGTCTACACCCACACCCACGACGACGGCACCGTCCGCCTCATCGGCGAGGCGCAGCTGCTGGTCGGCGCCGGCGTCAACATCGAGCTGTTCGTCTCCTCGACGGTGAGCTGGGTGCGGGCGGCCATCGAGTTCGACAAGTGGCTGGTGGAGCAGCTGGGCCTGGAGAAGGACGTCGACGACGCCGAGGCGAAGTCCGACGAGCAGCCGGAGGACGGCGACGAGTAGGTCGCACGACCCGGCCCGAGTGCCGAACGGCGGGCGCCCGTCCACACCCTGTGGACGGGCGCCCGCTCACGTTTGCCCCGCGGTCGCCCGGTGCGCCTTGCCGCGGCGGCGGTGAGCACGGTGGGTGGGAGGAGTTGGGGAGCTGTTTGCGCTCAACTTAGTTGAGCCGTAAACTACTTGAGGACAAGGCCCTCGCCAACCCGTGCGAGGGTCGCCCCACGCCGTCCCCCGGATCACCACCTGTCCGGGTGCCAGGAGAGGAACAGTCGTGACTCACGCATTCGAATCCGTCACCGTCGGCGCCACCACCGCGGCGAACCGTGTGTTCATGGCCCCGATGACGCGTAACCGCGCGAGTCTGGACGGGCTGGCCACCGATGTCATGGTCACGTACTACACGCAGCGCAGCGGCGCCGGACTGATCGTCACGGAGGGCATCCAGCCGAGCGTGGTCGGACAGGGCTACATCGCCACGCCCGGTCTGCACAACGCGGAACAGGTCGCCTCGTGGCGGCCCGTCACCGATGCCGTCCACGCGGCCGGCAGCACGATCTTCGCGCAGATCATGCACGCGGGCCGGATCGGCCACACCCTCCTGACCGGGCACTCGCCGGCGGCCCCCTCCGCGGTCAAGGCGCCCGGTGTCACGTACACCGCGGACGGCCCCACGGAGAACGGCGTCCCGCACGAGCTCACCGAGGAAGAGATCCTCCAGACGATCGAGGACCACGTCACCGCCTCCCGCAACGCCATCGAGGCCGGCTTCGACGGTGTGGAGATCCACGGCGCCAACGGCTACCTCCTCCAGCAGTTCCTGTCCGACAACGTCAACCTGCGTGACGACCGCTGGGGCGGCAGCGTCGAGAACCGTGTCCGCTTCCCCGTCGAGGTCGTCAAGGCCGTCGCCGCGGCCATCGGCGCGGACCGGGTCGGCCTGCGCATCTCGCCCGGCAGCACCGACCAGGACATCGTCGAGAACGACCCCGCCGAGCTGTACGCCGCGCTGCTGGACGCCCTGTCGGACCTGCCGCTCGCCTACGTCCACATGCGGGAGACCCGGGATCGCGACCTGACGCGCAAGGTGCGCGCCGCCTGGTCGGGGCCGTTCGTCCTCAACCCCCTGTACGACGTGGACGCGCCGCACAAGGCCCTGGCCGAGGTCTTCGAGGAAGGCATCGCGGACGCCGTGGCCTTCGCCCGCCCGTACCTGGCCAACCCGGACCTCGTCGCCCGCCTCAAGACCGAGGGCCCGTACAACACGGCCGACCCCAACACCTTCTACGGGGGCGACGCGACCGGCTACACCGACTACCCGTCGGTCACCTCCGCCTGACCTCCGCACCCGGTACGGCCACGGCCGGCCCGTCGACCCGCCCCGTCTCCGGGGCGGCTCGGTGGGCCGGCCGTTCCGTTTCCCGTCGGTCTGTTTCTCGTCAGCCCTTCGGAGCGGGTCGCCCCGTCACCGGTTCCAGTGGCCGAAGACCCGGGTCGCCGCGTCCCCGGTGTAGTCGGCCTCCATCTTCATGTAGCCCCCGGTGGGACCGTAGGTGGTGTTGAAGATCATCCCTCGCTGCGCCGCCTGGAACGGCGCCTCGGTGGCGAACCGGGCGGCGAGCGGGTGCCAGTGGCACGGGAAGTTCTCCCCGGTCGAGGGAACGGTGAAGCAGAGCCTGCGGGCCGCGGGGGAGTCCCAGTCGAAGGTGTAATAGGTGTTGATGTTTTCGGTGTCGCGCCCGAGCTCCTCGTCGCTGGGCAGCGGGGATTCCATGTCGCGGATCATCTCGGCGACTTCGTCCCGCGAGAAGTAGCCCGGAGTGAGCATCTCCGAGTACAGGTTCATCGTGTTGTTCCGGAAATCCATTCCCAGGATGGCGAATTTATTGATCCTGGCCCTGGTGAACCGCTCACGATGATTGCGTACGGAGGCGGGTATGTTCTCGAGAGCGGCGATGGCGTCGAACTCCAGCGGCTGCTCGAAGAACGCCCAGACTTTCTGCATGCCGAGCCCGACGGACGCGTCCAGCCCCCACCACAACGGGATTTTCTCGGTGACCTCGTCCAGCAGCTTGTTCAGCGGGTGCGTGCTGTCGGGGAGCAGCCCGTGCTCGCGCGCGATCGCGACGGGGTCGTGAGGCATGTCGGGCGTCATATAACGGAAGTTGACGCTGCGCCTGGAGGCGTCGTGTGTCGTCGTGCGGACCGTGATGGTTCCCGTGGCGAACTGTTCGGCGAAGACGTCGACCAGCTGTTCCACCGCCCGGTCATTGAAATCGACTTCGGCTATATCCGCATACCTTTTGAGGTCTGCGCGAAATTGAACGAGATCGGTGCCAGTTTCAATGGACATGCGCAATTTCCGTCCGTTTTCGATCATGCAAGATGATCTACGCAATGTAACTATCCCCGCGATCGGGAGCGCAAGAGCGTGTGCCACTGATCACACGGTGTGTTCCGTGCGATCAACGGTTGGTCTCAGTGTGATCGGGCGCTCTCCGGCCGGCCAGGGATGCGGCGGGACGGCAGGCGTCAGGGCGTCACGGCGTCACGGCGTCACGGAGTCAGGACGTCAGGCGCTTCAGGCGGCTGCTGGCCTCGGCGAGAATGTCGTTCCGCTTGCAGAACGCGAACCGCACGAACGGCGCGCCCTCCTCGCGGTGGTCGTAGAAGACGGCGTTGGGGATGGCGACCACGCCCGCCCGCTCGGGCAGCGAGCGGCAGAACGCGAAGCCGTCGCTCTCGCCGAGGGGGCGGATGTCGGTGGTGATGAAGTAGGTGCCGGCCGGCCGGAAGACCGCGAAGCCGGCCTCGGCGAGCCCCGTGGCCAGCAGGTCGCGCTTGGCCAGCATGTCCGCCCGGAAGGCGTCGAAGTAGCTGTCCGGCAGGGCCAGGGCCTCGGCGACCGCGTACTGGAACGGGCCGGACGACACATACGTCAGGAACTGCTTCGCCGACCGCACCGCCGTGACCAGACCGGGCGCCGCCGTGACCCAGCCGACCTTCCAGCCGGTGAACGAGAACGTCTTGCCGGCCGAGCCGATCGTGACCGTGCGCTCCCGCATGCCCGGCAGCGTCGCCAGCGGCAGATGCTCGGCCTCGTCGAAGACCAGGTGCTCGTACACCTCGTCCGCGACGACCAGCAGGTCCCGCTCGACGGCCAGCTCGGCGATCGCCGTCAGCTCCGCCCGGGTCAGGACCGTCCCGGTCGGGTTGTGCGGGGTGTTGATCAGCAGCAGCCGGGTGCGGTCGGTGACCGCGTCGCGCAGCTCGTCCAGGTCGAGGCGGAACCGGGCCTGCCCGGGGTCCGGGCGCAGGGTGACCGGCACGCGCGTGGCGCCCGCCATCGCGATGCAGGCCGCGTAGGAGTCGTAGTAGGGCTCCAGGGCGACGACCTCGTCGCCGGGCTCCAGCAGGGCCAGCAGGGTGGCCGCGATGGCCTCCGTGGCGCCCGCGGTGACCAGCACCTCCGTGTCGGGGTCGAACGTGAGGCCGTAGCGGCGCTGCTGGTGGCCGGCGATCGCCGTGCGCAGCTCGGGCACGCCCGGGCCCGGCGGGTACTGGTTGCCGCGGCCGTCGCGCAGCGCCCGCACGGCCGCCTCGCGGATCTCCTCGGGGCCGTCCGTGTCGGGGAAGCCCTGACCCAGGTTGATCGAGCCGGTCGCCAGCGCGAGGGCGGACATCTCGGCGAAGATCGTCGTCCCGAACTCGGCGAGACGGCGGTTGAGGAAGGGGCGTGCGGTGGAGGTCATGCCCGCCATCCTGCGCCGAAGCTCTGGACTTCCTCAACTCTGCTTTGGCAGGCGAGACGGGCGGGCATCCCCCGTTCACGTGGGCGCCGACGCACCACGCGAGGCGCCCACGGGGGGCCGCTTCGGGGGACACGGAAGGAGGGTGACGCCATGGTCTTCGGCATCATCCTGGCAGTGATCGCAATCCTGTTCGTGGCGACCTTGGTCACGAACGCCCGCAGGCACAGCGCCCAGCGCTCCTACCGCGGCGGCCGCTCGCGCAGCGGGGGCAGCACCAGCAGCGGGGCCGCCGGTGCGGGTGCGACCGGCAGCGACGGCGGCAGCTGGTGGTCCGGCGGGGGAGGCGGCGACTCCGGCGGAGGCCACTCCTGCGGCGGTGGGTCGTCCTGCGGCGGAGGCGGCGGATGCGGCGGAGGCAGCTGACACGGGGCAGCTGAGCTCCCGCGGGGGGAGCCGCATCCGGACCGCGGGGCCCGACCGACCACGGGCTCCGCGGTCGCACCACGCGCGGGGCGTCCAAGCACGGGGGTATGCGGCATCTATGCACGCGGTACACGGGCATCCATGTACGCGGTTACGGGCGTCCATGCACGCGGTATATGCGTGTGGCGGGCGCGAAGGGGGCTTGCCGGCCCGCCCGGCGCACGCCGCGGTTGAACAGTTGAGCTGGGGAGCCCCCCGAGGGATGGAAACCCCACGAAGTTGGGTAAAAACGCTGTGGCGGCACCACAGTTCATGATTCCCTCTAAAACATCAACGCAGCCCCTCGGACCCCTTCGGACGTCCCGAGCGGACGACCTTCCCAGACCGGGCTGACCGGGGCCGTTTCCCCGGTGCCGACCGGGGTGCGCCGTACCTACCCTCTTTTCTTTGCGTCTCCGCGGAGCCGACCCATGCTCACGACCCTGAACACCTCCTACACCGATACGCGCGCGGCCGATCTCGCCTGGGCACTGGGGCGCGAACCGCTGCCTGCCCTCGCCACACTCGACCTCGAACTGAACGGTGCCAACCTGCAGTTGAGACTGCTCGGCGCATCGCACCAGGTGCTGCTGGAGGAGGAGCAGGGCTGTTGTTCGGAGACGGTGGCCTGCATCCCCGGCAGCAGCACCCCGCTCCCGCTCGGCGTCGCCAAGCGGGTCGGCGACTGGGAGTACGAGTTCGCGGCCCGCGTCGAGGTGCTCTCGCCGGGCCAGTTCGCGGGCCGCGCCCAGGAACTCCTGGCCCTCGTCTCCGAGCATCCGCACGGCCTCGCCGGCGTGTTCCCCGGCAGCCCGCACGCCTTCACCGCCCTGCTCGCCCACCACCACGAGGGCCAGGTGCACTGGCGCACCTGGCACGCGTATCCGCAGGACGGCCAGTTGGTGGCGACCAGAACCCGGGTCGGCGTACGCGCGCGAACCGGCGCGGAGTCAAGGGTTTGACGCCCAGGTTCCACACGTGTGGGTGACGAAGCGTGCGACGGCCGTGACGTAACGTCGCAGTCGTGATCGAACCGCACGCGCCAGCCCCGCCCGGTGTCCGGCCGGACGGGGAGCCGCCCTGGCGCGGGCCCGCGCCGCTGCCCGTCCGGCCGGACACCGGGCGGTTCCTGGTCCTCGCCTGCGTGTTCGTCTGCGCGGCCTGCGGTCTCGTCTACGAACTGGAACTCGTCGCCCTCGCCTCCTACTTGATGGGCGACTCCGTCACCCAGGCCTCCGTCGTGCTGTCCGTCATGGTCTTCGCGATGGGCATCGGCTCCCTCGCCGCCAAACGGCTGCGCCGGTTCGCCGCGGCCGGCTTCGGCGCCCTGGAGGCGACCCTCGCCCTGGTCGGCGGCTGCAGTGCCATGGCGCTGTACGCGATGTTCGCCTGGACGGGCGACTGGGGCGGCCTGTGGGCGGGCGGCTCCCGCCTCCTGCTCGTCGCGTTCTCGCTCGCCATCGGCCTGCTCATCGGCGCCGAGGTCCCCCTCCTGATGGAGCTCATCCAGCGCGTCCGCCGCCAGGACGCGGGCGGCGCGGTGGCCGACCTCTTCGCCGCGGACTACGTCGGCGCACTCGTGGGCGGCCTCGCCTTCCCCTTCCTGCTGCTGCCGTTCCTGGGCCAGCTCACCAGCTCCCTGCTGACCGGCGCGGTCAACGTGGTGGCCGGGGCCGCCCTGGTGCTCGGCCTGTTCCGCCGCGACCTCACCTGCCGGGCCCGCTGCCTGCTGCTCGTCGCCAACCTCGCCGTCCTCGGCGTCCTCGCCTCCGCCGCCGTCCTCGTCGACGACTTCGAGCGGGCGGCGCGCCAGGCGGTGTACGGCGACCACGTGCGGGTGGCGGTGCGGACCGGCGTGCAGGAGATCGTCCTCACCGGCGGCGACGGCCGCCCCCTCGACCTCTACCTGGACGGCCGGCTGCGCGTCGGCGGCCGCGACGAACGGCGCTACCACGAGGCCCTCGTCCACCCCGCGATGAACGGCCCGCACGCGCGCGTGCTGATCCTCGGCGGCGGCGACGGCCTGGCCGCCCGCGAGGTCCTCACCCACACCGGCGTGCGCCGCGTCGACCTCGTCGAACTCGACCCCGGCCTGGTCCGGCTGGCCCGCACCGACCCGGCGCTGTCCCGCCTGAACGAGCACGCCTACGGCGACCGCAGCGTCCACGTCGCCACGGACGACGCCTTCCACTGGCTGCGCGGGGCGCGGCCGGCGTCGTACGACGTGGTCGTCGCGGATCTGCCGGACCCCGGCATCACGGCGAGCACGAAGCTCTACTCCGAGGAGTTCTACGGCCTCGCCCGGCGTGCCCTCGCCCCCGGCGGCCGCCTGGTCGTGCACGCCGGCCCGGTCGCGACCCGGCCGCGCGTGTTCTGGACGGTCGAGGCGACGCTGCGCGCGGCGGGCCTGCACACCGCCCCCTACCGGGTGGACGGCCGCGAGACCGGCTTCACCGCGGGCCCCGACCGCACCGCCGACGCCGCCCGGGCGCCCCGCGACTGGGGCTTCGTCCTGGCCACCGCCGGCCCCCGCCCCGTCCTCAGCCTCGACCGGCATGAACATCCGCTGCACACGCTGACCCAGGCGGCCCTGACGGCGGACGCCCGAGCGGTGGAGCAGACCCGGGTGACCGGAGTCCGCCCCTCCACCCTGATCCATCCCCGCTACTGACGCGCGGAGCGCTCCGCTGAAGTGCCGCGCTGTGCCGTCGTTCGGCTGCGGCGCCATGGTGGCCGGTCGCGCCCGCGCGGCGGAGCCGCATATGTCAGCGCCCCGCGCCCCTTCAGGGCGCTGCCACCCGAATCCCGGTTTCGGCAGGTGCTTTCCCGTACTCGCTGGGTAGGCTCCGCACTCATGGAGCAAGAGGTGTTCGTTCCGGTTCCGGCCGAGCGGCTGAGGGCGGCCCTCGCCGACCCCGCGCAGGTGGCCCGGGCGGTCCCCGGGCTCCAGCAGGACGTCGGCACCGAGCCCGTCGCCGGGCGGCTGAAGGTGCGGATCGGCGGCCACACCATCACCTACCGGGGCGCGGTACGCGTCTCACCGCGCGAGGACGGCACGTACGCGGTGACCGGCGACGCGACCGAGGCCCGCGGCAGCGGCTCGGTGAAACTGGCCCTCACCCTGCGGCTGCGCGAGACCGACGCCGGCACGACCCTCACCTTCGAGGGGACCGCCACGGCGGACGGCCGGGTCGCGGAGCTCCCCCCGGAGGCGGTCGGCCCGGCGATCGCCCGACTCCTGAACCGCGTCGCGGACAACCTGGCGACGGCGGCGGCGGAGGACCCCGAGGAGCCGGAGGACCCCGAGGAGGACACGGTCGATGACATCGACGTCCCCGACGAGGTCGCCGTCCCCGACGAGGTCGCCGTCCCCGAGACCGTCTTCGAGGACCTCACCGGCCCCTCGGAGCCGCCCGCCGAAGCCGCGCACGCGCGCCGCACGATGATCGGGCGCAGCGCCGAGGAGGTGGACCACGCCCCGCCGCGCGGACGCTACGCGCCGGTCCCCGCCCCGCAGACCGTCGCCCCCAACAGCGCACTGCGCTGGGCCGCCCCGGCGGCCGCGCTGGTCGTGGCGTCGGCGATCGTCGTGGGCAGGGCACTGCGCCGACGGGGCTGAACAGGCCGGGCGAAGTCGGTTGCGGTTCGGCAGCGCCCTGAAGGGGCGCGGGGCGCTGACATTTGCGGCTCCGCCGCGCGGGCGCGACCAGCCACGACGGCGCCGCAGCGGAACGACGGCACCTCGCGGCAACTCCAGCGGAGCGCTTAGCGCAGGCGTCGCAGCCTTGTGGTGATCGTCCCAGTAGGGTCGTCCCGTGAGTGACGAAGACATCACGCTGACCGCGGGTGACGCGGAGGCGACCGTGCAGCCGGGCAACGGCGGCCGGGTGGGTGGGCTGCGCGTCGGCGGCCTCGAACTGCTGCGCCAAGGCCCGCGGTTCGGCTGTTTCCCGATGGTCCCCTGGTGCGGGCGGATCCGCGACGGCCGGTTCCGGGACGGCGGGGCCGTCCACCAGATGCCGCTCAACGCCGCGCCGAACGCCATCCACGGCACCGCCCGCGACGGCGCCTGGAAGGTCGCGCGGCGCTCGGCGGACGGCGTCGTGCTGACGTACGACCTGGTGGAGCCCTGGCCCTACGCCGGCCGCGTCACCCAGGAGATCGCGCTGACCGAGGACGCCCTGACGATCCACATGGCCGTCGAGGCCTGGGACTCGTCCTTCCCGGCGCAGCTCGGCTGGCACCCCTGGTTCAACCGCAACCTCGGCGGCGCCGACGGCCAGGACGTGCGGGTCGCCTTCGACCCCGCCTGGCAGGAGGAGCGCGGCGACGACCATCTGCCGACCGGCAACCGCATCGAGCCGAAGCCCGGCCCCTGGGACGACTGCTTCGGCATGCCCGGCGGCGTCGACGTCACCCTCACCTGGCCCGGACAGCTCGCGCTGAAGGTGACCAGCCCCGAGGAGTGGGTCGTCGTCTACGACGAGCAGGAGGCGGCCGTGTGCGTGGAGCCGCAGACCGGTCCGCCGGACGGTCTGAACACCCTCCCGCGCCTGGTCACGATGCTGGAGCCGCTGGAGGCCACCACGACCTGGTCCTGGACCCGCCTCTAAGCTGAGGGGCATGACGGACGTGGATGTACGCGGCGCGCTGCTGCAGCAGATCAAGGACAAGGCCGTGGTGCACGGCAAGGTGACCCTGTCGTCGGGCCTGGAGGCGGACTACTACGTCGACCTCCGCCGCGTCACCCTCGACGGGGAGGCCGCTCCGCTGGTCGGTCAGGTGCTGCTCGACCTGACCGACGGCCTGGAGTTCGACGCCGTCGGCGGGCTGACCATGGGCGCCGACCCGGTCGCCGCGAGCATGCTGCACGCGGCCGCCGCGCGCGGACGCCGGCTGGACGCCTTCGTCGTGCGCAAGGCGGCGAAGGCGCACGGACTGCAGCGCCGGGTCGAGGGTCCCGAGATCGCCGGCCGGCGCGTGCTGGTCGTCGAGGACACCTCCACCACCGGCGGCTCGCCGCTGGCCGCCGTCGAGGCCGTGCGCGAGGCGGGCGCCGAGGTGGTGGCCGTGGCGACCATCGTGGACCGGGCCACCGGCGCCGACCGGAAGATCCGCGAGGGCGCGGGGGTGCCCTACCTGTTCGCCTTCTCGAAGGACGAACTCGGACTGGACTGACCGGCCGCTTCGATCCGGACATGGGCGGCTTGTGGAGCAACCGCGCATGTCTGGAAAGATGGGGACGACGACGACGTCGAACGCCAAGGTCTAGGTCAGGGCCGTAGCACGCGCCAGATCGCCAACCCGCAGATACCAAGGAGCGGACAGATGCCCATCGCAACCCCCGAGGTCTACAACGAGATGCTCGACCGGGCGAAGGCAGGCAAGTTCGCCTACCCGGCCATCAACGTCACCTCGACCCAGACCCTGCACGCTGCTCTGCGCGGGTTCGCGGAGGCGGAGAGCGACGGCATCATCCAGATGTCCACGGGTGGCGCCGAGTTCCTGGGCGGCCAGTACAGCAAGGACATGGTGACGGGCTCCGTGGCCCTCGCCGAGTTCGCGCACATCGTCGCCGAGAAGTACCCGGTGACCGTCGCCCTGCACACCGACCACTGCCCGAAGGACAAGCTCGACGGGTACGTACGCCCGCTGCTCGCCGTCTCCGAGGAGCGTGTGAAGGCCGGCCGCAACCCGCTGTTCCAGTCGCACATGTGGGACGGCTCCGCCGAGACCCTCGCCGACAACCTCGCCATCGCGCAGGAACTGCTCGCCCGCGCGGCCGCCGCGAAGATCATCCTCGAGGTGGAGATCACCCCGACCGGCGGCGAGGAGGACGGCGTCTCGCACGAGATCAACGACTCCCTCTACACGACGGTCGACGACGCGATCCGCACGGTCGAGGCGCTCGGCCTCGGTGAGAAGGGCCGCTACCTGCTGGCCGCGTCCTTCGGCAACGTCCACGGCGTCTACAAGCCGGGCAACGTCGTCCTGCGCCCCGACCTGCTCAAGGAGCTCAACGAGGGCATCGCCGCCAAGTACGGCAAGCCGGCCGGCTCGCAGCCCTTCGACTTCGTCTTCCACGGCGGCTCCGGCTCCACGGCCGAGGAGATCGCGACCGCGCTGGACAACGGCGTCGTCAAGATGAACCTCGACACGGACACGCAGTACGCCTTCACGCGTCCCGTCGCCGACCACATGTTCCGCAACTACGACGGCGTCCTGAAGGTCGACGGCGAGGTCGGCTCCAAGAAGGTCTACGACCCGCGGACCTGGGGCAAGCTGGCCGAGGCGGGCATGGCCGCGCGCGTCGTCGAGGCCACGCAGCACCTCCGCTCGGCGGGCCAGAAGATCAAGTAACCCGCTGGTCGTGCCGTAGTCGCGGCATGGTCCTGTCGTAGTCGCTGTTCCGTGAGCCCGGCGTCCGTCTGTCGACGGCGCCGGGCTCGCTGTATACCTGGGACATGGCGGACATCCGGATGGACTCGGCCCAGGGCAGATGGATCCTGGTCACCACCGTGCTCGGCTCCAGCATGGTTCTCCTCGACTCGACCGTGGTCAACGTCGCGCTGCCGCGCATCGGCCGTGACCTGGACGCGGACCTGGCCGTGCTCCAGTGGACGGTCAACGCGTACATGCTGACGCTGGCCGGGCTGATCCTGCTGGGCGGCTCCCTCGGCGACCGCTACGGGCGCCGCAGGATCTTCGTGATCGGCGTGGTGTGGTTCGCCTCCGCCTCCCTGCTGTGCGGGCTCGCGCCGAACGCCGGGGTGCTGATCGCGGCCCGCGCCCTGCAAGGCATCGGCGGCGCGCTGCTGACCCCCGGCTCGCTGGCGCTGATCCAGGCCTCCTTCCACCCCGACGACCGGTCGCGGGCCGTCGGCCTGTGGTCGGGTTTCGGCGGCATCGGAGCGGCGGTCGGCCCCTTCCTCGGCGGCTGGCTGGTGGACGGGCCGGGCTGGCGGTGGGTGTTCCTGCTGAACGTGCCGCTGGCCGTGGTGTGCGTGCCGGTGGCGCTGCGGCACGTCCCCGAGTCGCGGGACAAGCTGACGCACGGCCGCTTCGACGTCCTGGGCGCGGCGCTGGGCGCGCTGGCGCTCGCGCTCGTCACCTACGCGCTGATCGAGGCCCCCGGAGGGTCGGCCCTGGTGGCGCCGACGGCCGTCGCGGGGGTCGCGTCGGGGGTGGCCTTCGTGCTGGTGGAGCGGCGGCGGCCGGACCCCATGATGCCGCCGGACATCTTCGCCTCCCGCCAGTTCACGTCCGTCAACCTGGTCACGCTGTGCGTGTACGCGGCCCTCGGCGGGTTCTTCTTCCTCGCCGCGCTCCAGCTCCAGGTGGTGTCCGGCTGGTCGGCGCTGGCCGCCGGCACGGCGCTGCTGCCGACGACCGTGCTGATGCTGCTGCTGTCGGCCCGCTCGGGCGCGCTGGCCGAGCAGATCGGCCCGCGCATCCCGCTCACCGTCGGACCGCTGCTGTGCGCCGTCGGCATGCTGCTGATGCTGCGGGTCGGGCCCGACGCCTCCTACCTCGCCGACGTGCTGCCCGCCGTGCTGGTCCTCGGCTTCGGCCTGGTCACCCTGGTCGCCCCGCTGACCGCGACCGTCCTGGCCTCGGTGGACGTCGGCCGGGCCGGGCTGGCCAGCGGGATCAACAACGCGGCGGCGCGGGTCGCCGGACTGGTCGCGGTGGCCGCGCTGCCGCTCCTCACCGGCATGGGCCCGGAGGCCTACCGCTCGGCGACCGCCTTCGACGACGCGTTCCGCCAGGCGATGGGCTGGTGCGCCGGACTGCTGGTCGCCGGGGCGGCGGTGGCCTTCGCGACGGTCCGCCGTCCGGCGCCGGACTGCACCCACCCGGAGTGCCTGCGGCACGGCAGCGTGCTGTCACCCCCACTGGAGGGTGAACAGGCCCACAAGCGGCTCGGTTAGCGCGGGCGTCCGGGCGGCTGGTGGGGTGGTGGTTGCCGGGCTGGTGGTGGTCGGGGCTGTGGGGTGGACGGGTTCGCGAGGGGCTTGGTCGGCGTGCGTGGAACGGTGGGCGGGCGGTGGAGCAGACTGGACCCATGTCCATTCACGAAAACCTCCTCGGGGGCCCGCCCCCGACCCACCTCCCCGACGACCCGGAGCCGCGCGAGCTCCTGGCGAGCGGCACCGCGCCCGCCGACGTCGCCGCCAAGTACCCGACGTCCTCCCTGGCCTGGGCCCAGCTCGCCGACGACGCGTTCGAGCGGGGCAGCGTGGTGGAGTCGTACGCCTACGCCCGTACGGGCTACCACCGCGGCCTGGACAGCCTGCGCCGGGGCGGCTGGAAGGGCCACGGCCCGGTGCCCTGGGAGCACGAGCCCAACCGCGGCTTCCTGCGCGCCCTGCACGGCCTGGCCCGCGCCGCGCAGGCGATCGGCGAGCAGGCGGAGTACGAGCGCTGCACGCAGTTCCTCAAGGACTCCTCGCCCACCGCCGCCCAGACCCTGGGCTGACCCCCTAGGGGTGGTGCGGATGGCCCGTCCGGTCCTGGTGCGACCGGACGGGCCTTGCGTTTTCGGTGTCCGATTGCGCAGGATGCCGGTGGGGACCGGGGCCCCCGTGTCGGTAACGGCAGGGGCGGACCGCTACCCGGAGTACATAACAGGAGACAGCGATGTCCCAGCAGGCTCAGCCTCACGAGGCTTCGGAGCCCGAGACTCCGCATCTCGACTTCGCCGGCACGACGCCGTACGAGGACTACGTCAGGGCGGACGTCCTCACCCACCTCCAGCACACCCTCTCCGACGACCCCGGAGAGATGGTCTTCCTGGTCACGACCCAGGTCATGGAGCTGTGGTTCACCGTCATCGTGCACGAGTGGGAGACCGCCGCGCAGGCTCTGCGCGAGGACCGGGTCCCGGTGGCGATCGACGCGCTGAAGCGCTCCGTCCGCGAGCTGGAGGCGCTCAACGCCTCCTGGAAGCCGCTCGGGCAGCTGACCCCGGGCCAGTTCAACTCCTACCGCTCCGCGCTCGGCGAGGGCTCCGGCTTCCAGTCGGCGATGTACCGGCGCATGGAGTTCCTGCTCGGCGAGAAGTCCGCGTCCATGCTCGTCCCGCACCGCGGCGCGCCCCGCGTCCACGCGGAGCTGGAGAAGGCGCTGCACGAGCCGAGCCTGTACGACGAGGTGCTGGGCCTGCTGGCCCGCCGCGGCCACCCGATCCCCGCCGCCGTCCTGGACCGGGACGTCGCACAGCGCTACGAGCCCTCGACGGACGTCGAGTCGGTGTGGACGGCCGTCTACTCGGCGGACGAGTCCGACGACGTCGCCCGCCTCGGCGAGGCGCTGACGGACGTCGCCGAACTGGTCTGGCGATGGCGCAACGACCACCTCGTGGCCACCCGCCGAGCGATGGGCGCCAAGGCGGGCACCGGCGGCTCGGCCGGCGTGGCCTGGCTGGAGAAGCGCGCGCAGAAAAACGTCTTCCCCGAGCTGTGGACGGCGAGGTCCCATGTCTGACCCGGCCTTCAAGGCGACCACGGCCAAGGAGCTGGACGCCGCCGACGAACTCGCCGGCCTGCGCGCCCGGTTCGTGCTCGACGACGGCGTCTACCTCGACGGCAACTCGCTGGGCGCGCTGCCCGCCGCCGTCCCCGACCGGGTCGCGGACGTCGTCCGCCGCCAGTGGGGCGAGCTGCGCATCCGCTCCTGGGACGAGAGCGGCTGGTGGACCGCCCCCGAGCGGATCGGCGACCGCATCGCCCCGCTGGTGGGCGCGGCGGCCGGCCAGATCGTGGTCGGCGACTCGACGAGCGTCAACGTCTTCAAGGCCCTCGTGGGCGCGGTCCGGATCGCGGAGAACGGCGCCGGCGGCAGCGGCAGCGGCACCCGGAACGAGATCCTCGTCGACGCGACGACCTTCCCCACCGACGGCTACATCGCCGAGTCCGCGGCCCGGCTGACCGGCCGCACACTGCGCCCGGTGACGCCCGGCGAGGTGCCGGCCGCGCTGTCGGAACGGACGGCCGCCGTGCTGCTCAACCACGTCGACTACCGCACCGGGCGGCTGCACGACCTGCCGTCGCTCACCGCCGCCGTGCACGCGGCGGGCGCGGTCGCCGTCTGGGACCTGTGCCACAGCGCGGGCGCGCTGCCGGTGGCCCTCGACGAGCACGGCGTCGACCTCGCGGTCGGCTGCACCTACAAGTACCTCAACGGCGGCCCGGGTTCACCCGCGTATCTCTATGTGCGCAAGGGCCTCCAGGACCGCTTCGACTCCCCGCTGCCCGGCTGGAACTCGCACGCCGAGCCCTTCGGCATGCGGGCGGCGTACGAGCCGGCGCGGGGCGCGCTGCGTGGGCGGGTCGGCACCCCGGACATCCTGTCGATGCTCGCCCTGGAGGCGGCGCTCGAGGTCTGGGACGGCGTCCCGATCGAGGCGGTCCGGGCGAAGTCGTTGGCCCTTACGGACTTCTTCCTGGAGTGCGTGGCCGCGTACGTCCCCGAGGGGCGGGTCGAGTCGCTGACTCCGGTGCGTCACGAGGAGCGCGGCAGCCAGGTCGCGCTGCGCTGTGCGGACGCGGGTGACGTCATGAAGCGGCTGATCGAGCGCGGGATCGTCGGTGACTTCCGCCACCCGGACGTCCTGCGCTTCGGCTTCACCCCGCTGTACGTCGGCTTCACGGACGTGGAACGGGCGGCCCGGGCACTGGCGGAGGTGCTGGCGTAGGCGCCGGCGGAGGGCTGTCGGAGGGCTGTCGGAGGGCTGCCGGAGGGGCTGGCGTAGGCGTAAACGCTGGTGCGGGGCTGGTGCCGGGCCTGGTGCGGGGCTGCCGCTGGGCTGGTGCGGGGCCCGGTGCGGGACTGTCGTCGGTGGGTGCACGACTGTTGTCGGCTGGGCGCAGGACTGCTCGCCGGCCGGGCACAGTGAGGTGCGGGGCTGCCGGGTTCGCCCGGTAGTTCACCCGGCAGAACCGTTTTGCCCCTCACCGAGCGTGATATCCGCGTGTCCGCGCACGTCACGGGCCTGATACCGTCCCGGCCAACGGCCGAATTCTCTCCTGGTCCGCCAAATCCGTTTCGCCGCTGAGAGGTTGGAGCATGCCGGACGACGTTGTCGCAGCCCGGGCCGTCGCCGAGGAGGAGTCGGCCTTCGGGCATCCCCCCGTCGACCCCGACGTCACCGCGGCCTACGGAGACCACCCCGACCAGGTGATCGACTTCTACCTTCCCCGAGTGGAGGTGGGCCCGGGCGGTCCCGTCCCGCTCGTGGTCGTGCTGCACGGCGGGGCCTGGCGGGCGCCCTACGACCGGCGGCACGTCACGCCGTTCGCGGAGTACCTGGCGGGGCGCGGGTTCGCCGTGGCCAACGTGGAGTACCGGCGCGGCGCCGAGAGCCCGGCCCCGGCTCCGGCTCCGGCTCCGGCTCCGGAGGGGACATCCCCGATCGCGGGGCGCTGGCCCGACACCTTCGACGACGTCGCCGCGGCCCTCGACGCGCTTCCCGCCCTTGTCCGGGAGGCCGTGCCGAGCGCCGACGCGCGCCGCATGGTGCTCGTGGGCCACTCGGCCGGCGGCCACCTGGCCCTGTGGGCGGCGGCCCGGCATGTGCTGCCCGCCGACGCCCCCTGGCGCACCGGCGGTCCCGTCCCGCTGCGGGGCGTCGTCGCACTCGCCCCGATCGCCGACTTCGCGGTCGCCGAGAAGCTGGACGTGTGCGGCGGTGCCTCCCGTCAACTCCTGGGCGGCGAGGCGCAGTTCGACGAGCGACGGCCGTACGCCGACCCCGCGCTGCTGCTGCCGACCGGCATCGCGACGACGCTGGTCCAGGGCCGCAGCGACCTGGTCGTCCCGCAGGCGGTCGCCGAGGCGTACGCGGACGCGGCGGCGAAGGCGGGCGAGGTCGTGGGCCTGACCCTCCTGGAGGACGTCGGCCACTTCCCCCTGATCGACCCGGCGGCGGACGCCTGCGCGGTGGTGGCGGAGGAGATCGCACAGCTGGCTTGGTGAGGTCGGTGGGTGGGTGGCCCCCTGGGTTGGGGTGGTGGGGCCGGTCGGTGAGTTGCCCCCTGGCTGCGTGGTGAGGTCGGTCACTGGGTAGCCCCCTGCTGGGGGCCCGTGCCTCCCGTAGGTGTGCGGACCTGTCGTACCCGTAGTACCTGAGAGCTACGTCGCAGAAGAGCTCCCCGGTGGGACGCGAACGACGAGCGCCGATCCGTAACTTCCCAACCTGTGACGCCCGATGGCCGGGCGAACGGGCGGGGGAGCGGCGGGATGGCGGAGCTTCGTTTTCGCGGGCGGGGGCCTGGCAAAGGGGCAACACCCCGGGCACGGCGCTTTCGCGGGCGGTGGGGCGGCGAAGGGGCAACACCCAGGGCACGGCGCTTTCGAGAGCGGTGGAGCGGCGAAGGGGCAACGCCCCGGGCACGGCGCTGGGTCCGCGCCCTGCTGGCCGTCCTCATCACGGCCGCAGTCGTCGTCCCTCTCACGGCCGCCGCGGCCAGTCCGCAGATCCCGGCCCCGGCTCCGGCCGCCCTCTCCCCGGTGACGGCGGCGACGCTCAACGAGGCGTACGCCGCCAACCGGGCCAACGCCGCACTGGCCTCCCGGATGGCCGCCGCGCACGGCGACCGCCACCGCGCCGCCGCCGACGCGGGGTTCGCGTCCCCGTCCCGCACCCTGCTCGCCTTCGACGGGCGTGGCCAGGGGCGCGCGACCGAGGTGTTCGGGGACCTCGCCCACGCCGACCGCGTCGCGATCCTGATACCGGGCTCCGACACCTCACTGGACACCTACGCCCGCTTCAGAGCGGGAGCGGCCGCGCTGTACGCGCGACTTGAGGGGGAGTCGGGCGCACCCGGAGAATCCGCTATCGGCCCGGTGCCGGGCACGGGCGGGGAGTTGGGTACGGGCCAGGGGCCGGGTGCGGGCCGGGAGCCGAGTACGGGCCATGGTGCGGGCCGGGAGGCGGGTGCGGGTGCGCGCACGGCCGTCGTCGCGTGGCTCGGCTACACCACACCGGCCACGGTCAGCACGACGGTGATCACGCCGGCCCGCGCCGACGAAGCGGCCCCCGAGCTGCGGGAGTTCGTCCGCGGGCTGCGCACCCTCACCGGCCCGGACACCCGTGTCGCTCTCCTCTGCCACTCGTACGGCACGGTCGTGTGCGGCCGCGCGGCCCCCGGCCTGGACGTGTCCGACCTCGTGCTGCTCGGCAGCCCCGGCACGGGCGTGGACACGGCGGCAGACCTGCGCACCCGCGCGCGGGTCTGGGCGGCCCGGGGCGCCGACGACTGGGTGGCGGACGTCCCGCACGTCAGCGCGGATCTGTTCGGCACGACGGTCGGCCTCGGCGCCGACCCGATGTCCCCGTCGTTCGGCGCCCACGTCTTCGCGGCGGGCGACGGCGGCCACAGCGACTACTTCCGGCCGGGCTCGGCCGCGCTGGCCAACATCGCCCGGATCGTCCTCGGCGAGACCTCGGAGGTCACCGATGCGTGAGACACCTCAGGTACGCCGACTGCCCGGGCCGCGGCGGGCGGCGGCCGGTGTGGCTGCTCGCATCGACGCCGCGACGCCCCCGCAGCGCGACCGCGCCGTCGACGCCCTGCGCGCGTTCGCGATCCTCGGCGTGGTGCTGGGCCACTGGCTGGTGACCGCCCTGGTCGCCGACGGCGGCACCTTGCGCGCCGCGAGCCCGCTCGGTCCGCTGCCGTGGCTGGCGCCGGTCTCCTGGGTGTTCCAGACGCTCGCCGTGTTCTTCATGGTGGGCGGCCATGTGGCGACCCGGAGCCTCGCGTCGACCCGCGCGCGGGGCGGCACCTACCCGACCTGGCTACGGGCCCGCCTGGCCCGGTTGTTCAAGCCGGTCGTGGCCGTCCTCGCGGTGTGGACGGCGGCCGCGCTGGGCCTGCTGCTCGGCGGCGTCTCCTTCGTCACCCTGCACACCGTGGTCAAGCTGGCGTTGTCCCCGCTGTGGTTCCTGCTGGTCTTCGCCGCGTTGACGGCGGCGACCCCGCTGCTGGCCCGGCTCAACCCGCTGTGGCCACTCGCCGTCGTCCTCCACGTGGACGTGCTGCGCTTCGGTCTGGACGGCCCGGACGGGCTCGGCTGGGTGAACCTGGCGGCGGGCTGGCTGGTGCCGTACACCCTGGGCGCGGCCTGGACCCGCGGCGAGCTGGAGCGCCCCCGCGCGGGCTGGACGCTGCTGGTCGGCGGTGCGACGGCGACGGCCCTGCTGGTCGGCTTCGCCGGCTACCCGGCGTCGATGGTGGGCGTGCCAGGCGCGGCGGTGTCCAATCTGAACCCGCCGACCCTGGCCGCCGTCACCTTCGGAATCGCCCAGTGCGGACTGGCCCTGCTGCTGCGCGACCGACTGCGCCGGACCATGACCCGTCCTGTGGTCTGGGCGGGAGTGGCGCTGGTCAACCTTTCCGCGATGACCGTGTTCCTCTGGCATCAGACGGCGATGATGGCGACCACCGCGACCGGCCTCCCGGTCGGCCGCCTCCCCGGCCTGCACACCGTCCCCGACGGGCTGGACTGGGTGGCGGCCAGACTGCTCTGGCTGCCGGTCTTCGCGCTGGCGCTGGGGGTGTGCTGGGCGGCGTTCCACTCCTACGAGCGGGGGCGCGGACGAGGGTCACGCCGCGCCGACGGCCGGGGCACCCGGGTGATCCGCGTCCACCACCGTTCCGGCCGGCCGGAGACGAAGGCGGCCCGCAGTGCCTAGGGTTGAGCCCGTGACCGGCGAGGAGAGCTCCGCTGAGGGCAGCACCCCACTCGACGGCGCGGCGGCGCTCGCCCCCACCGGCGCGGCCCGCAGTCGGGCCTTCGTCCGGCGGGGATTGCGCTGGCTGCGGCTGCCGGGGTACGTGGTGGTGTGCTGGATCGCCCTAGGGATCGCACTGGCCGGCACCGAGCAGATGGGTCGCTACGGCCTGGGCACGCCACTGGGAACGCTGACCGCGTTCGCGCAGGGCGCGGCTGTCGTGCTCGCGCTGTGGTGGCCGGTGCCCGCGTGGGCGTTGTCCCTGGCCGGCGTAGTCGTCGCCGCCGTGGCCGGGCGACCGATTCTCGTCGGGCACCCGCTGCCGGGCCCCGACTGGCCGTGGAACGTGGCCGAGATCCTCGCCCACGCCCTCGTGCTTCTGTTCCTGGCGCTCCGCACGCGCCCGCGCGTGGCCTTCGCGGCGTTGGCCGCCACGGTGTTGATGACCTGGGTGGTCCAGGGCCTCGTCGGCGGGGCCACGTACACCTCGACGGGCACCACGGCCGTCGCGGTGTTCGGGGCCGTCGTCCTCGTCGGCACCGCTTTCCGCGGCCTCGGCGAGGCCCGCACCCAGCTCGTCGAACAGGAGACGATCACCGCCGAGGAACGCGCCCGCCGCACCTTGCTGGAGGAGCGCAACCGGATCGCCCGCGAGCTGCACGACGTGGTCGCCCACCACATGTCGGTGATCTCCATCCAGGCGCAGGTCGCCCCGCACCTGGTGGAGAACCCGTCCGAGGAACTCAAGGAGAACCTCGCCGGCATCCGGCAGAACGCCCTGGAGGCGCTCGCCGAACTGCGCCGGGTGCTCGGCGTGCTGCGCTCGGAGAACCCCGACGACCCCTACGGCCTCGGCGCGTCCGGCACCGGAACCGCGCCGGACGCCCCGCAGCCCACGCTCGACCGACTCGACGCCCTGCTGGAGAACACCCGCGCCGCGGGACTGGACGTGGTCGCCGCCGTCGAGGGCGAGGCGCCCGTGTACCCGCCGGGCGTGCAGCTGTCGGCGTACCGGATCGTCCAGGAGGCGCTGAGCAACGCCCTGCGGCACGCGCCGGGTTCCCGGGTACGGGTCGAGGTCACCCATAGCCCTCGGGGCCTGCACCTGGAGGTCATCAACTCCCGCCCGAGCGAACCCGTACGGCCTTCCCCGGGCGCGGGACACGGTCTGCTCGGCATGCGCGAGCGGGCGGTGATGCTGGGCGGCCACGTCAACGCGTATCCCACCCTGCACGGCGGCTTCGCGGTCACGGCGTTCCTGCCCAGGGACGGCACGGCGCCGCCTCCCGACGACTCCGACGACTCCGACGAATCCGACGACCCGGGAACGCCGCAGGGCCTGACACTCTTCTTCCCGGAGGGCCCGGAAGTCGTCTTCCGGATCGACCCCGACGGCCCGGACCGTCCGCCCCCGACCCGCGAAGGAAACCGATGACGACCGGCGGCACCATCCGCGTACTGATCGCCGACGACCAGCAGATGGTCCGGCAGGGCTTCACCGTGCTTCTCAACGCGCACCCCGGCATCGAGGTGATCGGGGACGCGGTGGACGGCCTGGAGGCGATCGCGAAGGTCGCCGAACTCACCCCGGACGTCGTCCTGATGGACATCCGCATGCCCGTGCTCGGCGGCATCGACGCCACGCACCGCATCACCCTCGACCACCCCCAGATCAAGGTGCTGGTGCTCACCACCTTCGATCTCGACGAGTATGTGTACGACGCGCTGCGGGCCGGCGCGTCCGGGTTCCTGCTGAAGGACGCCTCCGCGGACCAACTGGCCGAGGCGGTCCGGGTGGTCGCGGCCGGCGACGCCCTGCTCGCCCCCGGCATCACCCGCAAGCTGATCGCCGAGTTCTCCCGTCTCGACGGCAAGCCCAGGGCTCCGCTGAAGGAACGCGTCGGCGACCTCACGGAACGCGAGACGGAGGTGCTCACCCTCATCGCCCAGGGCCTGTCCAACACGGAGATCGCGAGCCACCTCTTCGTCGCCGAGCAGACGGTGAAGACGCATGTGGGCCGCATCCTCGTGAAACTGGGCCTGCGGGACCGCACCCAGGCGGCGGTGTTCGCCTACGAGTCGGGGCTGGTGCGACCGGCCGGGTACTGAGCGGCGGGGGACCAAGTACCCGGGTACTGAGCGGCGGGTTACCGAGCGGCCCTGCTCCGGGGGTCCCCCGTGCGACCCGTAGTACTTGAGAGGGATGCACGGGAACCCCTCTCACTGGTGACGACCGCGACCCCCGGCTGCGCCTACGGTTTTGAACGTGACCGAGACGACGCAGACGCACACCGCGCACCCGGAGGACCCGGGCGACTCCTTCGAGGCCTATCGGCCGCGCAGCCCGGAGTTCCGGGCGGCCGCGGAAGCCCTGCGCGGCCTGCGACAGGACCTGATCCACGACGCCTTCGCCTACCGCCCGCTGCCCCGCAAGGAGCCCACCGGCGCCGTCCTGGGCCGGCTGAAGGGCCGCAGGCGGGAGTACGCGACCTGGTCCCGGCACGCGGTGGTCGGGGCGGGCGGCGTCCTGGCGATGATGATCGCCTCGGTCGACAACGGGGGAGGGAGTCTGTCCGCCGTGCTCGGGCTGCTCGCCCTGGCGCCGGTGCTGATGACGCTGGTGCGGCCGATCGGCGCGTTCTGGCTGTCCCTCGCCGCGACCACGGTGGTGGCCCTGGTCGGCGAGACCTACGGCGAATGGCCGTGGCTCCCCGGCAGCTTCGCCTCCCACCTGATGGTCCTGACGGTCGTGGCGATACGCACCCGTCCCCGCACGGCGGCGTGGATGTGGCTGTTGACGGCGGCCTACGGCTTCGTCGCCGAGACGGCCTTCGGGTGGGGCCACTACACCACCAACACCGCGCCCATGCTCGTCTTCTCCGCGATCATCCTCCTCACGATCACGGTCTGGCACATCCGCCTCCAGGCAGAGGAGAAGGTGACGGCCCAGGAGACGGTGACGGCGCACGAGCGGTCCCGACGCACCCTGCTGGAGGAGCGCACCACGATCGCCCGCGAACTGCACGACGTGGTCGCGCACCACATGTCGGTGGTCGCCATCCAGGCGGAGGCCGCTCCCTACCGGGTGCAGAACCCGCCGCCGGAGCTGGAGAAGGCCTTCGCGACGATCCGCGAGAACGCGGTGGCGGCCCTCACGGAGCTGCGCCGGGTGCTGGGCGTGGTCCGCGCCGAGGACTACGAGGTCCCGGACGCCCCGCAGCCCACGCTCGCCGAGCTGGACGGGCTGCTCGCCAACGTGCGGGAGGCCGGCCTGGACGTGGAGAAGGGGGTCACCGGCGCGGTGCGCGAACTGCCGCAGGGTGTGGAGCTGTCGGCCTACCGAATAGTCCAGGAGGCGCTGAGCAATACGCTCCGCCACGCGCCCGGGGCGTCCGCGCGGGTGGAGGTCGGGTACGTCCTCGGCGGTCTGGGCCTGCGCATAGTCAACGGGGCCCCGCCCAACCCGAGCCTGATCAAGCCCTCACCCGGCGCCGGTCACGGCATCACCGGAATGCGGGAGCGGGTCACGATGCTGAACGGCGAGATGACGGCGGAACCGACGCGGGAGGGAGGCTACGAGGTGACGGTGTTCCTGCCGGTCCCGATGGTCGCCGTGCCCTCCGCCGGCCCGTCCGCTCCCGCGCGTGCCGCCGATGAGGATGGGGCATGACGATCAAGGTACTGATCGCCGACGACCAGATGATGGTGCGCGAGGGCTTCTCGGTCCTGCTGAACGCGATGCCGGACATCGAGGTCGTGGGCGAGGCGGTCAACGGCCGGGAGGCGGTGGACCGGGTCCGCGAACTGACTCCCGACGTCGTCCTGATGGACATCCGCATGCCGGAGCTGAACGGCATCGAGGCGACCAGGGAGATCGTCGCGGCGCAGGGCACGGCGAAGGTGCTGGTGCTCACCACGTTCGACCTGGACGAATACGTCTACCAGGCGCTGCGCGCGGGAGCCTCGGGCTTTCTGCTGAAGGACGCCTCGGCCCGCCAACTGGCCGACGGGGTGCGTGTGGTGGCGGCGGGCGAGGCCCTGTTGGCGCCCTCCGTCACCAAGCGTCTGATCACGGAGTTCGCCAAGCTCACGGACACCCCGAGCCTGTCGCGCACGGCCGCCCAGGCGTCCTACGGCGACCTGACCGAACGGGAGACGGAGGTACTGGTCCTGATCGCCCATGGCCTGTCGAACGCGGAGATAGCCGAGCGGCTGGTGGTGGCGGAGTCGACCATCAAGACCCATGTGAGCCGCATCCTGGTGAAACTGGGCCTGCGGGACCGCACCCAGGCGGCGGTGTTCGCCTACGAGGCAAGACTGGTGACCCCGGGCTAGGGCTGCGCCAGGGGAGTGTGACTTGCGGGCCCCTGGCGCACCGGAGCGTCACATCGGCAGCGAGAGCAGCCGCGCGGGGCCGGCCGGCCAGTGGGCGTCCTCGGTCAGCGGGGTCCACATGTGGCGCAGGGGCATGGTGACCGGACCGTCGGGCTGTTCGGCCTCGATCTCGCCGTCCAGGGCCCGCCAGCCGAGGCGTTCGTAGAGCGGGATCAGGCGGGGCCAGCAGAAGAGGAGCCCGAGTTCGGCGTCCGTGCCACGGGCGTGGTCCATCGCGGCCGTCACGACCAGCCGCGCCAGCCCGCTGCCCCGCAGCCCGGGCGCCACGACGACACCCCCGAGCCCGACCACCGGCAGCGAGCGGCCCCCGACCGACACCACCGCCTCTATGAGCCCGGCGTGCGCGACGAGCCGACCGTCCTGCCGAACCCCGAAGTGAAGATCCTTGCCCCGCCAGACAAGCCCGGTCCCGCCAACCCCGGCGGGGTCGTCGACACCGCCGGTGATCTCGTCCCGCTCGGTCTGGGTGTAGTGAGGGAGCCGTTCGACGGAAAAGGGTTGGGTGCTCATGCAGTGATCCTTCCCGATCCCGGATCCCCGATCCCCGATTCCCGATTCCCGATCCCCGATCCCCGATCCCGGATTCCGGATTCTCGACCTGGGCATCGGCGGGCGGCTCGTCGTCTTGCCAGGCCCCCCTGGTCAGGACGCCGTGTGGCGGGCTAGCGTCCGTTTATGGCTTTTGTTGATGACCTGTCCTTCGATCCTTGGGATCCCGCGTTCGTGGCGGAGCCGTATCCGGCGTACGCCGAGCTTCGGGGGCGGGGGCGGGTGATCTACTACGAGCCGACCGACCAGTGGCTCGTGCCGCGGCACGCGGATGTGTCCGCGCTCTTGCGGGAACGGCGGCTGGGGCGGACGTATCAGCACCGGTTCACGCACGAGGACTTCGGGCGGACCGCGCCGCCCGCCGAGCAGGAGCCGTTCCACACGCTCAACGATCACGGGATGCTCGACCTGGAGCCGCCGGACCACACCCGGATCCGGCGACTGGTGTCGAAGGCGTTCACCCCGCGCACGGTGGAGCAGCTGAAGCCGTATGTGCGGCGGCTGGCCGGGGAGCTGGTGGACCGGCTGGTGGCGGCGGGCGGGGGCGATCTGCTGAGCGATGTCGCCGAGCCGCTGCCCGTCGCCGTCATCGCGGAGATGCTGGGGATCCCGGAGTCGGACCGGGCGCCGCTGCGGCCCTGGTCCGCGGACATCTGCGGGATGTACGAGCTGAACCCCGGCGAGGAGACGGCGGCGCGGGCCGTGCGGGCGTCGGTGGAGTTCTCGGAGTATCTGCGGGAGCTGATCGCCGCGCGGCGCAAGGAGCCCGGGGAGGACCTGATCTCGGGTCTGATCGCCGCGCACGACGAGGGCGACCGGCTCACCGAGCAGGAGATGATCTCGACCTGCGTGCTGCTGCTGAACGCGGGCCACGAGGCCACGGTGAACGCCACGGTCAATGGCTGGTACGCCCTCTTCCGCAACCCCGACCAGTTGGCGTCCCTGCGCGCGGACCACTCCCTCGTCCCCACCGCCGTGGAGGAGCTGATGCGCTACGACACCCCGCTCCAGCTCTTCGAGCGGTGGGTGCTGGACGAGATCGAGATCGCCGGGACCACGATCCCGAGGGGTGCGGAGATCGCGCTGCTCTTCGGGTCCGCGAACCATGACGGGGAGGTCTTCCGGGACCCCGCGCGGCTCGATCTGAGCCGTCAGGACAACCCGCACATCTCGTTCAGCGCGGGCATCCACTACTGCATCGGCGCGCCCCTGGCCCGGATCGAGCTGGCGGCCTCCATGACGGCGCTGCTGGAGAAGGCCCCGACGCTGGCGCTGGCGGCGGAGCCCCAACGGAAGCCCAACTTCGTGATCCGGGGGCTGGAGGGCCTCGCCGTCACCGTCTGACAGCCTGAAGCTTCTGAGGTGTCATGCGTCGTCGTCCTGGGTCCGTCTGCCGCCCAGCAGGCGGGTGACCGTCGCGTACGCGACGGCCGGGACGGCGGCTCCCGCGAGGAACACCAGCGGGAGTTGGGTGAACAGGACGGTGAGGTCCATGCCCTCGCTCTCGAAGCCGCGGCCCAGCCGGATCCGGGTGGGCGCCGAGGAGAGCCACACGGACGTGGCCGTCAGCGCGCCCGCCACCGACAGCACACAGCCACCGCACGTCACCGCATTCCGGTTCATGTGAGGGGAGACGAGTCCTGCCCGCACCCGGTTCACCGGCCGGTCCACCGAGTGCTCCCCGATACGTCACGTCACCCCGCCTCACGTCACCCCGCCTCACCTCACCCCGCCTCACGTCGTCACGTCACGCCGTCGCAGTCCGGCCAGCCCCGCCCCCACCATCGCCGCCGCCACCAGCACCAGCACCAGCACAGGCCCCCACTCCATCTCCCCGCCCGGCAGCTTGGGGAGGTGGCCGAAGGGGGAGAGGTCCAGGACTGCCTGGGGAGCGTCCAGCGCGGGGCCGATCCAGCCGATCAGCAGGACGGCCCCGGCCGCCGCCCAGGCCGCCGGCGCCGCCCGGGGGACGAGCCCGTACAGCAGCACTGCCAGCGCGCCGACGGCCCAGACGCCGGCCACCTGCACCAGGCACGCGCCCAGGATCGGGCCGAGCTCGCGGCCGTAGCCGAGGGCGAAGCCCAGTCCGGCGAGCAGCATGATCAGCACGGCGCCGCCGAAGGCGATCGCCAGATGCCCGGCGGCCCAGCGCAGCCGGCCCACGGCGTTGGCCAGCACCGGTTCCGCGCGCCCGGAGGTCTCCTCGCCGTGCAGCCGCAGCACGGAGGCGACGACGTAGAGCGCGGCGATCAGGCCGAGCACGCCGATCATCGAGGCGAGGAACGCGTCCGTCAGCCCCGACTGGCCGCCCATCCGCTCGAAGATCTCGCGCGCGCGGTCGTTGTCGCCGACCAGGTCGGCCGCGCCCTCCGTCAGGCCGCCGTAGACGACGCCCGCGAGGAAGAAGCCGATGCTCCAGCCCAGCACGCTGCCCCGCTGGAGCCGCCAGGCCAGGGCGAAGGCGGTGCCCAGCCGTCCGGTGGGCGGTCCCGGGCGGGTCGACAGGAAGCTCAGTCCCAGATCCCGGCGGCCGGTCAGCGCGTAGGCCAGCGCGCCCTGCGCCACGATCGCCGCCGCGAACAGCAGCAGCACCCACCAGCGTTCGTCGGCGTAGGGCCGCAGGTTCTCCAGCCAGCCGAGCGGGGAGAGCCAGGTCAGCACGGACGTGCCGCCGTCGCTCGACGAGTCGCCGGCCGCCCGCAGCACGAACGCGGCGCCCAGCAGGGCGGCCGTCAGACCGCGCGCCAGCCGCGCGCTCTCCGTGAGCTGCGCGACGATCGCCGCCATGGTGGCGAACAGCATCCCCACCCCGGCGAGGCCGAGGCCCAGGGCCAGCGCCCCGGCCGCCCCCTGTCCCGCCAGGCCCGCCGTGACCAGCAGCGCCAGTGCGCCGCCGGCGACGCCGGCCGCCAGCAGGGCCGCCGTCGGGGAGGCGCGACGCCCGACCATGCCGGAGACGATCAGCTCGTGCCGGCCGCTCTCCTCCTCGTCCCGGGTGTGCCGTACGACGACGAGGAGGCCGGTGACGGCGGCGAGCAGGCCCGCGTAGACGCCGACGCGCCAGGCGGTGAGGGCGCCGAGGGAGTCGTCGAAGACGGGCCCGATCAGGGCGCGGAGGGAGGAGTTGGCGGCGACCTGGTGCAGCAGGTCGGCGCGCTCGGCGTCGGTGGCGTAGAGGCCTTTGAGGGTGCCCGGCATGGACAGGACCATGAGGGTGTTCACCGCCACCCACACCGGGATCATGACCCGGTCGCGGCGGAGGTTGAAGCGCAGCAGCACTCCCGTGCCCACGAGGGAGGTCATCACGCCTCCTGGTAGTGGCGCAGGAACAGTTCCTCCAGCGTCGGCGGCGTCGAGGTGAGCGAGCGCACCCCCGAGCCGGTCAACGACCGCAGCACGGCGTCGAGTTTGTCCGTGTCGACCTGGAGGCGGACGCGACGGCCCTGTACGTCGAGGTCGTGGACGCCCGGCAGGTGCGCCAACCCGTTGGGCGCGCTCGCCAGTTCGGCCGTGACGCTGGTGCGGGTCAGATGGCGCAGGTCGGCCAGCGAGCCCGTCTCCACGGTGCGGCCCTTGCGGATGATGCTGACGCGGTCGCACAGCTCCTCGACCTCGCTGAGGATGTGCGAGGACAGCAGGATCGTCCGGCCGCGGTCGCGTTCCTCCTCCACGCAGGCCTGGAAGACCTCCTCCATCAGGGGGTCCAGGCCCGAGGTCGGCTCGTCGAGGATGAGCAGGTCGACGTCCGAGGCGAACGCGGCGACCAGGGCGACTTTTTGCCGGTTGCCCTTGGAGTACGTGCGGCCTTTTTTCGTCGGGTCCAGCTCGAAGCGGTCGATGAGCGCGGCGCGGCGGGCCGTGTCCAGACCGCCGCGCAGTCGCCCGTACAGGTCGATGACCTCGCCGCCGGAGAGGTTGCGCCACAGGGTCACGTCGCCCGGTACGTAGGCGATCCGGCGGTGGGCCTCGACCGCGTCGGTCCACGGGTCGCGGCCGAGGATCTGCGCGGCGCCGGAGTCGGCGCGCAGCAGGCCGAGCAGGACGCGGATGGCCGTGGACTTGCCGGCGCCGTTGGGGCCGAGGAAGCCGTGCACCTCACCGGTCTCGACCTCCAGGTCGAGGCCGTCGAGCGCGTGGGTGCGGCCGAAGGACTTGTGCAGTCCGGACACCGTGATGGCCTTCGTCATGCTTCAGAACGTACGCTTCTTTCAGAAATTTGTGAAGTTAAGGAAGCGTATGAAGCCCGGATAGGATGAACGCATGACGGAATCACCCGAGGCCGGCCGGGACGCCCAGGAGACGGGGCGGAACGCCGCGGCGACAGGGCGGGACGCCGAGGCCCTGTCGAGGTTTGTCGAGTCGTTCGCGGCGCAGCTCGTCGAGGCCGGGATGCAGCGGATGGCCGCCCGGGTGTTCGCCGCGCTGCTCGCCTCCGACGCCGGGGCCATGACCTCCGCCGAACTCGGCGAGCAGCTCCAGGTCAGCCCGGCCGCCGTCTCCGGGGCGGTGCGCTATCTCTCGCAGGTGCACATGGTCTCGCGCGAGCGCGAACCCGGTTCGCGGCGCGAGCGCTACCGGGTGCACAGCGATCAGTGGTACGAGGCGCTGACCAACCGGGACGCCGTGCTCACACGGTGGGGCAAGACCCTGCGCGAGGGCGTCGAAAGCCTCGGCGTGGCGACGCCCGGCGGCCAGCGGATCGCCGAGACGCTCGCCTTCTTCGAGTACCTGGAGGGCGAGCTGACCCGGCTGATGGAACGCTGGCGGGAGCACCGCGCCAAGACCTTCGGCCCCTGACCCGCGCCAGGACCGGCCCGGGCCGGTGGCCTGACGTGGGTCAGTGGCCTGACGTGGGTCAGCGTTCCTTCGTCTCCTCCAGCACCGTCCGCCCCAGCAGCAGATACCGCTGCGGGGACCGTCGCTTGAGGTACTGGGCACAGCCCAGACCGGCCGCCGCGATCAGTGCGACGAGCCACGGGGTGGCCTTCAGGACCAGGGAGCCGGACTCCGGGCCCGCCGCGACGGCCATGTTGGACACCAGCAGCGCCACCACGGCGAGCATCGCGACCCCGCCGAGGAGCGGCGCGGTGAAGGTCCGGAACCAGTGCCGGCTCTCGGGGTGGTGGGAGCGGAAGTACACCAGCACCGCGAACGAGCACACCGCCTGCACCACCAGGATCGCCATCGTGCCGAGGATCGCGAGCAGCACGTACGTCCCGGTGTACGGGTCCTTGCCGGCCGCCCAGAACGCGCCGATCAGGACGGCGGAGACGGCCGTCTGGACCAGGCCGGCGATGTGCGGGGAGCCGTGCCGGGCGTGCGTGCGGCCGATGCTGCGCTGCAGGGAGGGCAGGACGCCCTCGCGGCCCAGCGCGTACAGGTAGCGGGCGGCGCAGTTGTGGAAGGCCATGCCGCAGGCGAGCGACCCGGTGATCATCAGCCACTGCATGACGTCGACCGCCC
Source organism: Streptomyces sp. NPDC001858 (assembly GCF_053594615.1). Taxonomy (NCBI): domain Bacteria; kingdom Bacillati; phylum Actinomycetota; class Actinomycetes; order Kitasatosporales; family Streptomycetaceae; genus Streptomyces; species Streptomyces sp. NPDC001858. The sequence goes on from NZ_JBSFEV010000009.1 coordinate 96,381, forward strand.
AGTGGCCGACGTACCGCTCGGTGGGGCCGAAGAACAGGCCCAGCGGGTTGTCGGTGGCGACCTTCACGGCCTGCGACTCGCCGGTGCCGGAGATGGCCATCCAGGAGACGAAGACGTAGAAGACGCCGACGCCCAGCACCGAGATCATCGTCGCCTTGGGGATGATCTTCTTCGGGTTGCGGGACTCCTCGCCGTACATCGCCGTCGACTCGAAGCCGACCCACGACCAGAAGGCGAAGAACAGCCCCAGCCCGGCGCTGGTCCCCTTGAACGCGTTGACCGGGTTGACCGGGTCGAGGCCGAAGCCGTCCGGGCCGCCGCCGTGGAGCGCGACCGAGATCGCCATCGCCGCGAGGACCGTCACCTCGGTCGCGAGCAGCACGACCAGCAGTTTCTCGGCGACGGACACGCCGAACCAGGTGCCCGTCGCGTTGACGGCGAGCATCAGCGCCGCGAACGCCCACCACGGGATGTCCAGGCCCGTCTGGTCCTTGAGGGTCGTGGTGGCGAACGACGAGAAGATGCCGATCAGCGCCGGCTCGAACACCACGTAGGCGAAGGTCGCGAGCAGGCCCGAGGCGAGGCCGACGGAGCGGCCGAGGCCGTAGGAGATGAAGCCGTAGAAGGCGCCCGTCGAGGTGATGTGCTTCGCCATCGACGTGAAGCCGACGGAAAAGATCGCCAGGACGACCATTGCGACGAGGTAGCTCGCCGGGGCCCCGACGCCGTTGCCCGACGACACCATGAAGGGCACGTTGCCCGTCATCGCGGTGATCGGCGCGGCCGTCGCGACGGCCATGAAGACCACGCCGAGCAACCCGATGGCGTTGGGTTTGAGCCGGTGAACGGTCTCGTCGCCGCCCGTGCCCGCCTCGGGGGCGACGTCCTCCTGCACTGCCATCGGGTGGCCCCTTCCGTTGCCGCCGCGCGCGTCGGATCGACGCCCTGATGCAGGAGGATGGTGCAGCCGCAATGAGTCGTTCAAGGGGCCGGACCGGTTAAATATTTGTCAACCAGACCTTTAGAACATCGGGGCGAACGGCAGCCCGGGGCGGGTCCACGGGCGACGGCGCCTGGACGGGATTCCGGGCTCACCGCCCCGGCAGCATCAGCCCCAGCGCCCCCTCCCGCACGGTCCACGTCCGCCGCCGCACCGGCCCCGCGATCGCCGTGTCCGACCGGTAGCGGAAGTCCGCGCCCGAGACGGTCACCGTCCGCCCCCGGGCCTGAAGGGGAGCCGCCTCCGCGCCCAGGGACAGCGGCCGCACCTCGACGGACGCGGTGCCGGACGCGCCCGTGCCGGGGGTCACCGACACCGCCTCCACCGGCTGGTCGAGGTCGATCAGCGTCACGCCGTCGACCTCGATGCGCAGCCGGGCGGGACCGGGCGGGGCGGTGGCGGGGGAGATCCGGGACGGCCGTGCGGGCACCAGGGTCCGCACCAGCGACTGGGCCGTCCGCAGCCAGAGCCGGCCGCCGGCCTCCGCCCCGTCCACCCCGTTCGCCTCGTCCCCGGCGTCCTGCGGGGCGAGCGGCACGGGCGGGATCCGCAGCGCGCCCAGCACCACTCCGTCGCTGTCGTCCACCAGGACGTCCAGCCGGCGTTCGGCGCCGTCCAGGACCGCACGGGCCGCCGCCACGGCCCCCGTGGGCACCCCCAGGGCCTGCGCGACGCCCAGCATCGAGCCCACCGGCACCACCGACAGCACACATTCGGCCAGGGCCCGCTGCCGGTGCAGCAGGGCCACCGCCCGGGTCAGCGCACGGTCGTCGCCGATCACCACCGGCCGCCGCGAGCCCCGCCGGGACAGCACCCGGGCGAATTCCTCGGGGTCCTGCGGCAGACACACCTTGGTGCTCGCCGCACCCGCGCTGAGCACGTCTTTCGCGATTCGTACGGACTCCCCGTCCGTGCGCAGGGCGACCGGATCGATGATCACCAGCAGCTGATCGGACGTCGGAGAAGTCGCCACCTCGGTCCTGCCTCGCTTCCTCGGGTAGCATCTTTGTGCAAGAGCCCCTTGCGCTATTGCGCCAGGGGCTTGGTCTATTCCGGGGCATCCGGGTCCGACAAGCGGCGACCAACGGCGGTCGCCGTGCGTGCGGTGGTGCACGCGGTGGAAAGAGCCACCGTGTACGCCCCTGACCTTGGACATGCCCCACCCGGAAGGGGTGTACGCGCGTGCCCGCACTTGTGCTGCTCGGTGCTCAGTGGGGTGACGAAGGCAAGGGAAAGGCCACCGACCTGCTCGGTGGCTCGGTGGACTACGTAGTGCGCTATCAGGGCGGCAACAACGCCGGTCACACGGTCGTCGTGGGCGACCAGAAGTACGCACTCCACCTGCTCCCTTCCGGAATCCTGTCCCCCGGCTGTACGCCGGTCATCGGTAACGGTGTCGTCGTCGACCCGTCGGTCCTGCTCTCCGAGCTGAGCGGTCTGAACGAGCGCGGCGTCGATACGTCGAAGCTGCTGATCAGCGGCAACGCGCACATCATCACGCCCTACAACGTCACTGTCGACAAGGTGACGGAACGCTTCCTCGGAAAGCGCAAGATCGGCACGACCGGCCGGGGTATCGGTCCGACATATGCGGACAAGATCAACCGGGTCGGCATCCGCGTCCAGGATCTCTACGACGAGTCGATCCTCACGCAGAAGGTCGAGGCGGCGCTCGACGCCAAGAACCAGCTGCTCACCAAGCTGTACAACCGCCGCGCGATCGCGGTCGACCAGGTCGTCGAGGAACTGCTCGGTTACGCGGAGAAGCTCGCTCCGTACGTCACCGACACCGTCCTGGTCCTCAACCAGGCCCTGGAGCAGAACAAGGTCGTCCTCTTCGAGGGCGGTCAAGGCACCCTCCTCGACATCGACCACGGCACGTACCCCTTCGTCACCTCGTCGAACCCGACCGCGGGCGGCGCCTGCACGGGCGCGGGCGTGGGCCCGACGAAGATCAGCCGGGTCATCGGCATCCTGAAGGCCTACACGACCCGCGTCGGCTCGGGCCCCTTCCCGACCGAGCTCTTCGACGCGGACGGCGAGGCGCTGCGCCGCATCGGCGGCGAGCGGGGCGTCACCACCGGCCGCGACCGCCGCTGCGGCTGGTTCGACGCGGTCATCGCGCGCTACGCGACCAGGGTCAACGGCCTCACGGACTTCTTCCTCACCAAGCTGGACGTCCTGACCGGCTGGGAGGAGATCCCGGTCTGCGTCGCGTACGAGATCGACGGCAGGCGCGTCGAGGAACTCCCGTACTCGCAGACGGACTTCCACCATGCGAAGCCGATCTACGAGACCCTCCCGGGCTGGTCCGAGGACATCACCAAGGCGAAGTCGTTCTCCGACCTCCCGAAGAACGCCCAGGCCTATGTGAAGGCCCTGGAGGAGATGTCCGGCGCCCCGATCTCCGCGATCGGCGTGGGCCCGGGCCGGGACGAGACGATCGAGATCAACTCGTTCCTGTAAACCGCCCTGTAAGCCGCACAGGCACAGCACGTCGGCTCGGGCCGGTCTTGGACATCCTTGACCGGCCCGTGGTCGGACATATCCTGAAGTAGTACGTATGCGTGCGTCGACCAGAAGAAGGTGAGTGCGATGCGCGTCATGCTCAAGGCGTCCATGGACACCGAGAAGGCCAACGAGGCCATCCGGAACGGGACGCTCGGGAAGCTGATCCAGGAGTCGATGGAGCAGATCAAGCCCGAAGCGGCCTACTTCACCACCGATCACGGCCGGCGGACCGCCTATGTGTTCTTCGACATGACGGACAGCTGGGAGATGCCCGCGCTGAGCGAGCCGTTCTTCCTCAACCTCGGGGCGGAGATCACCTACACGCCGGTGATGGACATGGAGGACGTACAGAAGGGGCTCGCCCAGCTGGGCCGTTGACCGCCGTCGCCGTGTAGGCGTCGCCGTGCCGGCGTCGCGGACAGTCGGTCCGGTCAGCTGAACACGATCATCGAACCCTGCGCCAGGCTCCGCGTCGCCGCCGCGTGCAGGCCGAGCCACACGTGCCGTTCGCGGGCGAAGGGGCTGGGATCGTACGGCGCGGGATTGGCCGGTTCCTCCAACTCCGTGGGACCGGCGGGCGGTTGCGGTGCCGTCGGCGGATTGGCCGGATCGATGCCGAGGGACGGGGCCACGAACTCCAGTTCCCGCAGGAGGGACTGGGAGGAGCCGAGGGGTCCGCCGCCCGCGAGCAGATCGTCGTTGGAGAGCGGCTGCGGGAAGTCCACCGGCACGTACGCGCCCGCGTGGTCGTAGTGCCAGACCAGGTGGGACTGCTGGGCCGTCGCCTCGAACATCTCCAGGAGCTGCTCGTAGTCACCGCCCAGTTCGTCCACCGGAGTCACCGGCAGCTGGCACACCTGGAGCAGGTAGGCGCGGCGCAGGAAGTGCAGCGCGTCGTAGTCGAAGCCCGCCACCGGGGCGACCTCGCCGGACAGGCCCGGCATGTACTGGTACACCGGCACGGGCGGGAGCCCCGCCTCGGCCAGCACCTTGTTGTACTGGGCGAGTTCGTCGGCGAAGGGGTTGTCGGGGGTGTGGCACAACACGTCGACGAGCGGCACCAGCCACAGGTCACAGGCCAAAGAGAGCTCCTCACTCAGCGCGTTGCTCGGTCCCGTGGGGCAGGGTAAGGGGAAGGGTAATCGGTGTGGCTCACGTCAGCTCCCCTCCTGCGTTCCCTGGTGCAGGTCCCATACCCATACTCCGGCCACCCGCCTACCCGGCAGGCCCACGAGCTTGTCCACCGTCTCACGCAGCCGGTCCGCGTACCGCTGTGGGGCCAGCACCAGGGCGCCCGCCCGCCAGTACGCGAGGTCCGCGCGGGCCTCGGCCCGGGCGGCGGGGTCGATCACCGGGACGACGCCCGTCTGCCGCACGTCGCGCAGCAGACTCGCCGTGAAGCGCAGCGGGACGCCGTAGACGCCGGTGCGGTCGCCCTCGCCGAGAGGGCCGTTGAAGTAGCCGCCGGGCATCTCGAAGCCGAGGTCGGTTGCCGTCTGCCAGTGCAGGGCCTCGGCGTCCTCGGGTTCGGCCAGGGGGACCGGGACCAGGGTCTCGCCGTCGCGCACGTACGTCTTCCAGACGCCGTCGGTGAAGAAGGCGGGCGTCTCGGCGCGCGGTTCGGACTTCAGGGGGGCCGGGACGACGGGGAGGAGCGCCGCGCACATGGCCAGCAGTGCGGCGTACTGGGTCAGGAGCCGGCGGCTGTGCGCCAGCCCGCCGATCGCCAGGGCCAGCAGCATGCCCAGCGGCGGGGCGCAGACCAGCGCGATCCGGCTCTCGATGACGGACTCGAAGAGCGGGAGGCCGGCGAGCAGGGACCAGGGGCCGGGGAAGGTCGTGTCGGTGAGGGGCAGCGGGATGCGCGGGCCCAGGGACAGCACCGCCGCGGCCGTCGCCGTGCAGGCCAGCGCCCTGACCGCCGGCTGCCGCCACAGCCGGACGGTGATCGCGAAGGCGAGCAGGGCCAGCGGCCAGCCGTAGAACGCGTTCTGTTCGGTCGGGTTGAGGGAGAGGGCGTCGGCGGTGTCGGCGTCGCCCGCGATCGCCGAGCGTTCGGCGAAGGAGAACAGCGCGCGCACGGAGTTGGCGACGCCGGGCGCGCTGCCGTGGTCGATGCCGGCATAGCTCTGCGGGCCGGAGAACTGCCAGGCCAGCGGGTAGACGACGAGCGGGAGACAGACGGCGGCGGCGATCGCCAGACCGTTCAGCAGCGGACGGGCAGCGCTGCGTGCGACGTCGGGGCGCACGGCGGCGTAGGCGACGGCGAACAGGGCCATGCCCATCGCGGCGAGCAGCAGCGGCTCCTCGCCGAGGAAGAACTGGTAGGCCGTCATCAGGCCGAGGACGACGGCGTCGTGGGTGACCCGCCTGCCGGTGGTGAGCCGCAGGGCGCGCTCGATGATCGGCGGGATCATGAACAGCACGACGAAGTTGGGGTGGGCGTTGGCGTGGCTGACCATCGGCGGCGCGAACGCGGCGAACGCGGCCCCGGCGAAGGCGGCCCCGCGCTGGCGGACCAGCCGCCGCACGATCAGCCGGTACCAGGCGACGGCCGTGGCGGCGAGGCCGAGCGTCATCACCAGGCTGAGGACGAGGGCCGGGCCGAGGAGCAGGGTGAGGGGTGTGAGCGGCACCGACAGGCCGAGCATCGTCGTGTTGGCCATCAGGTTCACGCCGTCGGGGAAGCCCTGGAGGTCGGTGAACAGCGGATTGCGCAGGTGGGCGATGTTGTCGGCGGTCACCGCGAAGAACCACTCCCACTGGTTCTGGTCCTGGAGGGAGTCGGTGAGGTAGCGGTGGTCCGGGTCGAAGAAGCGGCCGGAGTAGAGCGTCACGGCCATCGCGAGGAAGAGGACGACGGCGAGGACGTCCACGGGTCCGGGCACCGGTATCCGCAGCCGGACCAGGTCGCGCAGCATCCGCGGGTAGTCCCCGGGGCGGATCTTCGAGCCGGGCTGGTGCGACCAGTGCACGGGCACCTCGGCGACCGGCCAGCCCACGCGCTGGAAGTGGCGCAGCACCTCGACGTCGATGGCCCAGCCGTTGAGGCGGGAGGCGGCGAACGCGGCGCGGGCCTTGTCGCCCTCGAACAGTTTGAACCCGCACTGGGTGTCGCGTATCCCGCGCAGGGTCGTCCGGCGTATGAGCAGATTGCCGGCGGTGCCGAGGAGTTCGCGGATGCGGTGCTGGCGGCTGCCGAGGGTCGCGCCGGGCACGGCCCGCGATCCGATCGCCGCCGCGTGTCCGTCGGCGAGCGCCTTCTCCAGGTGCTCCAGCTCCTCGACGGGGGTGGCGAGATCGGCGTCCATGACCAGGACATGGCGGCCCCGGCTGGCGGCGACGCCGAGGCGCAGGGCGTGGCCCTTGCCCCGGTTGCCCGCGCCGGCGCCGGTGACGAGCCGGATGCGGGGGTCGCGGCGGACGGTGACGAGTTCGCGGGTGGCGTCGGTGGAACCGTCGTCGGCGACCAGGATCTCCCAGGTCCGCCAGTGGCTCCCGGTCGCGTCGAGGTGGCGGCCGACCGCGTCCAGGGTGGGGCCGAGCCGGCGCTCCTCGTTGTAGGCCGGGATCACGACGGACAGCTCCACGGAAGCGGTGGGGGCGTCCGCCCTCATTCCGCCGCCAGTCGTTCGAGCAGGGCTATGGAGTCGTCGTTGTACGCGGCGAGGATCACGCGGGCGGCGGCGGTGTCGCGGGCGTACAGGGCGTCGGCCAGTTCGGTGTGGCCGGACCACAGCGAGCCGCGCAGGTCGGTCAGCCGGCGCAGGTGCTGCACCGTGCACACCCAGGACTGCACGCGCAGCCGGTGCAGGAAGTCGGCGAGATAGGGGTTGCCGAACAGGGCGCTCAGCTCGCGCCAGAACCGCAGGTCGTAGCCGATCAGGACGGTGAGGTCGCCGGCGGACGCGGCCCGCTGCGCCTCGTCGCCGCGCCGCCGCACGCCTGCGATGGCGGCCGCCGTGCGCGGCTCCTGGAAGTTGCGCTGGCGATGGCGGCCCTGCTCCAGGGCGAGGAACATCCCCTCGATGATCAGGCTGCGCGCCTCGATCATGCCCTTGTAGTCCGCGACGGAGTACTCGTGGACGCGGAAGCCCCGGTGCTGGTCGGCCTCCAGGAGGCCCTGGGCGGAGAGGTCGACGAGGGCCTCGCGGACGGGGGTCGCGGAGACGCCGTACTGCTCGGCGATCTCCTTCACCGTGAACTCCTGGCCCGGTTGCAGCCGCCCGGCCAGCACCTCGTCGCGCAACGCGTCGGCGATCTGCTGTCGCAGGGTGCTGCGCGTCACGGCTCCGTTGCCGGTGCTGCCGGGCATCGTCGGGGCGTCTCCATCGTCGGGGGCGGGAAAGTGACCTGCTCGTCGGTATGTACGAGCACGCCACCTTACGCGTTCGACGAAATCAAGGCCTTGTACGCGTAACGGCCCGGAGTCGCCCCTGATCTGTCCCTGATCAGTCCTTGATCACGGACAGATCAGGGACAAAATCAGGGACAGATCAGGGACAGATCAGTGCCTGAGGTACCCCTCACCCGGTGTGCTCGTCGGCTGCCGAGAGCGCCGTGTCCAGGGCCGCGAGGCCCTCCTTCACCTCGGACTCGGAGGCGTTGAGCGGCGGCACGAAGTGGGTGCGGTTCATGTTGACGAACGGCCACACCCCGGCCTTCCTGGCGGCCGCGCCGAAGGCGACCATGGCCGCGTTGGCCTCGCCGGCCGCGTTGTAGGGCACGAGCGGCTCGCGCGTCTCCCGGTTCCGCACCAGCTCCAGGGCCCAGAACATGCCGACCCCGCGCACCTCGCCGACGCACGGGTGCCGCTCGGCCAGCGCCCGCAGCCCCGGTCCGACGACGGACGCGCCGAGGTTCCTGGCGTGGTCGACGATGCCCTCCTCGGCCATGACGCCGATCGTCGCGACGGCGGCCGCGCAGGCCAGCGGGTGCCCGGAGTACGTCAGACCGCCCGGGTAGGGCCGCTTGGCGAAGGTGTCCGCGATCGCGCCGGAGATCGCGACGCCGCCCAGCGGCACATATCCGGAGTTCACGCCCTTGGCGAAGGTCATCAGGTCGGGCGTGACGTCGAAGAGGTCGGCCGCGAACCACTCGCCGGTGCGGCCGAACCCGGCCATCACCTCGTCCAGGACGAAGACGATGCCGTGCCGGTCGCACAGGGCGCGGACCCCGGCGAGGTAGCCGGGCGGCGGGACCATGATCCCGGCGGTGCCCGGCACGGTCTCCAGGATGATCGCGGCGATCGTCCCCGGCCCCTCGAACGCGATCGTCGTCTCCAGGTGCTCCAGCGCGCGGGCGCACTCCTCTTCCTCGGTCCGCGCGTAGAAACGGGAGCGGTACAGGTACGGGGCCCAGAAGTGCACGACCCCGGCCGTCGCGGTGTCGGAGGCCCAGCGGCGCGGGTCGCCGGTGATGTTCACGGCCTGCTGGGTGCCGCCGTGGTACGAGCGGTAGGCGGCGAGCACCTTGGCGCGCCCGGTGTGCAGCCGGGCCATGCGCACGGCGTGCTCGACGGCGTCCGCCCCGCCGTTGGTGAAGAAGATCTTGTCCAGGTCGCCGGGGGTCCGCTCGGCGATCAGCCGGGCGGCCTCGGAGCGGGCCTCGATCGCGAAGGCGGGCGCGAAGGTGGCCAGCGTCGCGGCCTGCTCCTGGATCGCGGCGACGACCTTCGGGTGCCGGTAGCCGATGTTGGCGTAGACGAGCCCGCTGGTCAGGTCGAGGTACCGGTTGCCGTCGTGGTCCCAGAAGTAGGACCCCTCCGCGCCGGCCACGGCGAGCGGGTCGATGAGCTCCTGGGCGGACCAGGGGTGGAAGACGTGCGCGCGGTCCGCGGCCTTCACGGCGGCGCCGGTCCGGGAGTCGGTCTGAGGGGTCATGCCGGCGAGCGTAGAAGTCCGCGATGCGGAAGGGATATCGGCGTCCTGTGCGGTGGCGGGGGCGATTCCGCGACAGGTTGTCGGGCATGGGAGGAGCCGGGAAGGCATTGACAGCATGCTGCCTAAGTGACAGCATGCTGTCATAGAGATTGCCGTCCGAGGAGGAGCCATGAACAGCGCCTACAACGCCCACGACGACCGCGGCCACGACGGGGACCGCAAGCCGGTGTACCTGGCCGTGTACGACGCCCTCGCCGACTGGGAGACGGGCCACGCCACGGCGTACCTCGCCCGTGCCGGACACGAGATCCGGACCGTGGGCCCCACCCGCGAACCCGTCGTCAGCGTCGGCGGTCTGCGCATCCGGCCCGACCTGGCCCTGGCCGACGTCCGCCCCGAGGACGCCCGGCTGCTGATCCTGCCGGGCGGCGACCTCTGGGACACCTCCGACGACCTGGCCCCCTTCGCCCGCACCGCGCGCGCGTTCCTCGACGCCGGGACGCCCGTCGCCGCGATCTGCGGGGCCACCGCCGGCCTCGCCCGCGAGGGCCTGCTGGACGACCGCGACCACACCAGTGCCGTCTCCTTCTATCTCGCCGCCACCGGCTACGCGGGCGGCGAGCGGTACGTCGACGCGGACGCCGTCACCGATCGGGGTCTGATCACCGCGGGTCCGACCGAGCCGGTCGCCTTCGCGCGCGAGATCCTCCGGCTCCTCGGCGTGTACGAGGGCGAGGTGTTGGACGCCTGGTACCGGCTGTTCCACGACTCCGACGCGGAGGCGTACGAGGTGCTGGCGAAGGCCGGGGTCCAGTGAGCCGGGAACGTCAGGACCTGCTCAGCCGCAGCGCCCTCGGGGTCTTCCGGCTGAACGGCCAGTTCCTCGCCGTCGCGGAGGAGCTCGCCGGGCCCGCCGGGCTCTCGGCCGCCCGGTGGCAGGTGCTCGGCGCGGTGCTGGGCGATCCGCTGCCGGTGTCCGGCATCGCCCGCGCCATGGGCATCACCCGGCAGAGCGTGCAGCGCATAGCCGACGTGCTGGTGGAGCGCGGTCTCGCCGAGTACCGGCCCAACCCCGCCCACCGGCGCGCCAAGCTGCTCGCGCCCACTGTGCAGGGGCGGGCCGCGATCGCCCGCATCGACCCCGGGCACACGGCCTTCGCCGACCGGCTGGCGCAGGAGTTCGGCGAGGCGGAGCTCGCCGAGGCAGTCCGCCTACTGGAACGCCTGTCCAAGGCCCTGGACAACCTCGCGGCTCTCGCCGAGGAACCGACGGCCACGGAACGGCCCGCCGAGGAACCGTAGGCCGCGGAACGGCCTGCCGAGGAACCGTCGGCCGAGGAACTGTCCGCCACGAAACGGCCTGCCGAGGAATCGTCGGCCCGGAACGGCCTGCCATGGAACGGCCCGTCGAGGAACCGACGGCCGAGGAACGGCCCGCCGAGGGACCGACGGCCGAGGAACCGTCCGCCCCGGAACCGCCTGCCCCGGAACGGCCTGCCGAGGAACGGCCTGCCATGGAACGGCCCGTCGAGGGACCGACGGCCGAGGAACGGCCCGCCGAGGGACCGACGGCCGAGGAGCCGTCCGCCCCGGAACCGCCTGCCATGGAACGGCCTGCCGCGGAACCGACGGCCGAGGAACGGCCTGCCGAGGAACCGCCTGCCGCGGAGCGGCTCGTCGGGGATGGGCCCGTTACGGAACCGTAGACACCGTGCGGCCCTACTCCCCGAACGGCCGGATTATTCTCGGCTGGAAATACACATGTCTCGATCACACATGTGGGGGAAAGGCGGCGCTGCGATGGAGAAGCTGGGCCCGGGGGACCCGCAGCGCATCGGCGGCTACCGGCTGCTCGCGCGGCTCGGGGCGGGCGGCATGGGACAGGTCTACCTGGCCCGCTCGGACCGGGGGCGCACGGTCGCCGTGAAGCTGGTCCGGCGGGAGCTGGCCGCACGCGAGGAGTTCCGGGCGCGGTTCCGGCAGGAGGTGCGCAGCGCGCAGCGGGTCGGCGGGTTCTGGACCGCGCCCGTCCTGGACGCCGACACCGAGGCCGCCGTGCCCTGGGTCGCCACCGGCTATGTCGCCGGGCCGAGCCTCCAGCAGGTGGTCGGCCAGGACCACGGTCCGCTGCCCGAGCGGTCGGTGCGCATCCTCGCCGCCGGGCTCGCGCACGCGCTCGCCAACATCCACGCGGCCGGGATCGTCCACCGCGACCTCAAGCCGTCCAATGTGATGGTCACCATCGAGGGACCCCGGGTGATCGACTTCGGCGTCGCGCGGGCGCTGGAGAGCGTGACCGGCGAGGGCCCGCTGACCGAGGCCGGCGCGGTGGTCGGCTCGCCCGGCTTCATGGCCCCCGAGCAGCTGCGCGGCGACGGGATCACCCCGGCCAGCGATGTCTTCTGCCTCGGCTCGGTCATCGCCTACGCCGCCACCGGCACCCTGCCCTTCGGCTCCGCCGACAGCGGGGTGCACGCGCTGATGTTCCGCATTGCAGAGGAGGAGCCCGAGCTGTCGGGCGTCCCCGAGGGCATCGCCGACCTGGTCCGCGCGTGCCTGCGCAAAGACCCGGCCGCCCGGCCCTCCCTCGACCGGATCCTGGAGCTGACGGGCGTCGACGACACCGTCTCCGACGGCCGCTCCCGCGACCCCTGGCTGCCCGGCGCGCTGGTGGCCCAGCTCGGTCGGCACGCCGTGCGGCTGCTGGAGGTGGAGGACCCCGAGGGCGCGGAGCGGTACCCCGCCGGGTACCCGGAGGCTTCCCCCGAGGCCGCGCCGGAGCACTCCGGCCCGCGCGGCGACGCGCTCGCGCCGGACCACCGCCCCACGCTGGTCGCCGGGTTCGGCCGCATCCCGTCGCAGCCGCCCCCGCCGGGCGCGGACGTCGGCCCGGCCCATCCGGCGTACGGCCACCCCCAGCCGCATCCGGCCGCGACCCAGGCCCAGGCCCGGACCCCGGGCTACGGCTACCCGCAGCAGCAGCAGCAGCAGCCGGCGGGCGGGCCGGTGCCCTACAACCCGTACGCCGCCGGGGGCACCCCGCCCTACGACCCCTACGACCCCTACGGGCAGCCCGCCGGGCCCGCCGGACCCGCCGGTCCGGTCGACCCCGAGGAGCCGCCGCGCCGCAGCGGCCGGGCGACCGCCCTGCTGGTCCTGGTCGCCCTGGTGGTCGCGATCGCCGCCGGCGGCTCGGTGTACGCGTTCATGAACGGCGACGGCGACCCCACCGCGAACCCGGCGCCCGGACCGTCGACGTCCTCCTCGCCGAAGGCCTCGGCGCTGCCCACCCCGGGCGGGTCCGAGTCCGCCTCGCCCTCCGCGTCGGCCTCCGCCTCGGCGACGGACGGGGTCGTCCCGGCGCGCTATCTCGGCGTCTGGACGACCACCATCGAGAACGAGACCGGTTCGAACACCCGCCGGCTGACCATCTCGCAGGGCCAGGTCGGCGACGCCGTGCTCGTGCTCGTCGCCGACGGGGACGCCTACCACTGCGAGTTCAGCGCGACCCTGTCCCAACGGCCCGGCGGCCAGGGCCCGTTGGCGATCGGCCCCTCCAAGGTCACCGCCGGCGAGCCCCTCTCCTCGTGCAGCCCCGGCGCCGCCTCCGAGGTCACCCTGCTCGCCGACGGCCGGCTGCAACGCGTCAACACCGGCACGGGGGAGAAGCTCACCTACCGCCGCGGATGAACGTTCCGCGAACGTCCGACGACCTCGCCGACCCCCGCACTGGAACACCCGTACGGTGAACTCACGACCGACTGTCGGGAATTGCGGGGGCACCCACAGTGGACTGGCTGAACGCGGAGAACATCGTGGCCGTGGGAACGGCCTTCGTCGGCATCGTCGCGTCCGGGATCATGGTCTGGTTCGAGCGCCGGACACCGCGGCGCAAGAGGGTGGGCTACCGGGTGCAGATGGACAACCCGGTGGGCGACGACGTCAGATCCGGCCGGCCCAACCGCAGGCTCGGCCTCTTCGACGAGGCGCCGGGCATGTCGGACGCGACGCTCGTCCTGCTGCGCATCGAGAACGACGGCTCGCAGGGCATCGCCCGCGACGACTACACCGGCCCCGAACTCCACGGCCTGACCGCCGTGTTCACCGACCGCACCATCCGCGGGGTGTCGGTCACCCAGCCCACAGAGTCCGGCCATCTGATGGACCACTTCATCGCGGAGCGCGGCTTCGGCTACGACGGCGACACCCTGCGCATCCCGCGCGTCCCGCTCAACCCCCGCGATCACTTCAAGCTGCTGGTGCTGCTGTCCGGCGGCGACGTGGGCCGCGGCATCCGGCTCTACGGCGGTCTGCGCGACGGCGAGGTGCACCCCAACCGGAGCGCGACCCCGGACGACACCCCGCCGCTGTTCAGCCGCGCGTCCCGGCTGATCTCCATCCTGCTCACGGTCTGCGTGGTCACCCTCGCGGCGATCGTCGTCGTCCGGGACGACCCGCCGCCGATCGGCTGCGCGCGCGGCACGCTCACGGTCACCGGCTCGACCGCGTTCGCCCCGGTGATCCGGGAGGTCGCGGCCAAGTACGAACGCGACTGCGAGGGCGCGCACCTCACCGTGGACCCGCACGGCTCGACGGCCGGCATCCGCGAACTCGTCGCGGCGGGCGCCGAGCGGAAGAAGGGCTCGCCGCCGGTCGTCGCCCTCTCCGACGGCCCCAAGCCGATCGGGGTCGACGAGCTGAGCGAGAACCGTGTCGCGGTGTCCGTGTTCGCGCTGGTCGTCCACGACGGCATCAAGCTGACGAACCTCTCCACGGCGGACGTGCGGCGGCTGTATCGCGGTGAGATCACCGACTGGATCGAGGTGGGCGGCCCGCGTCTGCCGGTGGTCCTGGTCAGCCGGGACGCCAACTCCGGGACCCGGCAGGTGTTCCAGCGGCGGGTGCTGGGCGGCCGGGGCGAGATCGCGAACTCGTCCGTCGACTGCCGCCGCAAGGACGATCCGACGGCCCCCGTCGTGCGCTGCGAACTCGACTCCACCGACCAGGTGCTGTCGATGGTCGCCGCCACCCCGGGCGCGATCGGCTACAGCGAGCTAAACCTGGCCGACGACGCCAAGGGACTGCACCCGGTCGACCTCGACGGCGAGGCGCCCTCCGCGGACGCCATCGAACACGGCACGAGCGCCTACCCGTACCGCGAGATCGAGTACGCCTACACCTACGGCCGCCCCCCGGCCGACTCCCTGGCCTCCAGCCTGCTGACCTATCTCACCCGGGGCAACGGCCAGGACGTGATCCGCACCCACGGCCATCTACCGTGCTGGACGTCGGAAGGCCTACGGCTGTGCGCCGACGAGGCGCGCCCGTGACGGCGTGACCGTGTGACGGGCGGGCCGGGGCGACCGGCGTCACCTCGGCTCCGGCGGGCGCTGCCTGGGCATGTTCGGGCGGGCGTTCACCCCGGGGGGCATCGGGAAGCGGCCCGAGCCCGAGCCGTCCGCGCGGACGCCGGAGGCGACCGCCGCCTGGATCCCCATGGGCGTGGGCCCGGTCCGGAACTCCACCATCCAGTCGGCGGTCTCCGTGCGCACCAGGTCCGTGACGTCCTCCGAGAACCGCCGCAGCACCGCCAAACACCGCTCGGCCGCCTCGCTCGCCGTGCCGTCGGCCGGGCCCAGCACCTCCCGGACGCTCTCCGACGCCCAGTCGAACTGGAGCACCTGGAGCCGGCGCTGCACGGCCTGCGCGGTGGCCACGTCCCTTATCCAGCCGGACGTCACGCCGAAGAACCGGTCCGCCCCCACACAGGCCACCGCCAGCAGCAGCGCCAGATACCCCCAGGGGGCGACCCCGCCCAGCACCCGGGTGAGGTCCAGCAACGGCAGCGCCGCCGCGCACACCGCCCCCGCCGCCGCCCCGGTGCGCAGCACGCGCGCGCCGCGCCGCTTCCACACCCGGTCGGCGAGGTACCAGGCGGCGGTCTCCAGCGCCCCGCGCTCCACCCACCGGTACAGCTCGTCGAGCCGCTCGGCGGGCTCGCCCCAGTCCCCGAGCGGGAACGCCCGCCCGGTCAGGTCGCCCGGCCGCAGCCCGGCCGCGCCCTCGCCCCGCCCGTCCTGAGGCGGACCCTCGGGCTGCATCTCCGGCTGCTGACCCACCCGCACTCCCTACTGACTCGGTCACTCCGCGTAACGTCTGATGCTGATGTGCCGGACTCTTACTACCGCCCAATGGGTGGCGAAGAGGCAGCTTTCACTGCTTTTCCGCCCGGAATGATGCCTTGATCAGGTATAGGACAGCGAAGTGGCTCACTCGAAAGAGTGACAGGGCGACGGGCTGATGGAGCACGTAGGCTCAGTGGCAGACAGCGACAAGAAGGCAGACAGGAGCCGATTCGTGATTCCCGGTGGCGGCCAGCCCAATATGCAGCAGCTGCTTCAGCAGGCCCAGAAGATGCAGCAGGATCTGGCCCGCGCCCAGGAGGAGCTGGCGAACACGGAGGTCGACGGACAGGCGGGCGGCGGCCTGGTCAAGGCCACGGTGACCGGCTCCGGCGAACTGCGCGCCCTGCAGATCGACCCGAAGGCGGTGGACCCCGACGACACCGAGACCCTCGCCGACCTGATCGTCGCGGCCGTCCACGCGGCCAACGAGAACGCGCAGACGCTCCAGCAGCAGAAGCTCGGCCCGCTGGCCCAGGGCCTGGGCGGCGGCAGCGGTATCCCGGGACTGCCTTTCTAAGACCGGCCCCGGCCAACTACCGTACGTACGGCAAGGAACCCTCAGGAAGGACGGCAGTCCGTTGTACGAAGGCGTGGTCCAGGACCTCATCGACGAGCTCGGGCGGCTGCCCGGCGTCGGTCCCAAGAGCGCGCAGCGGATCGCCTTCCACATCCTGCAGGCGGAACCGACGGACGTACGGCGGCTCGCGCAGTGCCTGATGGAGGTCAAGGCCAAGGTCCGCTTCTGCGCGACCTGCGGCAATGTGGCCCAGGAGGAACTGTGCGGCATCTGCCGCGACGCCCGCCGGGATCCTTCCGTCATCTGTGTCGTGGAGGAGCCCAAGGACGTCGTCGCGGTCGAGCGCACGCGCGAGTTCCGCGGCCGGTACCACGTCCTCGGCGGCGCGATCAGCCCCATCGAGGGAGTCGGCCCCGACGACCTGCGGATACGGGAACTCCTCGCGCGGTTGGCCGACGGCACGGTCACGGAGCTGATCCTGGCCACCGATCCGAACCTGGAGGGCGAGGCGACCGCCACCTACCTCGCCCGCATGATCAAGCCCATGGGCCTGAAGGTCACCCGCCTGGCCAGCGGCCTCCCGGTGGGTGGCGACCTGGAATACGCGGACGAGGTCACCCTCGGCCGCGCCTTCGAGGGGAGACGACTCCTAGATGTCTGACGCCACGCTGCACGCGACCGGCCAGAGCCCGGACGACTTCGCGGTCCAGATCGCGGACCAGGTCGAGAGCTTCCTGGTAGCCGTCACGGAGGTGGCCAAGGGCGACGAGCCGGGCTCGGCGGTCCCCTTCCTCCTCCTGGAGGTCTCCCAGCTGCTCCTGGCCGGGGGCCGCCTGGGCGCGCACGAGGACATCCTCCCGGACGAGCGCTACGAGCCCGACCCGGGCTTCGAGCCGGACGCGGACGAACTCCGGGAGAACCTGGCCCGTCTGCTGGAGCCGGTGGACGTCTACTCGGAGGTCTTCGACCCGTACGAGCCGCGCAAGGCGCCCGTGCCGGCCCGGATCTCCGACGACCTCGCCGACGTCATCGCCGACCTGCGCCACGGCATGGTCCACTACCGCGCGGGCCGCACCACCGAGGCCCTGTGGTGGTGGCAGTTCTCCTACTTCTCCAACTGGGGCGCCACGGCCTCGGCGACCCTGCGCGCCCTGCACTCGGTGCTCGCGCACGTCCGCCTGAACCAGCCGCTGGAGGAGCTGGACGGCCTCGACACCGACCAGACCCCGCTCGGCGACGAGACCCTCGAGTTCGAGGCGGGCCGGGTCATGGCGGAGGAGATCGGCGACCGCCTCGGCGTACGCCCGGCCAACTGAGCCGGCGCGATCCCCCGTCAGGGGCGGCGTGGTGTAGCTGTCTACACCCTCGGGTCGGGAGTGGGCTCCCTCGTTTGTGCAGGTCGGAGACGGGATCGTTGATCTCGTCAGCGAAACCCGCCGAGCACTTTCGACGCTAAGGAACGCCACGCCATGAAGTCCCTGCTCTCCTCCCGCCCCGTCCTGTGGTTCCTCTTCCTGTTCAACCTCGCGGTCGCCGCCGTCGCCCCCTTCGTGGTCGACGGGTCGCAGGGCGTGCTGACGGCCGTTGGCATGGGGGTCGTCTCCCTCGGGGCGGGCGTCAGCCTGGTCCGGGACCGCGGGAAGCGGGCGTCCGCCTGAGTGGCCGGCCGCAGAATTGGCGGGGCGTTGTACGTCCCCTGTACGGCGGCTGCACGGGCCCTAACCGGCCCGAAGCGAGTCTTGAGTCATCCCAACAGACGCCAGCTGCACAGGAGTTGCAATGACGGGGTCGACTGCGAAGCCGTAGCGCTTCAGTCCGCGCCGCAGCGACTCGGCGACCGGCTCGTCGTCTTCCACCTGGCTTAGGGCAGGGTGCCCGGTCCTTTGGGGCGGGGGTGAATGCCCGTTCCCGGGGGCAGGGGTAGCCGGATCGCGGTGAGGGCGCTCCTGCGTAGTCGTCCGAGATGTCGAGGGTGGGCTGCGGGGTTTCGGATGTACCCGACGGGCGGGCGGGAGCGGCGGATGCTGCTGCACTGCGCGCACGCGCGGTTCGTGTGGAACCTTGCCGTGGAGCAGCATGCGCACTGGAGGCCGGGCCGTGGGCCCGCACCCGGGTTCGGTGAGCCGACCTGGCGCAAGAAGTTCAAGCATGAGGGTTTCCGTGTCATCGGCGCCGATCGCGTGCCCGAGTACCACGCAGACGGCATCCTCGCCCAGGGCTGGGGCCTGCTCCGGCAGCGCACCGGGCACAAGGCGCCGGGCCGGGTCGAGGACGTCCCCGTCACGTCGCGGCAGGACAGGGCGGGATTCCCCGCCCCCGGCGAACAGCCGGTGCCGGAGGGGTGACAACGGCCACCAGCCGTTCGAACACCCGTGAACCTCAACCCACCCAGGTTGGAATCCCTCTCATATTGCTTGAAACTTAATTCACAGCTATCACTTCCGGTTCAGGGGGAAGGGAGATCCCGAGCGGGCGTCCGGCACATCTCACGATGCGGTACTCGGGGGGTGGAATGCGGGCGCTCGTTAGACTGAGCCGACCGCAGTACAAGGGCGTATGTGCGGAAAGAGACAAACTGAGCGAGGAGCGCACGTGGGCCTTGTCGTGCAGAAGTACGGAGGCTCCTCCGTAGCCGATGCCGAGGGCATCAAGCGCGTCGCCAAGCGGATCGTGGAAGCGAAGAAGAACGGCCACCAGGTGGTCGTCGTCGTTTCCGCGATGGGCGACACGACGGACGAGCTGATCGATCTCGCCGAGCAGGTGTCACCGATGCCCAGCGGCCGGGAATTCGACATGCTGCTGACCGCCGGAGAGCGGATCTCCATGGCCCTGCTGGCGATGGCGATCAAAAACCTGGGCCACAGCGCCCAGTCGTTCACCGGCAGCCAGGCAGGCGTCATCACCGACTCGGTCCACAACAAAGCCCGGATCATCGACGTCACGCCGGGCCGCATCCGGACCGCGCTGGACGAGGGCAACATCGCCATCGTCGCCGGGTTCCAGGGTGTCAGCCAGGACAAGAAGGACATCACCACGCTGGGCCGCGGCGGCTCCGACACGACGGCCGTCGCCCTGGCCGCCGCGCTCGACGCCGAGGTCTGCGAGATCTACACCGACGTGGACGGCGTGTTCACCGCCGACCCGCGCGTGGTGACGAAGGCGAAGAAGATCGACTGGATCTCCTTCGAGGACATGCTGGAGCTCGCGGCCTCCGGCTCCAAGGTCCTGCTCCACCGCTGTGTGGAGTACGCCCGCCGCTACAACATCCCGATCCACGTCCGGTCCAGCTTCAGCGGGCTCCAGGGCACGTGGGTGAGCAGTGAGCCGACCCGACAGATTCAGCAAGGGGACAAGCCGGTGGAGCAGGCCATCATCTCCGGTGTCGCGCACGACACCTCCGAGGCCAAGGTCACGGTCGTCGGCGTGCCGGACAAGCCGGGCGAGGCCGCCGTGATCTTCCGCACGATCGCCGACGCCGAGATCAACATCGACATGATCGTGCAGAACGTGTCCGCGGCGTCCACCGGTCTGACGGACATCTCCTTCACCCTCCCCAAGGCCGAGGGCCGCAAGGCCATCGACGCCCTGGAGAAGAACCGGTCCGGCATCGGCTTCGAATCGCTGCGCTACGACGACCAGATCGGCAAGATCTCCCTGGTCGGCGCCGGGATGAAGACCAACCCGGGCGTCACGGCCGACTTCTTCAAGGCCCTGGCCGACGCGGGCGTCAACATCGAGCTCATCTCGACCTCCGAGATCCGCATCTCGGTCGTGACCCGCGCCGACGACGTCAACGAGGCCGTGCGCGCCGTGCACAGCGCCTTCGGGCTGGACTCCGACAGCGACGAAGCGGTCGTCTACGGGGGCACCGGGCGTTGATCTCGGGGACGCGCCGACCGACGCTCGCGGTCGTGGGGGCGACCGGGGCGGTCGGCACGGTCATGCTGCGGATCCTGTCCCAGCGGGCCGACGTCTGGGGCGAGATACGGCTTGTCGCCTCACCGCGCTCGGCCGGCCGCAAGCTGGCCGTGCGCGGCGAGGAGGTCGAAGTTCTCGCCCTGGCGGAGGAGGTCTTCGACGGGGTCGACGTCGCGATGTTCGACGTGCCCGACGAGGTCGCAGCGCAGTGGGCGCCGATCGCCGCCGCCAAGGGCGTGGTCGTCGTGGACAACTCCGGCGCCTTCCGGATGGATCCGCAGGTGCCGCTGGTCGTCCCCGAGGTCAATCCGCACGCGGTGCGGACCCGGCCGCGCGGCATCGTCGCCAACCCCAACTGCACGACCCTGTCGATGATCGTCGCCCTGGGCGCGCTGCACGCCGAGTACGGGCTGCGCGAGCTGGTGGTCTCCTCGTACCAGGCGGTGAGCGGGGCCGGGCGGGCCGGGGTGGAGACGCTGCGCCAGCAGATCGCGCTGGTCGCCGGCACCGAGCTGGGCACCAGCCCGGGGGATGTGCGCCGGGCCGTCGGCGACAACACCGGGCCGTTCCCGGAGCCGGTCGCGCTGAACGTCGTCCCCTGGGCCGGGTCGCTGCGCGAGGACGGCTGGTCGTCGGAGGAGATGAAGGTGCGGGACGAATCCCGCAAGATCCTCGGGCTGCCCAAGCTGCCGGTGGCCGTGACCTGCGTCCGGGTCCCGGTCGTCACCACGCACTCCCTGACCGTCCACGCCCGCTTCCAGGACGTGGTCACCGTCGACGGCGCCCGCGAGATCCTCGCGACGGCCCCCGGGGTCGTCCTCTTCGACAACCCGGCGGCGGGGGAGTTCCCCACCCCCGCCGATGTGGTCGGCACCGACCCGACCTGGGTGGGCCGGGTGCGGCGGGCCCTGGACGACCCGACGGCGCTCGAACTGTTCGTGTGCGGGGACAACCTGCGCAAGGGCGCCGCCCTCAACACCGCCCAGATCGCGGAGCTGGTGGCGGCCGAGCTGTCGCGGTGAGGCGCCGCCACAGTGCCTGATGGCGCTTCGAGGCGTCTTCCACCGGAAAAAGTGCTGGCCAGAGCCTGACGGGTCAGTAGAATCAGCACACAATGTGAGCCGGTCGACGGTCCGAAGCACTTGTATCGGACACCTTTGGCATCCGAAGATTTTCCTCCCCGCTTCTACGCAACCGTGCGCAGGGCGGGGAGCGTCTTTGCGGGCACCCCTCGGGGGTGGCCGCAGACGTGTGTGTGGGCGTGGGGACGCCCTTCATATGGGATACAGGGGAAGAGCGGGACACATGAGACGGGTGCGCGTGACCTTGGTCGACGCAAAAGTGCTGCCGGACGCGTACAACCCCTACGGGGGGAAGTGTGTCCAACTGGCGTGGCAGAGGTACTCGAACTCACCGTGGCGCCCCTCGGCGCGGCCCTCCGGCCGCCGCGCGGCGCCCTCCGGCCCCGTACGGCCGGCGCGTCCGGCGGCATGCCGGTGATTGCGCCGATGCCCGCAGCGCGGCCCGCCCGCATCCCCAGTCAGCGTGACGGCGTCGAAGAAGCCGTGGCGGCCGGAACCACCGTCGATCACCTCACCGAGACCTACCGGGCGCACTACCGCTCGCTCCTCGGCCTCGCCGCCCTCCTCCTCGACGACACCGCCTCCTGCGAGGACGTCGTCCAGGAGGCGTTCATCCGCGTCCACTCCGCCCGCAAACGCGTCCGCGACCCGGAGAAGACCCTGGCCTATCTGCGCCAGACGGTCGTCAACCTCTCCCGTTCCGCGCTGCGCCGCCGCATCCTCGGCCTGAAGCTGCTCTCCAAGCCGATGCCGGACATGGCCAGCGCGGAGGAGGGCGCCTACGACCAGCTGGAGCGCGACTCCCTCATCAAGGCGATGAAGGGCCTGCAGCGCCGCCAGCGCGAGGTCCTCGTGCTGCGCTACTTCGCGGACATGACCGAGGCGCAGGTCGCCGAGACGCTCGGCATCTCGCTGGGCTCGGTCAAGGCCTACGGCTCGCGCGGCATCGCCGCCCTGCGCATAGCCATGGAGGCGCCGGCGTGAGCGAGGAAGCCGGGCAGGGCTCCAGCAGGAGCCACGACAGTGACGAATCGCACGCTGGGAACTCAACCGTGAACCACCACCTCGACGATCAGGGCCCCGAAGGGCTCGACTCGGACGAGCTGGCACTGCGCCGGATGCTGCACGACGTCGTCCAGGAGATGGAGCCCCGCGACGGCACGCTGGACCATCTGCGGCGGGCCGTCCCCGTCCGGCGGGCCCGCAAGCGGCAGGCGGCCGTCGGCATGGCGGCCGCGGCCCTCTTCCTCGCCACCGCCGTCCCCGCCGTGCTCCATGTCTCCAACGCGGGCGGCTCCGAAGCCAACCCTTCCATCGCCGGCCAGGCCTCACAGGCGCAGGGAGGCGTGGATCAGGGCAAGAACCCCGACGGCGGCTCCTCGGGCAAGGTCGGCGACTCCTCCGGCAAGACCGATGACCAGGGCAAGGGCGGCGCCACCGACCCCGGCCAGGACAAGGAGTCCGCGGGCACCGCCTCCAGCGGGGCCGGCCCCACCTCCGCGTCCGCGGCCGGCGCGGCGCCCTGCGAGCCGACCCAGCTCACCGCCGGCGACCCCACGGTCGACGTCGCCGACTCGGCGGGCATCGTCTACGGCGCCTTCCGCGTCCAGAACTCCTCCGCCGCCACCTGTACCGTCGGCGGCGCCGCCTCCGTGACGTACGACGCCCAGGGCGCGGCCGACGCCACGAAGATCACCGTGCTGGAACACGTCTCCGGGGACGCGGCGGCCGGTCTGCCCGACCCCTCCCTCTACGTCTCCCAGCACGTGCTCGCCCCGGGCTCCGCCTACGAGGTGAAGTTCGCCTGGGTGCCCGCCGCCGAGGGCTGCCCCACCACGGGCGGCACCGGCGGCGACAGCGGCGGTTCGGCCTCCCCCTCGCCGACCCCGACCGAGCAGTCCGGCGCCTCCGGCGAGACCACCTCCGGCACCTCGACCCAGCTGCTCACCGAGGACGGCACGGCCGACGGCAGCGTCGTGGTCACGTACACGGCCGACGGCGGCGTCCCCACGGAGAGCGCGACGGTGTCCGACGCCTGCGCGGGGACGATCTACCGGACGGGCGTGCTGGCCTCGTCCTGAACCACCGCGGCGCTCTCGTCGTCCGCCTCCGGGAGGATGCCGAGCTCCGCGTCCCGGGCGAACTCCACCTCGCGGCGCAGCAGCCGGAACCACATGAACACCACGAACCCGGCGAAGACGAACCACTCGCCGGTGTAGCCCAGGTTCTGGAACGCCTTCAGGTCCAGCCCCGTGTCGGACGCCGCCTTCGCGGGCACCGCCGTCATTCCCGGGTCGGCGGTGTCCAGCGTGACCCAGGCGTCGTAGAGGTCTTCCGGCACCAGGTTGACCAGCGACGCGGCGCTGATCGCCGCGGTCTGCCCGGCCGGCAGGCCGCCTTGGCCGCTCACCCCGTTGTCGCCGGGCTGCTCGGAGGCCTGGAGCGCGCCGGTGACGGTGACCTCGCCGGCCGGCGGCGCCGGGGCCTTCGCGGCGTCGGCGGTCCCGGGCAGCCAGCCGCGCACGACGGGCAGCGCCTTGCCGCCGTCCGTGCTCAGCAGCGTCAGCACGTAGTAGCCGGACCGGCCGTCGATCTCCCGGTCCGGCACGAGCAGCTGCTTGCCGTAGCGCCCGGTGGCGACGGCCTGCTTGCCGGAGGTCGCCTTGTCCACGGGCAGCAGCTCGGCCAGCGGTCGCGCGGGGTCGGTCCGGGCGGACTCGGCCTGTTCCTTCGCGTCCCTGTGGTCGTCCACCCGCGTCTCGAACCGGCTCAGCTGCCAGGACCCCATGAACAGGCAGAAGGGGATGGCCAGCAGCACGAAGACGTTGATCCCCCACCAGCGGGGCGTCAGCAGGAACCGGTACACGCCCCCCACGGTACGGGGCGGGCGTCGGCCGCCGACCCGCGGGGTGAGGCACCCGAGTGCGGCGGGCGCGCGGCTCATCGGTGGGCAGTCGGTGCGAAGGTGGTGGGAAGTTATCCACAGCCTGGGGGCCTTGGCGTCGCAACAGGGGTCCGGGCGGGCAGTATGGGGTCATGACTGAGAGCAACGGGTCGGCCGCACCCGAGCAGTACGAGGACATGCCGGACTGGGAGAAGCGCTTCCGGGCGCCGAGGGTGTCGCTGCCCGACTGGGCGGAGGACGCGCCGGACCGCTCCCTGTTCGTGTCCAACGCGACGGGAACGTACGAGCTGTACGCCTGGGACCGCGCCACGGGCGTCCAGCGCCAGGCGACCGACCGGGCCAACGGCACGACGGACGGCGTGCTCTCCCCGGACGGCGCATGGATCTGGTGGTTCGACGACAAGGACGGCGACGAGTTCGGCGTCTGGCGCCGCCAGCCCTTCGACGGTGGCGCGAACGAGCCGGCCACCCCCGGCCTCGACCCCTCCTACCCGGCCGGCCTGGCCCTCGGCCGCGACGGCCGCACGGCGATCGTCGGCCGCTCGACCGACGAGGAGGGCACCACGATCCATGTGGCGCGGGCCGGCGAACCCCCCTTCGAGCTGTACCGGCACCGCGAGTCGGCCGGCGTGGGCGACCTCTCCCACGACGGCTCGCTCATCGCCCTCGAACACACCGAGCACGGCGACGCGATGCACTCCGCGCTGCGCGTCCTGCGCCCGGACGGCACGACGGTCGCCGACCTGGACGACACCCTGGGCGGCACGAAGGAGCTGGGCCTGGAGGTGCTCGGCTTCGCCCCGGTCGACGGCGACGCCCGGCTGCTCATCGGCCACCAGCGCCGCGGCCGCTGGGAGCCCCTGGTGTGGGACGTCGCCACGGGTTCGCAGACGGACCTGTCGCTGGACCTGCCGGGCGACGTCAGCGCCGAGTGGTACCCGGACGGCTCGGGCCTGCTCGTCGTGCACAGCTTCGAGGCGCGCAGCGAACTGTTCCGCTACGACCTGGCGAGCGGGAAGCTGGAGAGCA
Source organism: Streptomyces sp. NPDC001858 (assembly GCF_053594615.1). Lineage (NCBI taxonomy): Bacteria > Bacillati > Actinomycetota > Actinomycetes > Kitasatosporales > Streptomycetaceae > Streptomyces > Streptomyces sp. NPDC001858. The sequence goes on from NZ_JBSFEV010000009.1 coordinate 121,410, forward strand.
TCCCGACCCCGCCGGGCACGGTCTCCGGGGCGACGGCCCGGCCGGACGGCAGCGTGGAGTACCTGTGGTCGTCCTCCGAGCAGCCGCCGGCGGTCCGCTCGACGACCGGCGCCGTGGTCCTGGACCCGCCCGGCATGAAGTCCCCGGGCTCGGTCCCGGTGCGGGACGTGTGGGTCGAGGGCCCGGGCGGCCGCATCCACGCCCTGGTGCAGAAGCCCGCGGGCGCCACCGGCCCGCTCCCCACCGTCTTCGACATCCACGGCGGCCCGACCTGGCACGACAGCGACTCCTTCGCCGCCGCCCCCGCCGCCTGGGTGGACCACGGGTACGCGGTGGTCCGCGTCAACTACCGCGGCTCCACGGGCTACGGCCGGGCCTGGACGGACGCCCTGAAGCACCGGGTGGGCCTGATCGAGCTGGAGGACATCGAGGCGGTCCGCGAGTGGGCGGTGAGCTCGGGCCTGTCCGACCCCTCCCGTCTGATCCTCACCGGCGGCTCCTGGGGCGGCTACCTCACCCTCCTCGGCCTCGGCCTGCAGCCCGACGCGTGGACCGTCGGCATCGCCGCCGTCCCCGTCGCCGACTACGTCACGGCCTACCACGACGAGATGGAGGCCCTGAAGGCGATGGACCGCACGCTGCTCGGCGGCACCCCCGAGGAGGTCCCGGAGCGCTTCGAGGCCTCGTCCCCGCTGACGTACGTCGACAAGGTGCGCGCCCCCGTCTACATCTCGGCCGGGGTCAACGACCCCCGCTGCCCCATCCGCCAGATCGACAACTACGTCGAGCGCCTGGAGGAGCGGCGCGCGGTGCACGAGGTGTACCGCTACGACGCGGGCCACGGCTCCCTGGTGGTCGACGAGCGAATCAAGCAGGTCCGCCTGGAACTGGAATTCGCAGAACGCCACCTCAAGCCGTAACCGACCGGCGATCGGCAGCGCCCCAAAGGGGCGCGGGGAACTGCGCGACCAGCCCCGACGGCGCCGCAGCGGAACGACGGCGCATCGCGGCACTTCGAGCGCAGGGCTCAGGCTGCCGAACCTCTGCGTCGCTGTCGCGGGGGTTCGGGGCCTGAGCAGGCCGGGCGAGGTCGGCAGCGGCACGGCAGCGCCCTGAAGGGGCGCGGGGAACTGCGCGACCGGCCACGACGGCGCCGCAGCGCAACGACGGCGCCGTCGCGGGGGTCCGCAGACCTGAGCAGACCGGGCGAGCGGCAGCGCCCCAAAGGGGCGCGGGGAACTGCGCGACCGGCCACGACGGTGCCGCAGCGCAACGACGGCGCCGTCGCGGGGGTCCGCAGACCTGAGCAGGCCGGGCGGGCGGCAGCGCCCTGAAGGGGCGCGGGGAACTGCGCGACCAGCCCCGACGGCGCCGCGGCGAACGACGGCGCCGTCGCGGGGGTCCGCAGACCTGACCAGACCGGGCGAGCGGCAGCGCCCTGAAGGGGCGCGGGGAACTGCGCGACCGGCCACAACGGCGCCGCGGCGCAACGACGGCGGCACACCGCGGCACCCAGCGGAGCGCTCTGCGCTTACGCGAACGAACCCCCACGCCGCCGTCGCCGCAGCAGTTCCGCCAGCCCGCGCCGCGTCGCGGCCAGCACCACCCGGTCCTCGCCCCGCAGGACATACGTGTCGGGCAGATCCCACACCAGCGCCGACTCGGCCGGCCCGTCCCCCTTCGCGTCCAGCGCCAACACCCGCCAGTACCCCGCCCGGAACGCCTCCCCGACCGTCTTCCCCTCCAGCTGCGCATGCTCGCCGACCGCCAGCGCGGCGAACAGCAGCACCCGCCGCTCCACCGGAATCGCCCCCAGGATCTGCCGCCCCATCATCGCCCCGGCGAACGACGGCGCCGCGAGATGCGACACGCTCCGGCTGCGGGTCAGCGCCTGCGGATGCGCGGCGCGCAGGGTGCGGTACACGGCGGTCGCGAAGTCGTCGTCGTACAGCCGCAGCACCACCCGCAGATCGGGCCGCAGCGACCGCGCGTACAACGCGGCCTCCAGATTCGTCGTGTCGGAGCTGGTCACCGCGAGCAGCGCATGCGCGCGGTGGATCTTCGCGGCCTCCAGCACCCCCTCCTGCGTGACGTCCCCCAGCACCACCGGCACCCGCAGCCGCCGCGCCACCGCGACCCCGCGCGCCTCGGGCCCGGCCTCGACGCACACCACGGGGATGTTCAGCTCACGCAGCCGGGTCAGCACCCGCGTGCCGATCTTCCCCAGCCCGAGCAGCACCACATGCCCGCCGAGCCCCCGCGGCGGCCGGCGCAACGCCCCGGCTCCGCGGAACGTGCCGAGCGCCTCCAGGACCGCCGCCAGCAGCACCGGCAGCAGCAGCAACCCGACCAGCCCGGAGAGCAGTTGCAGGACCTGCCGCTCGGTGGTGGCCCCGACCGCCGGGTCGTTGATCGCGAACAGATCCAGCAGGGTCAGATACAGCGCCCCCAGCGGATGGACCCCGGTCACCAGCCACAACGCCACCGCCAGCGCGAACACCGCGCCCACCAGCCCGGCCAGGGACCACCGCAGCCGCCGCGAGAACAGCGACACGAACGGCGCGACGACCCCGACCCCGCGCCCGGCGGGCAGCGCGGGCCCGGCCGAGTAGGCGACCTGCTCCAGGACGACGGAACCGCGCCGGCCGGACGCGGCCGCCTCCCGCACCGCCGCCGCGTCGGGCAGCAGCAGCGGCCCCTGCTCGCCGCTGGCCTCGGAACCGTCCGCGAACGCCGGGTCGCCGCCGGTCGCGGACAGCAGCGCGAGCGTGGCACGCCCCGGCTCCCCGTTCTCCCCGCCCTCCCCGGGGCCGGGCGGCGGCCGTTCGACGGCCCGCAGCAGCAGCCCGTCCGTCTGGACGACCTTGGTGGTGCCGGCGACGGCGGTCGCGGCCAGCGCGGGAGCGGCGGTGTCGGCGTCGGACAGGACGGTGGTCGAGGCCTCGCCGCCGGAGTACCCGGCGTCGACCAACGCGGCGGCCTGGTCGAGGAGTTCCTCGATGTGCTGGCCCAACCGCCGGTTGTACAGCCGCAGGACGAGCCGCAGCCGGGGGTTGAGCCGGCGGGCGGTGAGCGCGGCGCGGATGTTGGTCTCGTCGTCCTCGTAGACGAGCGCCAGCGCGGCGGCCCGCTCCACGCCCGCCTCGGCGAGCACCGCCTCGGTGGCCTCGTCGGCCTCCAACGTCCGCTGCCCGCCCACGGGTTCGCTCGGGGCGACGGGCGGGCCGGCGCCCGCGGCCCGGCTGACGGCGGCGCTCACCACGCGGTCCAGCAGCGCCGCCGAGACGGCCCTGGCCCGCCCGACGACCGGCGGCCGTACCGTTCGCTCGGTGGGCGGCACGACGAGGGTGACCTGTTCCTCGTAGACGCCGCGCAGTTCGGCGGCGAGGCGGTGCGCGAGACCGTCGTCGCCGCAGACGACCATGTGCGCGCCGGCGGCGCCCGGCGGCTGACCCTGATTCGGAACGCTCCCCACGAGGGAGAAGACTGCCTCACCGGGACGGAAGGTTCCACGGAGGTTCGACGGAGGTTCCACGAGGTCGCTCGGATGACCGTGGCGGCGGTGAACACCCCGTGCGGATCTTCCGTATGAAAGGGGAGCGAATGCGAGCAACAGGCAACAGGGAGCGACCCGTGGCCATCACCGAGCCGACGCCGCCGGACGTGCGCCCCTCGCTGGAGCGGACGCCGGAGGAGCCCCGACTCCTCACCTCCCCGCTGGTCCTGACCATGGTCCTGCTTCTCCTGGTGCTGTTGCAGGGCCCGATCCGCCGCGCGCTGTCCGCCCCGGTGATGCAGAGCTGGACGACGGTGTTCGTGGCGGTCGTGGTCCAGGCGCTGCCGTTCCTCGTCCTCGGGGTCCTGCTGTCGGCGGCGATCGCCGTCTACGTGCCGCCGTCCTTCTTCGCCCGCGCGCTCCCCTCCCGTCCGGCGCTCGCCGTGCCCGTCGCGGGGATGGCCGGCGCGGTGCTGCCCGGCTGCGAATGCGCGTCGGTCCCGGTGGCCGGCGCGCTGGTCCGCCGGGGCGTCACCCCGGCCGCGGCCCTCGCCTTCCTGCTCTCCGCGCCGGCGATCAACCCGATCGTGCTGACGGCGACGGCCGTCGCCTTCCCCCGCAACCCGGAGATGGTGTTGGCCCGCTTCGTGGCCAGTCTGCTCGCGGCGTGCGGGATGGGCTGGCTGTGGCAGCGGCTGGGCCGCACGGACTGGCTGCGCCTTCCCGAGCACGCGCCGCACGAGGGCGGGACGAAGGGGGCGGCGTTCTGGGACTCCGTCCGGCACGACGTGATGCACGCGGGCGGCTTCCTCGTCGTCGGCGCGATGGCGGCGGCGACGCTGAAGGCCGTCGCCCCGGAGAGCTGGCTGCGCACGGCGGCGGACAACCCGGCGGTCGCCGTGCTGACCCTCGCCCTCCTCGCGGTGATCCTCTCCATCTGCTCGGAGGCGGACGCGTTCGTCGCCGCCTCCCTGACCCAGTTCTCCCTCACGGCCCGGCTCGCCTTCCTGGTGGTCGGCCCGATGATCGACCTCAAGCTGTTCGCCATGCAGGCGGGCACCTTCGGCCGGGGCTTCGCCCTGCGCTTCGCCCCGGCGACCTTCCTGCTGGCGATCACGTCGGCGCTGCTGACGGGATGGATACTCCTGTGAACCGACAGTCCCAGGCGGCCGTCCTCTTCCTCCTCGGCGCGGCCCTGCTGCACGCCGGCACCACCGACCTCTACCTCCGCTACGTCAAGGCGGGCCTGCGCCCCCTGCTGCTGGCGGCCTGCGCGATCCTGATCCTGACGGCGCTGGCGACGGCCTGGTACGAACGCAAACGCACCAAGCCGGAGCAGCGGCAGGAGGACGCCGCCGGACACGCCCCGCACCCCGAACCCCGGGTCTCCTGGCTGCTGATCCTCCCGCTCCTGGCGCTGATCCTGGTCGCCCCGCCGGCCCTGGGCTCGTACAGCGCGACCCGCACCGGCACGGCCCTCCAGGAGCCCCTCGCGTACCCCGCCCTCCCCGCGACGGATCCGCTGCCGCTGAGCGTCGTCGACTACGCGGGCCGAGCCGTGTACGACCGCGGCCGCACGCTCACCGGCCGCGAGGTCGAACTCACCGGCTTCGTGGCACTGGACCGCGACGGCACGCCGTACCTGATCCGGATGGCCCTCAACTGCTGCGCCGCCGACGCCCAGCCGGTCAAGGTCGGCCTGACCGGCGCGATTCCCCCGGTCCTCCAACCGGACACCTGGCTCACCGTCACCGGCACCTACACCCCCCGCACCACCCGCGACCCGGTCAACGACGGCCCGATCCCGTTCATCGAGGTCACCGAGGCCAGGCCCACCAAGACCCCCCGCGACCCCTACGACGAGTCCTGGAACAACTGAAGGGAGGGGAAGGGAGGGGGAACTCTCCGCGATACAGCCCGGTTAAGCCTTCCTCAACCTCTGGTGGCCGGGCGGTGATCGCCCCATGATGGGGTCATGACGGCGGCCTCGCGTGCCTTGACACGATTGGCGATCTGGCCGGACCTTGCGGAGGGCCGGCCCAGCTGCGGCACCGGCCGGGCGTTGCGCTCGGGCGGGGTCGAGATCGCGCACTTCCACTCCGACCGGAGTGTCGACCTGCATCTCACCGCCAAGGCGATCCGTCGGTTCGAGAAGGATCTGAGGCACTCCAGCGCCATCCGGCTGCTCCCCGGCTCGCCGTGGGTGACCGTCCATCTGGAGTGCGAGACGGACATCGACCTGCTCATGACGCTGGTCAGCGCCGCCCTCCAGGCCCACCAGCGCTACCCGGTCGCCGACGACGCCCCCCTCCCGGTCTGCAACGACCACCGAGAAGCAGCCCTCGCCCGCGACAGCGCGGGCGGCGCCTGAATCTCCTCCCGTCCTTCCCCGGCTTCTCGGCCAGGCTCTTCGCCACCGAGGACTCCGACTTCTCGCTCGCCCTCGTGTGCGCCTACAACGACTGGCACATCGACGAGTGGTGCGGGGCCTACCCCGGGCGCTTCATCCCGATGGCCCTCCAGGCGGCCTGCGACACCGGCACCGTGCTGTCCGTGCACATCGGCTGCTCGGGCCGCCTCGCCATCCCGGCCGTCGACTCGCCGTCGGACGTCATGATCACGCTGCAGCCGATCAACCTCGTCCAGGCCGCGGCCGACCTGCTGCGGTCCCGCACCTGACCGAGTCGGTGGACAAGCTGGAGGCCTTCCGGGCCCGGGCCCGCGCGGCAATCGCGGCGGCGGCGAAGCAGCGCTCCGCTGGAGGTGCCGCGATCTGCCGTCGTTCCGCTGCGGCGGCCGTCGTGGCTGGTCGCGCAGTTCCCCGCGCCCCTTTGGGGCGCTGCCGACTTCGCCCGACCCGCGCCGGCCCCTTGTCGGGAGCGTGCTGCCGCCCCTGGATAGCTGACGGCCCGTCAGATATCGTCGTCGGACCGAAGCCGACGCAGAAGGGGTGAGCGCCATGGAGACCCGTTCGACCGGTTCGACCCGTCCTTCCCCGAGCCCGCAGCCGACGGGGGCGCCCCGCTGGGTGGCGATGTTCTACGACGCGCCCTCGGCGACCTGGCGACAGGCCGCCGATTCCCCCGACCGCACGCCCGTCCTGTACGCGATCGGCGAGATGACCCAGGTCAAACGGGCCCGCGGCGACGAGGTGGACGTCGTCCTGTGGGGCCCGAAGGCCGCGACGGACGGGAAAGCAGGGGGCGCAGGGGAGGCGGGGGAGGGCGCGGAGTGGGAGCGCTTCGACCCGGCGGTCTCCGGGCCGGAGACCGCATCCCAGGCGCCCGCGTCCCCGCCGCCCGCCGAGGCCCCCAAGGGCGCCCCCCAGGGCCACGCCAAGCTCGCGGAACGGATGCAGGACCGCCGCCAGCAGGTCCTCATGGCGGGCCTCGGCAAGGCCGGCCTCTACGACCTCACCCCGGACGACGAGGCGGCCGTCCAGGCCCTGGTCGACCAGGTCGACGAGACCACGCTGCGCCGGGTCGCCCACTGGCTGGGCCGGACCGTCGGCCCCGCACCGGACAGCGCCGGCTGAACGACCGCAGGGCCCGAGCGCTCCGCTCCTGGGCAGGCGAACGCCCGATCGCTGGTGACGGGGGATGCACCAGCGACCGGGCTATGGCCAAAGCTAACAAGCCTTGCTGGTCCGACGGGAGTGGACGGCACAGCTCCTCTCCCGTTGTGATCGGGATCACTGCAACATCCCGGGGTGTGCGCACCCTCCGCTGACCTCCCGCTCACCGTCCGCATAGCCAGGAGCTTTCCAACAGGCGAACCTCGATCCATCCCCTCGCGCAGAGCGGCCCCTTCCTGCGAGGCTCGGACCCGTGACGTACGTAGTGACCGTGGACATCAGCATCCCGGAGGGCACTCCGGAGATGGACCCGCTCCAGCGCGCCGGCGCGGTGGCGCTCATCGAGGACGGATTCGAGTCCGTCAGGGCCGTCGAAGGGCCCGACGGCGTGGAGGTCGAACTTCTCGACACGATCGTGGCCGTCTACTCCGGCGGAGCCCTGCTGAAGGTGATCGTGGACGCGCCGGCCCTGGAGTTCGCCGAGGACTCGGTGCAGGCGCTGGTCGACGAGCTGTTGGAGCGCACGGAGCTGCTGGCCGACTGGAAGATCGAGCGGTGCGAGGTCGAACTGCACCAGGATCTGGCCAGGGAGAGCCTCGACGCGGCCGACGGCCCCGACGCGCCGCCCGACGACCCCGCCGTCCGCAAGGCCCGGCACAGCGAGGTCCCGGCGACCGACGGCGTCGCGGAGCGCTACGCGGCCGGGGCGAAGGCCGAGGCCGCCCGCGTCCGGATGCTGAGCCTGGCGGACGAACTCCGCTCCTTCCCGCCGTCCGTGTTCGGCGTGCTCGACGACGCCGTCCCGACCGAGAGCGCCCGACTCGCCGCCGGCGCCCTCGTCCACGCGACCGACTCCCTCGTGGACGAACTGTTCGAGGACGTACAGGTGCTGACCCAGGAGGACGCCACCGTCGCCGAGTGCGAAGGCCCCCTCTGGCACCTGGAACGCCTCCCCGACCGCTACGCCCTCCAGTACGACGCCCGGTTCGCCCGCCGCTTCCTGGTCACGGTGATCGCCATGACCACCCGCTTCACCGACGGAAGCTTCCAGCGCCTCAGCTGCGTCGCCGAGGGACTCGCCCTGAGGTTCCTGCTCGGCCAGGCGACCATGACCCTGGAGCTGTACGAGCTCCTCGACGACGATGTCTCGGCCGCCCTCGACGCGTTCGCCGGCAGCGTGTTCGAGGACCTGGACCACGACTGGCTCTACGACTGGCTGTACGAAGACGCGCCGGACGGCATCGACGAGGACACCGTGGAAGCGCCCGCTCTGGGAGCCCTTCCCCTGGCGGTCCCTCCGCTGGCGGTCTCTTCCCTGACCCTCCCGCCCCTGGCGATCGGCGACTGGTTCACCCCGTTCGACCGCGGCAGATACGTCCACCCGTCAGCAGCAGACGAACCGGACGGAGCAGCCCACTGAGACCCGGCTGAGCTTCAAGGGGCGCGGGGAACTGCGCGACCAGCCACGACGCCGCCGCAGCGAAACGACGGCACATCGCGGCACTTCCAGCGGAGCGCTCAGCGGATGGGGCCCACGGGGACGGGACGACCCTCAGACCCGCCCCCGTGCCTCCGCCGCGCGTCGTGCCAGCGAATCGAAGGCCACCGCGGCAAGCAGCACCCCGCCCGTGATCATGAACTGCACCGGCGGCTCGACCCCGAGCAGCGCCATCCCCGAGGCGATCGACTGGATGATCAGCACCCCCAGCAGCGCGGACCAGGTCGAGCCCCGCCCGCCGAACAGGCTCGTGCCGCCGATGATGGCGGCGGCGATCGCGTTGATCAGCAGCATGCCGGACCCCGGCACCGAGCTCGCGGACGTCAGCCGGGACGCCACGAACAGGCCGCCGATCGCGGCCAGCCCCCCCGACACGACGAACACCGCGATCCGCACCCGCGCCACATGCACGCCCGCCCGCCGCGCCGCCTCCACCCCGCCGCCCAGGGCGAGGACCTGCCGGCCGTAGGGCGTGCGGCGCAGAAAGAGGTCCGTGGCGACGATCACCCCGATGAAGATGAGGAGCGCCAGCGGCAGCCCCTCGAACCGTCCCAGCACATAGACGACGGCGAACGTGATCACCGCGAGCAGCGCCGTGCGCGCCCAGATCTCGCGCACGGCCCGGTGCGGCATCCCGGCGGTGCCGCGCCGCCGTCGGTCGTGGAAGGAGACGAGGAGGTACGCGACCGTCCCCAGCGCCGCCACCCCGTACGTGACGACCGCGGCGCTGAAGTAGTGGCTGGTCAGCGTCGCGACCAGCCCCTCCTCGCTGAAGGCGATGGTGCTCTCCGTCCCCAGCAGGAAGAGCATCAGGCCGTTCCAGGCCAGCAGCCCCGCCAGCGTCACCACGAACGCGGGCACCCCGATCTTGGCGAAGAAGAACCCTTGGACGCTCCCGGCGGCCGCACCGGCGGCCACGGCGATGAGGACCGCGAGCCATTCGGCCATTCCGAGGTTCACGTTCAGCGCCGCGAACATGGCGCCGGCCAGCCCGGCGAGCGACCCCACCGACAGATCGATCTCACCGATCAGCAGCACGAACACGATGCCGACCGCGATCATGCCCGTCCCGACGATGTCCACGCTCAGGACGGACAGATTGCGCGGCGAGAGGAAGTTGTCGTTGAGCCCCTGGAAGACCGCCCAGGTCACGACCAGACCGAGCAGAACGGGCGCCTGGCCGAGATCCCGTTCGTGCAGCCGCCGGCGCACAGCGCCGAAGTACTCCGCCAGCGGCGTCTCCCTCACGGCCACGTCTCCTCCGGGCGGGTCGAACGGTGGCCGACGGCGTTGTCCGCCGCGCCGGTGACGGAGGAGATGATCTGTTCCTGGGAGGTCGTGTTCACGTCGAAGAGCCCGTTGTTGCGGCCGAGGCGCAGGACGGCCACCCGGTCGGCGACGGCCTTGATGTCGCCCATGTTGTGGCTGATCAGCAGGATCCCGAGGCCCCGGTCGCGCAGCGTCTCGATCAGGTCGAGGAGCTGACTGGTCTGCTCGACGCCCAGCGAGGCGGTGGGCTCGTCCAGCAACAGCAGCCGGGGCGTGCCGAGCAGCGAGCGCGTGATGGCGACGGCCTGCCGCTGACCGCCGGAGAGCGAGGCGACCGGCGCCCGCACATCGGGAATCCGGATGGACAGGGTGTGCAGCAGTTCGTTCGTGTGCCGCTCCATCTCGACCTCGTCGAGGATGCCGAACCGGTGGATCTCCCGCCCGAGGAAGAGATTGCCGACGACGTCGAGGTTGTCGCACATCGCGAGGTCCTGGTAGACGGTCGCGATGCCCAGCCCCTGGGCGTCCTGCGGCCGTTTGATCTGGATCGCGCTGCCCTGCCACTCGATGACGCCCCTGTCGGCGGGACCGACCCCCGAGATCACCTTGACCAGCGTGGACTTGCCGGCGGCGTTGTCGCCCACCAGGGCGACCACCTCCCCGGCTCTGATCTCCAGCTCGACGTCCACCAGCGCCTGGACGGCGGCGAACCGCTTCGAGACGCCGCGCAACGCGAGCAGGGGCTGAGGCACGGAGGCCACCTCCTCACCGGATCAGTCCTGCGTCCTCACACGCAGATCGCAGCTTAGGAGTGCAAATCTCATCAATGCTGTACATACCATCCTTGACGAGCGTGTCCTTGATGTTCCCGACGGTCACGGAGACGGACGGAAGGAGCACGGCCGGGATGTCCTCGGTGGTGCTGTTGTCGACGGTCCCGGTGGCGATGGACGCGACCGACTCCCCGCGCCCGAGGGCGACGGCCATCTCGACGGCGGCGTCGGCCGCTGGCTTGTAGGGCTTGTAGACGGTCATGTACTGATCGCCCCTGACGATCCGCTGCACGGCCGGGAGGTCGGCGTCCTGCCCGGTGACCGGCGGCAGCGGCCTGACCTCGGTGGCGTTGAGAGCGGAGATGACGGCCCCGGCGAGGCTGTCGTTGGCGGCGAGGACCCCGTCGATGTTCTCGGCGCCCAGGGCGGCGATGGCCCCCTTCATGTTCACGAAGGCGTTCTCGGGCCGCCACCCGGCGGTGTCGTAGGACTTGTCGATCTTCACCTTGCCGTCGAGGACGGAGAGCGAGCCGCGCTTGAACCAGCCGGCGTTGGGATCGGTGGTGGCCCCGTTCATCATGACGATCTGCCGCCCCCGCGACCGCTGGCCCATGGCCGTGAGCAGCGCTTCCCCCTGAAGCCGCCCGACCGTGGCGCCGTCGAACGTCACATACCCGGAGATGGCCCCCTCAGCGAGCCGGTCATAGGCGACGACGGGAATCCCGGCCCGATGAGCGGCCTCGACCGACGGATGCAGCAACTGGGGATCGACGGCGGCGATGATCAGAACGTCCACATCCCTGACGATCATGGCCTCGAGCTGCTGGCGCTGCACCGCCGGATCAGGCGTGGCGGCGACGACGACAGGACACTCGGGACACAGTTCCTTCACCTTCGCTTCGATGAGCGGCCGATCGAACTGCCCGAACCGAGAGGCCCCACCCCCGGGCATCAGCACCCCCACGACAAGACGTCCGTCCCCGCGCCCCCCGTCACCCCCGCACCCAGCCAGAGCCAGCCCGCCGGCAACCACGATCGCCACGGCCCCACGGGCAAGGAACCCACGCTTCACCACCGGAAACCTGGCACCAAGACCCATCATCGATTCCTCAGAATCTATCCCGTATTACCCCATAGTAGGCGCTCACCAGCCCCCGCGCCGAAGCGGCCACCACAAAGCATTCGCGCCCCTGTCCCGCCGCGGTCAGCCGTCGATCAGACTCCGGAGCGCCTCCGGCGACAGACGGGCTTCCGGAACGGCGGCTCCACCGTTGAAGCGGACCCCCTCGCTCGCCAGGACGGCCGCGGGTGCGTCCGTGCGGGTCGGATCGGTCCACTGGAAGCCCGCGCTGACCCGACCGGATGCGGTGAGGACCCGCCATGCGTTGGGGCACTGACCGCACGTGGCCAGGTGGGTGCCGACCGGAACCGCGTGGCTGCCGATGACGGACGCCACGTCGCCGTAGGTCGTCCACCGCCCGGGCGGGACGGCCTCCAGCAGGGCGTGCAGGCTCGTCCAGTCCCTACGGGCGCCGCTGAGCTGCTTGGCCAGATCGGCGAGGCTGGCTCCGGCCAACGCCGCCCATTCATCGGGATCGACCGGGTGCGGGACGGCGTCGGTGTCGACGTCCCACCAGGTCGTGCCCTGGATCCCGTCAGGCGTCCGCCCGGTCACACTCTTGAAGATGTGGTTGGCCAGCCCGGTCGGCGTGTACGGCATGCCGTCGACGCCCCAGACAAGAGGCTTGGCGGCGTTGTTGTTCCAGACGGCCGTCGCCCGCCGGTCGTCCTCACCCGCCCAGGCGAGGATGGCCTCGCGGATGGACTGCGGAGCGCCGTGCCGCGGCGTCAGCCGCAGCCTGGTCCCGTCCGGCAACAGACCGGCGGCGACGAGGACGTGAGCGGCGTTGCGGGCCCGGGAGCGCTCCTCCAGCTTGCGGGCGGCGGCCTTGGCCTCGACCCGGGCCGGGGCGAGGGTGAACTCCTCCACCTCCGCCGTCGGATAGACCTTGGTGAAGCCGACGACCAGGTGGCCTTCCACCTTCCACAAGCCCACCTGGACGAGGTCGATGTCGAGGTTCATCTCCGACAGCCATACCACGGTGTGGGTCACCTGCTTGGGGAAGTCGGCGGCGATGATCACCTGACGGGGACGCTGGAGCAGTTCCGGACTCCACTCCCCGTCCACATGGTCGAGCAGGCGCTGCCTGCACGCGTCGAGTCCGACGGCCTGCCCCCTGCCGGCCAGGAAGTCGCGGTGCGCCTGCGCCAAGGTGTCCAGGTCGAACCGGGACACCAGGGCGGCGTAAGTGATCGCCTGGAGATGAACATCCCGATCTGCCGTGCCCCGCTTCAACTCGACCACCACGAGGCGCCCGGTGGCGTCCAGCCCGAGCACGTCCAGCCGGTCCCGTGCGGGCACACCGTCCGTATCGGCCCACCGGTCGAACTCCGCGGTGATCACCAGCACCGACTCACCCAGGACCTGAGGATTGGCGATCACCCACTCCTGCAGATCCCGCCGTTCGAGCAGCCCCTCCGCAGCCAGCCCGGTAGGCGAGATCGGCGTCGCCGACGGTCCCACAACAGCGAAAAGATGATCCACTGCTTCCCCTCCCCGGGCAGGGCTATTCGTAGATCGTAGCGGCGGCCAGAGCACGGGCGAAGAACGTCCAGTCACCTTCGATCGGCAGGTCCCGCCCGAGGTTTCGGTACAACGAGGGAGACGAAGCGGTCCAGGCTTCCAGCGCTTCCAGGAAGCTGCTCAGCGTTGTGTTCTCCCACTGCTGGCCATGGGCCGCATGGTCTGCGCGAAGACGCGCCAGGAAGGCGACGAAGGCCTCACGGTCGTCGATGTGATCGTCGGGCGCCAGGAGACTCGTCATGGCCATGATTTTGTCGCACCGTGGGCGGATGCCGACACGTTTCGAGCCGACGATGCGGCGGAGTCGGCGGTGGTCAAGGCATCCCGCCACGTCCGAGGCAGCCCGCATGATCCTCGGGTTCGGCCGCCCGAAAAACAGGCTTCGCCTGCGCCGAACGGTGGCGGACGCGGGAGTTCTGGAACTGAGCCGACTCGACGAAACTGCACCGCTCATCGGTGTCGACATCACCGAACTCCGCGGCGACGCCATGGTGTACGAGAACCGCAATGGCATCTGCTTGGCCGGGTGGCCGGCCGCCTCGCCGACGAGATCCCCCCGAAGGTGGACCGCAAGCAGCAGGGCATCGAGCAGGAGCGTGCCCAGCCCTCCTGGTACTCCTACAGTTGGCGGGACGACCGAAAACTGGACGCGCAGGCAGCTGTCCTGCGAAGCGTCCGGGCGTGGTGCGGCGAAGACAAGGCCGACCGCTACGACGAGTTGGTCGCCCTGCGAGCCGAGGTCATCCGGGCGGTCAAGGCCCTACATGATCGCGGGCAGGGTGTCATCGCCCTCCACCATTGAGCGCGACGTTGGCGTCCATATCGCCACCCACCCTTGATCCTGACGTGCGTCGATGACGCCGCGCCACGGGTCTGTCTCCGGCTTGGGGGGCGCCGGCTGAGCCGGAGGCTTCTCCCAGGCCCTTGACGTTCGTCGTGGGGTCGAGCTGATCGGCCTCCGTGTTCCCCATGCCGACCACGCACGCAGCCGCTCAGCTTCGAGCACGTCTTCCGACGCGGCGGCGACTTCATCCAGCGCGGCACCGAACGCCCGGATCTCACCGGCAGCCCGCCACAGCTCAAGGGCCATGCCGAAGTGCTCGGCCCGCACCGCGTGAACCGCCTTGCCCGAACCCGCACTTACCACCGCCTCCCACTCCCGCCGCTCAAGCTCCTCCCGCTCCGCCTCCAGCCGCCAAAGCTCGACCTCCTGCCGCGCCCGCTCCTTTCGCAGACGCCGCTGCTCGGCCTCCCGTTCCAGCCGCTCCCGCTCCTGATCCTCCGCGCGTGCCTTCAACGCCCGGAAGATTGAGCCGATCTGCTCCTCCAACGGCTTCTTGGCCGTGTCGCCCCATTCCTTCTTCCAGCCGTAGCTGTAGCGGTAACCCGAGTTCTCGCTGATCAGCAGCTCCAGTCACGTCACGCATTGGCGCGGACTTCGTCTCGGCGGGGGATCGGCATCCTGCTGAGGGCTAGCGGCAACCGGCACATCGGCTTCAGTCGCTGCAACGCGAGGCGTACGTGGAGCCAACTCCGGACGTCAGGATGATGACCGTGCTCCAGGTAATAGCGACCCGCGTCAGTGATCTCCGCCTGCCACCCTCCTTACTTCCCGGGCATGGTCACCAAGCCCCGGTCCCTGAGCACACGAGCCGTGACGGCGAGCTCGGGACTGTCAGAAGCGACGGGGTCGGTACCACCCCCGACGCGGGCGAGGAGTGCGAGCCGCCGGTCATTTAACGGAGACCAAGGGTGCATGGCGATCGTCGTACCGTCTCAGGTCTCCCCGGCACACGATTCATCAGGGCGCGAGGCGCACACCGCGCTGGGAGGAGTTGGAAAAGGCCCCTCTCGGGGAGCCACCCGGGAGCCGGATCCCGAAGATCACACCCAGTTGGCTCCCAAACAGGGCCACAAAGCAAATCAGGCCCGGCGCTGATCTCTCAGCACCTGACCTGACCTGGTGTTCCTCTGTCGGGGTGGCGGGATTTGAACCCACGACCTCTTCGTCCCGAAGCAACTTGAGTGGGGATGCTGCCTTGAGCTGGTGCGGCTCTCACGTGCGCTGATGGGCCGCTGGCGTCCGCGTGCGTCCGCTGTTGTTCGTCGGCGTTGTCACGCAGTTAGACACGCATGTGGTGGGGACCTTCACTCCTCCCCGGGCGGGATGAGGCGATCAGCGCTCTCGGCGTCGTCCACATCCCCGTGCGCGTCGACGGTGATCGGGGTGGCGCGTCCCTTGGCAGTGATCAGCCATGCAAGCACTTGCTCGGTCAACGGCCCGTTGTCGGGTCCCTCATCCTTCCAAAACGCGCGCCAGCCCCCTCCGGGTATGGCGGCCACTACTTGGTCTGCGGGCTCTAGATGAGAGAAGTCCGGGTAGTCCGTTACAGGGCGGCGGGTACCGCGCTGAGGATCGACCACCAAGGCAACGCCCTTTGCCTCGTCCCAGGCATCTACGTCCCTGGCCCGAGCGATCATCGTCTCAGTACCGGTGAAGATCGCGATCCAGCCTGTCCCGTTGAAGTAATGCATTCGGTCATCGTCCATGACGGCGGCTGGCCTGCCCCAGCCGACTCCCGTTGCTTTGGTGGGACATCAGCTTGGGAAGGTTGGGTTCTCGGCGGGAAGCGGCTTGGCCGACCTGCGGCGGAGTGGGCGCGGAGCCTGGCTGATCGGTGGCCTGGTCCCCGCCGTTCCCCGTGGTTCCCCGCCCGTTCTGGCACGGATGTGGCACGCGCGACCTTGGGGCGGTGTGTCTCTCACCTGCTGCCATGGTCCGCAGGTGTGCCGTGCGCGTATCGGTCAGAAGGGAGGTTCGAGATCACCGCGGCCATCGCTGTGCGGCCCCCGGTTCTCGGCCTCCTCCGAAAGAGGCTCCGGGCCGGGCGGATTGTGGCCCCATGCTTCGAGGGCCCTCCACGCGACGCGACGGTTGGGGTCGTTGCTGCTGGTGTCCAGGATGCGGCGCGCGTGCACGGCGAGGTGAGCACGGTGCTCGGCGAGCGCGGGGTGTTCGGCGAGGAGGAGCGCGGCGATGACGGCGGCTTCACGCACATCCTCGTGGCTGTCATGCAGGAAGGGCGCGACGGCCCTATAGAGCATCGGGCGCAGGTCCCGGAAGGCCGCCATGGTGGTGCTGCGGGTGAGGAAGCCGGGGAAGTACTCCTCGCTGCGGGCGACGATCTCGTCGGAGGCGTCGTGAAGCGTGGAAGCCAGCCAGCCCAACAACGTCGCGCGGATGGGGCTGTCGCGATAGGGCCGTCGCGTCATGGCCGCCGGGTGGGTGAGGATGCCGGCGACGTACATGACGGTGGGGGCGGTGGCTTCGTAGATGGTGTTTTGGTGGCCGACCAGCTCACCCAGCTCCCACAAGGTGGTGACCTGGGCCTTGGGATCGGGCTCCAAAAGTTGCGTCAGAACCTTGGGAAGGTCCTCACCGGACCCGAAAGCCGTCTGGAGCGAACCCCAGTCGGTCTCCGCCAGGACAACCTGGTAGGGCGGCAAGTCAGGCTCGCGGGGCGCCCTGGCATGGGAACGACTGTGGGTCACGGGCCAAACCTAACCAGACTTCTGACGCCATCCCCTTCCAGACCAGTCACTCGGTCTGCGGTCCTGCCACAGGCCGCTGCTTTATCGCTCAGTCGTTTGGTCTTGCCGTGTGACGGCCCAACCAAGCAGCTGAGGCCCCAGAGACGGCTCCAGCACAGCGACAAGCCCCCTACCGACGGAAAACCCGGGGCAGGGGGCTTGATCAGTGCGTGTCACTTCTTCTTGCCCTGGGTCTTGCCGGGGATCTTGGTGACCTGCGTTCCCTGCTCAGGAACGGTGACCGCCCGCGCCTGGTCGTCGCCATTGGTCGTCATTGGCCACTGTCGAGCAACCTCGGACGGCCCAGGGACGGCCCAGACAGCGGCCCGTTGCCCATCTGAGGGCCTACGAGCTGATGGGCAACTCCCGCGCTCGCTGGCGTGCTTGGGCCCGTAGCTCCTTCAAGCGACTGTGAAACGTGTTGTGGCGGTTCTGGTCGAGGTTCAGCGGGAGGTCGAGTTGGGAGATGAGCTGCGACTCCAGGTCCCACGGTTCGCTCTGCTCGATCCAAGACACCCGCGCGTTGTCCGCCATCCACTGGCTGAGCTTTGCTTCGCCGACCTTGCCAAAGGTCATCCGCTTGCCGCTGCCCACGCGGCGCAGATCGAGTCCGAGCAGACATCCGAGGGTGAGCCGCAGCGTCGAGCCGGCCGCGTTGCCCCGGTAGTGGTAGCGCACCCGCTTACGCAGGTTCTGCGTGCTGGTCCGATTCGCCATGTACCGCGGGGCTATCCCGACGTAGAGCAGGCGCCCAGCGTCCAGGTCCGGGTGGGGCGGCTGCTTGAAGTGCAACCCGTAGACCCCTGCCGCCGCCGGGACAGGGCTCGGACGCACCAAGACCTCCTGCGCCGACCACAACCGGCCGGGACTGACGAGAGCGGTAGCTTCCACGAACCCTCCAGACGTGCCACGACTGATCGTCGCAGGCTACTGGTCGACGCTGACAGAACATCCTTGGCCTGCGCAGCTGCGTGACATCAGCTTGGAAAGCTGCGGTCATTTGGGGCTTGTTTGGGCCCTGACCTGGGCGAGCAGCTTGGCCGCTGCCCTGTCGGCCTCGGCTTTCACCGTGGTTCCCCGCTGCTCCCCGCTCGATCTGGTGCGCTTGTGGTGCGGCCGTGGTCACCCGCGTTAGAACCTGGTGTCACCTGAACACGCAGACCACGCGCCCATAGTCTTCGATCTGCTGCTGTTGTTCGTCTGGGCGAGGCGCGTGCTCGTCGTCTCCGCACCTGAGGACTGTTCCGTCGTCTCCTTCAAATATGGAGATGACGCCTCCGTGATGGCTACAAGCTCCTTGCCGGCCGATGGAGTCTGACGGCCACCCGTCTGCGCACTCGTAGCCCTGATACGTCCAGTGAACTGGCGTGTACGTGGCGGACGGTGTCCCAGAACTGAAGGGCGGATCCTCGTCATCATCGTTCCACCCACTGAGTTGGGCTGTGACCGGCAGGACGACGAAGATCCCCACGCCGATAAGACCTGCCAGGGAGTAGGCCACCACCCGAGCAACCCGCCATGCGCGGCTCTCGACGAGCCTTTGCAGGAGACTACGCACGGAAGACTTCTAGCGCAGCAACGGGCTGTGGTGAGCTTCTTTGCCGACATTGGCGGCAACTCCTCAGAGCCTGACGCGGCTGCTACAGGTCGTCGTGTCTGGCGCTCCCGCATCCCCCAACACGCCTTCCAACTGTGGTGGTGGGCTGTGTGCGGGGGAGTTCACCTGCGTTCATGAGCGGACCGCCATCGCGGCGGAGGCGGCTCGGGGTCTCGTCTGAACGACCGTGAACGCTGCTGAATGAGACGGACGGCGGGCCGGGCTCGCTAGCATCCTCGGCGTCGAGGAGGTGTCATGGCACTGGTCCGCAAGGGATCACGACGGATTGTTGTCGACGGCACGATCTACCGCTGGCGGCTGTGAGGCAGACCCACGTACTTCCAGGGTTTGGCCTGGTCGCCGTGCACTTTCGCGGTCGAGCATGCGGATACCCCAGGGAAAACGCTCGTGGTCACCACCGACCACCCGCATCCGAGCAACTGGATCGGTCGCGAGGCCGAATCCGTGCTGCCCTCCGACGTTGCCGCGGCCGTTCGGCTTGCCCTGCGCCAGGGATGGACTTCGACTATTCCGGGCTCCGCGTTTCACCTCGACCAGTCCGCCGGCTTCACGCCTTCGCACTGAACAGAGCTGGGGAAGCGTCGGTGCCGTGCCTGTACCTCAGCCGACGACAGTCAGCCACGACGGTGGGTGCGCCGACCGATCAGGCGCGCGTGTGTCTCGCTGCACCCCCACTGACCTCAGCTACGTTATCGGGGCGTGTCGTCGACCAGAGCAAGTGGCCACGGCTGGCCCGTGACGACGGCGGGAGCTCTCAGCTTGGGAAGCTAAAGGTATCTGGGGCCTTCTCCCCGGCTGACCTGCGGCGAAGCGATGTCGGCGCTTGGCGGGCGTCGACTGGTTGCCCGGTGTTCCCCGTGGTTTCCCGCACGATCTGGCGCACGTATGGCACGGGCCCTGTCCCGCAACCCTTAATCACTGTCGTATATGCAGATCACCAGACGGTGGCGCAGTACCGTGATTGGTCAGTCACTGTGTGGTCGCAGTGGCCGGTCGAGGAGGGGGACGATGCAGTCCAGCGCACGTAAGTCGATGAACCCAAGCGCCTACCTTGCTCTGGTCGAGGCGCTGAGTGCGATCTTTTGGAACAAGAAACCCTTCGAGATGTACGTCAGGGCCATGCTGAGGGATCACAGCGAGCTGCTGGCGCGGATGGACTTCGCGGCCACCAAACGCGAAGTGTCGGGCCAGTTGGTCAGTCTCCTGCGGGCCAACGAAGCCCGGTACCTCGATCTGACAGTGGCGCTCATGCTCGACATCGCCGACATGGAGACATTCCCAAACCTGAACTCGCAGCCCGACAGTGAGATCATGGTGGCCAAGGCAGTAGCAGCCGTAGCCGAGTTGAAGCGTTGGACGGCCAAGCAACGTGAGGTCATCGCTGAGCATGAAGCTCACGCGGCCAGCATCGCCGAGAGTGCACGGAAAGCCCAGGATGGACGAGCGTTTACCGAGGCCCATGAGGACCTGAAGCAACGCTTCATCGCGATGCACGGGGCCACCGATGTTCACCAGCGGGGCCGTGATTTTGAGGGCTTC
The DNA here is from genome assembly GCF_053594615.1 of Streptomyces sp. NPDC001858. Lineage (NCBI taxonomy): Bacteria > Bacillati > Actinomycetota > Actinomycetes > Kitasatosporales > Streptomycetaceae > Streptomyces > Streptomyces sp. NPDC001858. Next base: position 141,412 of record NZ_JBSFEV010000009.1, read on the forward strand.
ATTAACGAATTGTTTGCCCTGTATGACCTAGAGCCACGGGCGTCCTACAGCCTGGACCATGAGCAGATAGACGGTGCGTTCTCCTTTGCGCACCGGGACGGTGTACCGCGCGGGACTGGACACCGACACGAACCGCCCGTTCGATGTCGGATACCTCGGCCGGCTGCCCCGCCCGGACGGCAACGGCTCGGTGCTCGCCATCGCCAGTATCCACACCGAAGGACTCCTCGGCGTCGTCCAGCTGCTCGCCTCCGACCTGAGCACGCTGTGGGGCCAGGTGGGAGAGCACCGCTTCTCCACGCTGGTAGGCGTCGAGTACGACCCCGAGACCGGCGAACCGCAGTCCGTCGAACTGCTCACCCCCCTCTACAGGCACGATGAGGAGACGACGGCGTGAACGTCGCTCTCGCCTCACTGTCCGCCGAACCCGGCCAGGCGAACGAGGACTTCGCCGCGGCAACTGCCGGGGCGCCGTATTGCTGGATGGGGCCGGCGTCGCTGGGGCCGATACCGGGTGCACGCACGGCATCGCCTGGTTCTCCTCGACGCTGGGCGGGCTGCTGCTGAGCACCATCACAGGGCACCCCGTCCGGCCGCTTGCTGAGTGCATGGCTGACTCGATCCGAGCTGTCCGGTCGCTGCATGAGGACAGTTGCGATCTGTCATATCGGGCCAGTCCGACCAGTACGGTCGTCGCCGTCCGAGCTGATGCGGGAGCTCTGGAATACCTCGTGCTCGGCGACTCGACGCTTCTCCTGGCCGACCAGGACGGGAAGACGACTGCCATCACTGACCAGCGCCTGGACGAGGTCGGCAAACGACTTCGCGGTCCGGTCGACGAACTTCCCACCGGTTCACCTGAACACGCTGCCGCCGTGGCTGCCTACTGCGACTCCCTGACGGGGCTCCGTAACCGGCCGGGCGGCTTCTGGATCGCCGGCCCGGATCCGCAAGCGGCCGAACACGCCCTCGCCGGGGCGGTGCCGCTCGACACTCTGGCGTCCGTGACGCTGCTGAGCGACGGCGCGACGCGCCTCGTCGACTCCTTCGAACTCGCCACCTGGGAAACGACGCTGAGCGTTCTCAACTCGTCCGGGCCGGATGAACTGATCCGCCACGTTCGGGAAGCGGAGGGCGGCGACCCCGACGGTCGTCGCTGGCCGCGGGGCAAGGCATGGGATGACGCTACGGTCCTTCACTGGGTGCTGTGAGGGCACTCAAGCTGTCCTGAGCGGCATGACTACGGGAGGTCGTCACAGATGAACAAGCGGGCTCGAACCGAATGGTGGGAGGGGTTGCCCGCAGGGATCCGCAATCAGATTGACGGGTACGTTCTCCAGGATTCACTGATGGCGGCGATCCGCGTAGTCGTCGACATCGGCTTGGTCGCCGACGACATCGGGGTCGGCACCGCTCAGGCCATCGTCAGCGACAGGTACGCACACTACGGCGACCGGATAGCCCGCGCCCCGGACACTCCCCTCGACCGGGAGTCCTTGGTCCGGCGCGCTGCCGGGATCTTCGGCCGCATCGTGGCGATCGAAGCGGTCTGGGACGGCGACACTGTCCACGACTGGTTCGTGAGGCTGCTGGCCATCACCGCCGACCCCGCCGACGAGCACACACTGGCCTTCATTCCATGGGCCATGGCCGAACGGCACCTCGGAGAAGACGAGAAGTTCGAGGGGCGCCACCCGGCAGCGGTGGCGGCCGAAAGAGCCGGTGGAGACCTGGCGGCTTACCTCTCCGTCCCCTTCCACTTCGCCAGCCCGGACACACCGGACGATGAAGCGCCTCGCTGGCGGCCCTGACCGCCATCTCCCGTCGGCCCTGCCCGCGGGAAGCGCCACTCCCTTCGTCGAGCCGCCCGGAGGCACCGCCTAGTCCGCTGCCATGTCGCGTAATGGCACGCCTGGGGACTCGCGCGTAGTACGCGGCGGCTGCCCTCGGTCACCATCGGCCGTTGCCGACGCATTCCCGCCTCTGCCCTGGGTGCCTTCATCGCTGAAGAGATGGAGCGTGCCGCCTGATGACTTTGCGTCGTAGCCGCGGTGACGGCGGCCTGCACTGGGACGAGAACAGACAGCGGTGGATCGCGACGGCGAACCTGGGTTTCGACCCGAGCGGCAAGCGGATCGTCAAGCGGGGGAGTGGCAAGGCCAAGACGGAGGCGAGGAACAAGCTCAAAGAGGTACTGCGTGACCACGAAGACGGCCTCGCCATCGCGCCGACCAACTACACAGTCAAGGACGCGGTGAATGACTGGCTCGCCTACGGCCTGGCAGGCCTCGACTCCAGCACCCTCGCAACGACCACACTCCTGAGTGAGAAGCACGTCATCCCGTCGCTTGGTGCTCGCAAGCTTCGCGACCTCAGCGCGGAGGACGTAGACCGCTGGCTGGCCACCAAGGCGAAGACGCTCAGCACCCGCACCCTCCAGTCGATCCACTCCTACCTGAACCGCGCGGTCAAGCGAGCCATGGCGCGGGACAAGGTGAAGCGCAACGTCGTCGAGCTGTGCTCGGTGCCCCAGGGCCAGGCCGGGCGGCCGTCGAAGGCGCTCACCTTTGCCCAGGCCGATGCCGTACTCAAGGGCGCTGAGCGCACCTCGATGCACGCGTACATCGTCCTTGCGCTGCTGACCGGGGCCCGGACCGAGGAACTCCGGGCGCTTACCTGGGACCACGTCTTCCTCAAGGGCAAGCCGGATGCCGACCCGCCGCAGCCTCCGCATATCGCGGTGTGGCGCTCGGTCCGAAAGAGCGGGGACACCAAGACCCGGAAGTCCCAGCGCACGCTCGCTCTGCCGGCGCGCTGCGTCGATGCTCTCTGGCAGCAATTCGAAGATCAGGGCTGGGATCGGCTCGCCGCTGACGAGAAGTGGGAGGAACGCGGGCTCGTCTTCTCCTCTGCCGTGGGCAGGCCGCTTGACGCCGCCGACGTCCGCCGCGCCTTCCGCCAGGCGCTCAAAAACGTCGACGGGATCGACGCCGACGAGTGGACGCCGCGGGAGCTCCGGCACAGCTTCGTGTCGCTGCTGTCTGACCGTGGCGTGCCGCTGGAAGTGATTTCGCGGCTCGTCGGGCACTCTGGGACGGCTGTGACGGAGGAGGTCTACCGGAAGCAGATCCGGCCCGTCATCCAGACTGGCTCCGTCGCTATGGACGGTATCTTCGGCACCGATCCGCGGCGGCCGTAGCTGTCGTAGTCACGCAGTCGAGCACGCACGAATCCATAGTCACGCAGTTAGACACGCAGCAACGCCAGAGGGCCCTTACCGATTCGGTAAGGGCCCTCTGAACTGCTATTTAGCTGTCGGGGTGGCGGGATTTGAACCCACGACCTCTTCGTCCCGAACGAAGCGCGCTGCCAAGCTGCGCTACACCCCGATGTCGCTGCTTGTGGTGCTTGTCGCGGCGACGTCGTTTACTTTAGCCCACCGGTGGCTGGAGACGAAATCCGGTTTTGACCCGGTGGCTGATCAGGTTGGGGCGGACGTGGTCGAGGGCCACGAGGAGCACCGCGAGCGCGTAGAAGGAGAGGCCGAGGAGGAGCGCGTTGGCGAGCGCGTGCTTGTAGCCGTGGGCCTCAGCGTCGAGGAAGGGGTAGAGGTAGCGGCCCGGTGCGCCCGCGTGGATCAGCCAAGCGCGGGTGAGACAGAACGCCAGGTAGATCACCGGGTAGAGCATCCACGTCGCGGCCCGGCGCAGGCGCAGACAGCCCGGGGCGGTCAGTAGCAGCCAGTCCAGGACGGCGGCCACCGGTGTCACGGTCTGGAGGAGGTGCGTGGCGACCAGGTGCCAGCCGGTGGGGGCGGTCGTCGTGCCGGTCACCGAGTACGGCGTGGCCGCATCCGCCAGGAGCAGGTGGTACACCAGGCCGGTGATCATCGCGTAAAGCAGCGCCGCACCGGTCAGCGCGGCGGGGAGGGGGCGGCGGGCCGTCCACGCGCGGCGCGCGGACAGCAGCGTGACCAGGGCCAGCAGGATGTTGGCCTGGATCGCGAAGTGGCTCATGACCCGCAACGGGCTGCCGAGCAGGAGGGCCAGTGTCACGCCCGCGGCCGCCGTGCCGGCCAGCAGCAGGCGGAGGGCGGCGGCCAGTCGGCGGCGTGCTGGGGCCACCACCGCCGAGGCGGGGACGGAGGAGAGCAGCAGCGCGTGGGTCCGCGGAATCGCGGGGAGATCCGGGATGTCCCTGGGTATCGGCGCGGTCATGCCCTCACGCTAGGCAAGCGTGACGAAACGGGCGATATGGGTGGACCGTTCGGGGGACGGGTGCGCTCGCACCTCCCACCCGGCAGTCACCACCCACCAGGGCTGGCCCCCCATCCGGGCAGGCACCCGCACGCGGCAGGCCCGCCCACCCGGGCCACCCGCACGCGGCAGGCCCGCCCACCCGGGCAAGCACCGCCCCACCCGGCAGGCACCCCCCTCACTTGGCAGGCGCGCCCACCCGGCACGCACCCCTCACCTGGCAGGCGCCCCCATCCGCCAGGGACGCCCCTCCGCCAGGCACGCCCACCCCCCGGCGCGCTCCCCTACTCCCTCCCCACCAGTGTCAGTAGCGTGACCTCTGGTGGGCAGGCGAACCTCACCGGGGTGTAGCGGTTCGTGCCGCAGCCTGCTGATACGTGCAGGTAGGACGTACGGCCCTCAGCCGTGTGCGTCGACAGGCCCTTCACCCGGTCCGTGTCCAGGTCGCAGTTGGTGACCAGGGCGCCGTAGAAGGGGATGCAGAGCTGGCCGCCATGCGTGTGGCCGGCCAGGATCAAGGGGTAGTCGTCGGCCGTGAACGAGTCCAGGACGCGCAGGTACGGCGCGTGCACGACGCCCATCGAGAAGTCGGACGACGCCGACGGGCCGCCGGCCACCTGTGCGTAGCGGTCACGCTTGATGTGAGGGTCGTCCAGGCCGGTCAGTTCCACCGACACGCCCTCGACCTTCAACACGCCCCGGGTGTTGGTCAGGTTCAGCCAGCCCGCCGCGTCGAAGCCGTCGCGCAGGTCCTCCCACGGGTTGTGGACGACGTCCACCGCGGGCGCGTTGCCGTTGAGGCCGTGGCGGCCCTGGGCCTTCTCGAAGAGATACCGCGCGGGATTGCGCAGCTTCGGGCCGTAGTAGTCGTTCGAGCCGAAGACGTACGCGCCCGGGAACTCCATCAGCGGGCCGAGCGCGTCCAGTACCTCGGGCACGCCCTCCGGGTCGGACAGGTTGTCGCCCGTGTTGATCACGAAGTCGGGGCGCAGTCCGGCCAGCGAGCGCAGCCAGCGCTGCTTCTTGCGCTGATCGCCGACCATGTGGATGTCCGAGACCTGCAACACGCGCAGGGGCTGCATGCCGGCAGGGAGGACGGGGACCGTCACCCGCCGCAGCCGGAAGGAGCGGGCCTCGAAACCCGCCGCGTACACCAGACCGGCGGCGCCGGCCGCCGCCAGGGACAGAGGTACTCCATATCGCGCGCGCATACGTCCATCGTGTCAGACGCCGCCGACATCTCCTCCCGCACCGCCCCTCAAGTGCCGTTCCCCTGCGGCCCCTTAAATGAACGGGCGTCCGGCGGCCCGCACCTGCGACAATCAAACCCATGACCACGCTCAAGTCGAAGCTGCAGGAAGACCTCAACGCCGCAATCAGGGAGCGCGACGAGCTCCGCTCCTCGACGCTCCGGCTGACGCTCACCGCGATCACCAAGGAGGAGGTCGCGGGCACGACGAAGCGCGAGCTCTCCGACGACGAGGTCCTCAAGGTGATCACCAAGGAGGCGAAGAAGCGCCGCGAGGCCGCCGACGCCTTCGCGCAGGGTGGTCGCGCCGAGAGCGCCGAGCGGGAGAAGGCCGAGGGCGAGCTCCTCGCCACGTACCTGCCCAAGCAGCTCAGCGACGAAGAGCTGGACGACATCGTCGCCCAGGCCGTCCAGGAGGCGAAGGCGGCCGGCGCCGAGGGGCCGCGGGCCATGGGCGCCGTCATGAAGATCGTGAACCCGAAGGTGGCCGGTCTGGCCGAGGGCGGCCGCGTCGCCGCCGTCGTCAAGAAGCGGCTCGCGGGCTGACCTCGACTCCGCTCCCCGTACGACCAGCACCATCAGTGCCATCAGCGCCATCAGTGCCACGGGCACCACACGTATCGCGAGCACCACGCGTACGACTACGGCCTCTGCCTCTCCGTACGAGAGGCAGAGGCCGTAGTCAGTCGTAGTCGGTTGTACTCAGTCGTAGTCAGTTGTACTCAGCCGCGTCCGCCGCCGTTGCCGTTTCCGTTGGTCTGGCCCTGGAAGAAGGTGCCGCCGTCGTTGCCGCCGGTCGACGACGTGTCGCCCGTCGTGCCGCCGTTGGTGAGCAGGCCGCTCAGGAAGCCGTCGTCGTTGTCCCCGTTGTCGTCGTCCTCGTCGCTGTTGCCGTCGTCGGGCTTCTTGACGGGCGGCGGGTTCGGGATGTTGACGAGGTTGAAGGACGGGGATTCCTTGCCCTCGAGCGCGCCGGTCATGGCGTCCCGCCAGATCGGGCCGGGGGTGTCGCCGCCGTAGACCTGGGAGTGGTAGACGCCGCCGATCGTGATGTTGTTCATCTCGACCTTCTGGGTGGCGCTGCCGACCCAGACGGCGCCCGAGAGGTTCGGGGTGTAGCCGACGAACCAGGCGTTCTTGCGGGAGTCCGTCGTACCCGTCTTACCGGCGTTGTCGCGACCGCCGGACAGACCGGCCTGCTGGCCCGTACCGGAGTCGACCACGCCGCTCAGCAGGGTGTTGATGGTGTCCGCGGTCTTCTCGCTCATGGCGCGCGAGCAGGTCGACTTCGGCACCTCCAGCGACTTCTTCGCGCCGCCCACGGTCTGGGTGATCGACTCGATGGCGATCGGGGTGCAGTACATGCCCCGGCTGGCGAAGGCCGCGTAGGCGGTGGCCATCGTCAGCGGCGAGAGGCCGGTGGAGCCGAGGGTCATCGACGAGGGCACCTGGGGCACCTTGTCGCCGTTGCCCTGGACGACGCCCAGCTTGTCGGTCATCTTCACCACGGGGCACATGCCGATGTCGGCCAGCATCTGCACGAAGTAGGTGTTGACCGAAAGCTCCATGGCTTTCTTCAGCTGGTACGGGCCCTTCTCGGACTCGCTCTCGTTCTCCAGCGTGTCTTTGCCCTCGTTGGTCCACGGCTTGCTGCTGCACGTCTGGACCGTGGCCGGGTACGACATCTGGTACGGCGCCGGGTAGGACTGGTTCGCCGGGCGGCCCTCCTCCAGCGCGGCCGCGGCCACGAAGGGCTTGAAGGTCGAACCGGTCGGGAAGCCGTAGTTCGAGCCGCCCATGTCGGAGTTGACCGAGTAGTTGTACTCGGTCTCGTTCTTGCCGTAGCCGTACGGCTTCGACTGGCCCATGCCGAGGATCTTGCCGCTGCCGGGCTCGACGAGCGTGGCGGCCGCGGCGACCTTGTCCGACTGGTAGACGTGATCCTTGAGCGAGTCCTGGACGGACTTCTGGGACTGCGGCTCGAGCGTGGTCCGGATCGTCAGACCGCCCTGGTTCCAGACCTTCGCCCGGGCCTCCTTGGTCTTGCCGAAGACCGGGTCGCTGAGGAAGACGCGCTCCACGTACTTGCAGAAGAAGCTCGCGCCCTGGACGGCGGTGATGCAGCCGTTCTTCGGCTTCTTGACCTTCAGACCCAGCGGGGCCTTCTGCGCCGTTGCGGCCTCGGCCTCGGTGATGTCGCCGACCTCGGCCATGCGCTGCAGCACGACGTTACGGCGCTTGGTGGCCTCGGTCTCGTCGTTGATGGGGTTGTAGCGGCTGGGCGACTGGACGAGGCCGGCCAGCAGCGCTGCCTGGGGGAGGGTGAGGTCCTTGGCGTGCGTGGAGAAGTAGCGCTGGGCGGCCGTCTCGACGCCGTAGGCCTGCTCGCCGAAGAACGTGATGTTCAGGTAGTTCTCGAGGATCTTCTTCTTGCCGAGCTCCTCCTCGACCTGGATCGCGTACTTCAGCTCCTTGATCTTGCGGCCGATGGTCTGCTCGATGGCCTGCTGGACCTTCGTCGGGTCGTCGCCGGCCTCTTCCACGAAGACGTTCTTCACGTACTGCTGGGTGAGCGTCGACGCGCCCTGGGCGACCCCGCTGCTCTGCACGTTCTTGTTGAGCGCGCGCAGGATGCCCTTCAGGTCGACCGCGCCGTGCTCGTAGAAGCGCGAGTCCTCGATGGCGACGATCGCCTTCTGCATGTACGGCGAGATGTTCTTGAGGTCGACCACCGTGCGGTCACGGGAGAAGACCGTGGCGATCTGACCGCCCTCGGAGTCGAGGATCGTGGTGCGCTGGCTCAGCGGCGGTGTCTTGAGGTTGGCCGGGAGTTCGTCGAACGACTCCACCGACCCCTTGGCGGCGAGGCCCAGCGCGCCGAAGGCGGGCAGGGCGATACCGGCCAGCACCGCTCCTGCGAGCACACTGACACCGAGGAACTTGGCGGCCTGCTGCGTTGGCGACAGACCACCGCCCGAGCGCTTTTTTGGCATGGGGGCAGCCTACGTTCTGATTCGCCGGACACACGTCAATGCCTTGGCCTAAGCTGCTCTCAACTGTCACAGCAGCAGGGCTACGTATCAATACGTCCGGCGACCCCGAATCGTTCCGGTCGTTCCCCAACTTTTTTGGTGGGTGCGTGTCCGAATCCGCCTTGTGTGTCACACGGCGTCCGTTGTGACTCAACTGAACTGTCCCGTTTGCCGGGAAAGTCATGTATGTCGCGGGCTCACTCCCCCGGGTGATCTGCCGCTTACGCATAGTCCGTTCGGGCCATTCAAGATTGGGCCCGAAGGGGGTGTTGCGCTGTGCCCACCTTCCGTAACGTCCTCAACTGGCGGCGGTGAATATGCCGCTGCCGCCGTGGGGGAGCCTCGATTCGGGAGAGGACGGCGCCGGTATGGGCTGGGTAACCGACTGGAGTGCGCAGGCTGCCTGCCGCACTACCGATCCGGATGAACTGTTCGTTCAGGGAGCAGCGCAGAACAGGGCCAAGGCGGTGTGCACCGGATGCCCGGTACGCACCGAATGCCTGGCCGACGCGCTCGACAACCGCGTCGAGTTCGGCGTGTGGGGAGGCATGACGGAGCGTGAGCGCCGCGCACTGCTGCGCAGGCGGCCGACGGTGACCTCATGGCGCCGGCTCCTGGAGACGGCGCGTTCGGAGTACGAGCGTGGGGCGGGCATCCTGCCGCTCGACGACGACCAGATGTACGAGAACTTCGCGGCGGTGAGCTGACGTGAGCTCGACGTGAGTTCGACGTGAGCTGAAGCCTGAGCCGAGGAGACCTCGGCTCGGAGGTCAGGCGTCGTCGGAGGTCAGGCGTCGGGAGCCTCGGCAACCGCGACGTCGGCGACTTCGGGCAGCTCCGGCCGGTTGGCCGCGAGCCGGTTTCCGATGTCCCGCAGCCCCGTGAGGTCATGCACATCGCCGGGCAGTGCGGCCACTTCGGCCACGGCCACCTCGGGGTGGAGCGCGGTGAAGCGGTCACGTGTGCGCTGCTCGCGAGAGAGCAGATGCATACGTTCCGCATGCAGTTTCAACAGGCTTGCGGTGAGGTCGTCCACGGTCCGGTCCGCGTCGTCGGGGGCGTCGTGCTCCGGATCGGGTGCCGCAGGATCGAGTGCCTGCGGGTCGAGTGTCTCCGGGTCGGGTGCGGGAGGTTCTGAACTGTCGTACGAGTCGGGAGAGTTACGAAGTCCAGCTTTCCCGCCGTCCTGATCGACAATGCCGGGCTCTTCAAGATTTTCCGCAGCGGCGAGCGCGCGTTCGGCGGACAGCTGGGCGGCGCCGCTGCCATGGACGCGGTTGAGCACCAGGCCGGCCAGCGGCATGTCCTCGGCGGCCAGCCGCTCCACGAAGTACGCGGCCTCCCGCAACGCGTCCCGCTCGGGAGCCGCCACCACCAGGAACGCCGTGCCGGGCGCCTGGAGCAGCTTGTACGTGGCGTCCGCGCGCGTGCGAAAGCCGCCGAACATGGAGTCCATCGCCGCCACGAACGTCTGCACGTCCTTCAGCAGCTGGCCGCCGAGCAGCTTGCCGAGTGCGCCCGTCATCATCGACATCCCGACGTTCAGGAACTTCATCCCCGCCCGTCCGCCGACCTTGGCGGGCGCGAGCAGGACGCGGATCAGCTTGCCGTCCAGGAACGAACCGAGCCGCTTGGGCGCGTCCAGGAAGTCCAGCGCCGAACGCGACGGCGGGGTGTCGACGACGATCAGATCCCACTCCTCACGCGCGCGTAGCTGCCCGAGCTTCTCCATCGCCATGTACTCCTGCGTGCCCGCGAAGCCCGCCGAGAGCGACTGGTAGAAGGGGTTGCCCAGGATCGCGGCCGCCCGCTCGCCGTCCGCGTGCGCCTCGACGATCTCGTCGAAGGTGCGCTTCATGTCGAGCATCATCGCGTGGAGTTCGCCGGACCCGTCGACGCCCTTGACGCGACGCGGGGTGTTGTCCAGGGAGTCGATGCCCATGGACTGCGCGAGCCGACGGGCCGGGTCGATGGTGAGGACCACCACCTTGCGGCCGCGCTCGGCCGCCCTCAGGCCCAGCGCCGCCGCCGTGGTCGTCTTGCCGACGCCCCCCGAGCCGCAGCAGACCACGATGCGGGTCGCCGGATCGTCGAGCAGCGGATCGAGGTCGAGGACGGGCGCGGGGGAGAGCCGGCGACGGGTGCTTCCCTGGCGGTCGGCCTGGTGGTCGGCCTGGTCCGGACTCATGCGATCCCCTGCTTCCGCAGTTCCTTGGCGAGCTGGTACAGGCCCGCGAGGTCCAAGCCCTCGGCGAGCAACGGAAGTTCGTGCAACGGCAGGTCCAGCTCGCCCAGGACCGCGCGCTGCTCGTGCTCCAGCGCATACCGCTCGCCGTACTCCTCGGCCTGCCGAAGGAGCGGATCCACCAGCCGCTCGGCGCGCCCGCCGCGCCGCGCCCCGCCGAGCCCGGCGGCGGACAACGACCGGGCGACAGAAGAACGCGTCACGGTCCGTGCGAGTTCCAGCCCGTCCTCGTCCAGCACCTCGGGCCGCACCATGTTGACGATGATCCGCCCCACCGGCAGTTTCGCCGCCCGCAACTCGGCGATGCCGTCGGCGGTCTCCTGGACGGGCATCTCCTCCAGCAGCGTCACCAGGTGCACGGCCGTCTCCGCCGACTTCAGCACCCGCATCACGGCCTGCGCCTGATTGTGTATGGGGCCGATCCTGGCCAGCCCGGCGACCTCGTCGTTGACGTTCAGGAAGCGGGTGACACGGCCTGTGGGCGGGGCGTCCATGACGACGTAGTCGTACACGAACCGCCCGTTCTTGTCCTTGCGCCGGACCGCCTCGCACGCCTTGCCGGTCAGGAGCACATCCCTCAGGCCGGGCGCGACGGTGGTGGCGAAGTCGATGGCGCCGAGCTTCTTCAGGGCCCGTCCGGCGCTGCCCAGCTTGTAGAACATCTGGAGGTAGTCCAGAAGGGCCAGTTCGGGGTCGATGGCCAGCGCGTACACCTCACCGCCCCCCGAGGCGACGGCGATCTTGCGTTCCTCATAGGGCAACGCCTCCGTCTCGAAGAGCTGTGCGATGCCCTGCCGGCCCTCCACCTCGACGAGAAGCGTCCGCTTCCCCGCCGTGGCGAGGGCAAGCGCGAGTGCCGCGGCGACCGTCGTCTTTCCGGTCCCGCCCTTTCCGCTGACGACCTGGAGCCTGCTCACGTCTTCGAGCGTAACCAGTCGGCGCCCGAGGCAATCGGGAGGCTGTGGACAACGGGGGCGGCAATCGGCCACATGGCCTGTGGAACAGGCCCCCGGGCGACAGCGGATACAGTCGGCCCATGACCAAGTGGGAATACGCAACCGTGCCGCTGCTCGTCCACGCCACGAAGCAGATTCTGGACACCTGGGGCGAGGACGGCTGGGAGCTCGTCCAGGTCGTGCCCGGGCCGAACAACCCGGAGCAGCTCGTCGCCTACCTGAAGCGGGCCAAGGCGTGAGTGCGGTCGAGGCGAGGCTCGCCGAGCTGGGGCTGACCCTCCCGGCGGTCGTGCCGCCGCTGGCCGCCTACCAGCCCGCCGTACAGTCCGGCCCGTACGTGTACACGGCCGGCCAGCTGCCCATGGTGGACGGGAAACTGCCGGTCACCGGCAAGGTCGGGGCCGAGGTCACCGCCGAGGAGGCCAAGGAGCTGGCCCGCACCTGCGCGCTGAACGCCCTGGCCGCCGTCAAGTCGGTCGCGGGCGATCTGGACCGCATCGCGCGCGTGGTGAAGGTCGTCGGCTTCGTGGCGTCGGCCGCGGACTTCACCGGCCAGCCGGGCGTCCTGAACGGCGCGAGCGAGCTGCTCGGCGAGGTTCTCGGCGACAAGGGCGTGCACGCGCGCAGCGCGGTGGGCGTCGCGGTGCTGCCGCTGGACGCGCCGGTGGAGGTCGAGATCCAGGTGGAGCTCCTCCCGTAGGAGTACCGCCGGGGAGCCCTTGGGCGCGCTCTGACCTCGGGGACCTCTCGAACATTCGCGCACCAGGGGATAGCCTCGCGCCCATGGCTAATGGGCAGTGGTTTCCCCGGGACTGGCCGGAACGCATCCGCGCGCTGGCGGACGGCACGCTCACCCCGGTCGCCCCGAAGCGCGCGGCCACCGTCATGCTCCTGAAGGACACCGACAGCGGCCCCGTCGTCCACATGCTGCGCAGACGCGCCTCCATGGCCTTCGCCGGAGGCGCGTACGCGTATCCGGGCGGCGGCGTCGACCCACGCGACGACGACCGGCACGTCCGCTGGGCGGGCCCCACGCGTGCGTGGTGGGCCGAGCGGCTCGGCGTCGACGAGACGGCCGCCCAGGCGATCGTCTGCGCGGCCGTGCGCGAGACCTACGAGGAGGCCGGCGTCCTGCTCGCGGGGCCGACCCCCGACTCGGTCGTCGGCGACACCACGGGCCCCGACTGGGAGGCCGACCGGGCCGCGGTGGCCGCCCGGGACCTGTCCTTCGCCGAGTTCCTCGACCGTCGCGGCCTGGTCCTGCGCTCCGATCTGCTCGGCGCCTGGACGCGCTGGATCACCCCGGAGTTCGAGTCGCGCCGCTACGACACCTGGTTCTTCGTGGCCGCGCTCCCCGCGGGCCAGCGCACCCGCAACGCCTCCACCGAGGCCGACCGCACGGTGTGGATCCGTCCGACGGACGCGGCCGCCTCGTACGACAAGGGCGAGCTGCTGATGATGCCGCCGACCATCGCGACCCTGCGCGCGCTCGCCCCGTACGCCACCGCCGCGGACGCGCTCACCGCGGCCCCCGGCCTCGACCTGACCCCCGTCCTGGCGCAGGCCCGACTGGAGGAGGACGAGGTCGTGCTGTCCTGGCCGGGCCATGACGAGTTCACCAAACACATCCCGGTCGGGACGGTCGGGACAGGTGGGACAGCCGCCGGGACGGTCGAGGCCGTCGAGCCCATCGAGACGACCCCGGGGGGACCCGTATGACCGACGCAGCCGCCCTCCCCGGCCAGCCGCGAGGCGGGGTCCTCTCGGGGCCCGCCACCTCCCGCGCGGTCAACGTCCTCGCGCCGAACGCCTCCGCGATGACCCTGGACGGCACGAACACCTGGATCGTCGCCGAGCCCGACTCCGACCTCGCCGTCGTGATCGACCCGGGCCCGCTGGACGACACTCATCTGCGCGCGGTCGTCGACGCCGCCGAGCAGGCCGGCAAGCGCGTCGCCCTGACCCTGCTGACGCACGGGCACCCCGACCACGCCGAGGGCGCCGTCCGCTTCGCCGGGCTGACCGGGACGAAGGTGCGGGCCCTGGACCCGGCGCTGCGGCTGGGCGACGAGGGCCTGGGCGCCGGGGACGTGATCACGGTCGGCGGTCTGGAGCTGCGGGTCGTGCCGACGCCGGGCCACACCGCGGACTCGCTCTGCTTCCACCTCCCGGCCGACCGGGCGGTCCTGACCGGCGACACGATCCTCGGCCGCGGCACGACCGTCGTCGCGCACCCCGACGGCCGGCTGGGCGACTATCTGGACTCCCTGCGGCGGCTGAGGTCCCTCACGGTCGACGACGGCGTCCACACCGTCCTGCCGGGCCATGGACCGGTCCTGGAGGACGCCCAGGGCGCCGTCGAGTTCTACCTCGCCCACCGCGCCCACCGTCTCGCCCAGGTCGAGACGGCCGTCGAGGACGGCTACCGCACGCCGGCCGAGGTCGTCGCGCACGTGTACGCCGACGTCGACCGCTCCCTGTGGCCGGCGGCGGAGCTCTCGGTCAGGGCGCAACTCGAGTACCTGACGGAGCACGGGCTCATCCAGGACATGTCCGGCGGGCTCGGCGGATCCGGCGGGTCCGCCAGGTTCCGCGGGCTCTAGGCGCTCCGCGGAGCGCTCCGCTGGACGCGCCGCGATGTGCCGTCGTTTTGCTGCGGCCCCGTCGTGGCTGGTCGCGCAGTTCCCCGCGCCCCTAAAGGGGCGCTGCCGAACCGCAGCCGACTTCGCCCGGCCCGCTTAGGCCTGAGATCGCGGAGGGGAATCGTTTCAGCGACAGGCGGCCTGTGCACATTCCAGCCCGTCCGGCGTTTGAGGACGAGGCCCGTTCAGGGCCGAAGGGGGGGGTCTGGGGGCGCAGCCCCCGGGGACGCCAGGGGCGGACCTCCGGGACGGGACCGTCCCCTACGCGCCGTACGGCCGAGACCGAGCGTCAGCGGGACCGCTTGGCCAGTCGCTCCACGTCCAGCAGGATGACCGCGCGTGCCTCCAGGCGGAGCCACCCGCGCTGGGCGAAGTCCGCCAGCGCCTTGTTCACGGTCTCGCGCGACGCGCCGACGAGCTGGGCCAGCTCCTCCTGCGTCAGGTCGTGGACGACGTGGATGCCCTCTTCGGACTGGACGCCGAAGCGGCGCGAGAGGTCCAGCAGGGCGCGGGCCACGCGGCCGGGGACGTCCGAGAAGACCAGGTCGGACATCGCGTCGTTGGTCTTGCGCAGACGGCGGGCGACGGCGCGCAGCAGGGCCGTGGCGACCTCGGGGCGGGCGTTCAGCCAGGGCTGGAGGTCGCCGTGGCCGAGGCCGAGGAGCTTGACCTCGGTGAGGGCGGTGGCCGTCGCGGTACGCGGGCCCGGGTCGAACAGCGACAGCTCTCCGATGAGCTCGCTGGGGCCCACCACGGCCAGCATGTTCTCCCGGCCGTCGGGGGAGGTGCGGTGGAGCTTGACCTTGCCCTCGGTGACGACGTAGAGCCGGTCTCCCGGGTCGCCCTCGTGGAACAGGGAGTCGCCACGGGCCAGGGTCACCTCGCTCATGGAGGCGCGCAGTTCTGCGGCCTGCTCGTCGTCGAGTGCCGCGAAGAGCGGGTTGCGCCGCAGGACGTCGTCCACGAGTTCTCTCCTATTCGACCTGCTCAAGGGATCTTGCTCCCCTGCTTACCAGGGGACCGTGTTCCCCATCTTGCCGGACGGTCCAAACAGTGTGATCTGTCACAAGGATGCCGCACACATGTCCCGAGGTAAGCGGCAGGGGTCCAATTGGGGGCTGATCTTCAGGGTCCGGGGCGGATGTCGGTGCCGGGCTTTAGGCTGGCCGGGTGTCCAAATCGCCGGTGAGAGCACAGGCCGAGGGGGCTGGCCGGGTGGTTGTACGTCGCGTTTCCGCTGTGGGCGAACAGGGCTCCGGCGGTAGTAGGAAAACGGCAAAGGTGACGAACGAGATGCCTGCGAAAAAAGCGGCCGATACCGAGAAGGCCGCCGCCAACAAGGCCGTCGCCGATGTCGATCCCGACAAGGCTGCCGCGAAGAGGCCCGCCGCCAAGAAGGCCGTCGGCGCGAAGGTCGCTGCGGTGAAGTCCGAGTCGCATACCGCGCTGGTCCGCCGTGCTCGCCGGATCAATCGCGAACTCGCCGAGATCTACCCCTACGCGCACCCCGAGCTGGACTTCGAGAACCCCTTCCAGCTGGTCGTCGCCACGGTCCTGTCCGCCCAGACCACCGACCTCCGGGTGAACCAGACGACCCCCGCCCTCTTCGCCAAGTACCCCACCCCCGAGGACCTGGCCGCCGCCGACCCGGAGCAGGTCGAGGAGATCCTGCGCCCCACCGGTTTCTTCCGCGCCAAGACCAAGTCGGTGATAGGGCTCTCCAAGGCGCTGGTGGAGGAGTTCGGCGGTGAGGTCCCCGGTCGGCTGGAGGACCTGGTGAAGCTGCCCGGCGTCGGCCGCAAGACCGCCTTCGTGGTGTTGGGGAACGCGTTCGGCCGGCCCGGGATCACCGTGGACACGCACTTCCAGCGGCTCGTACGGCGCTGGAAGTGGACGGCGGCGACCGAGCCCGACAAGATCGAGGCCGCCGTCGGCGCGCTCTTCCCCAAGAGCGAGTGGACCATGCTCTCGCACCATGTGATCTTCCACGGCCGCCGCATCTGTCACGCGCGCAAGCCCGCCTGCGGCGCCTGCCCCATCGCCCCGCTCTGCCCGGCCTACGGCGAGGGCGAGACGGACCCGGAGAAGGCGAAGAAGCTGCTCAAGTACGAGAAGGGCGGCTTCCCCGGCCAGCGCCTGAACCCGCCCCAGTCCTACCTGGACGCCGGCGGCAGACCCGCCCCGCCGCTGGGGGCCGGATGACGGAAGCGCTGACGACGGCCCGCGCGGGGCGGCCGACAGGTCCGGCGGGGGCGGTCAGGGCGGCCGGGGAGCGGTTCGCGGAACGATCAGGTGGTATTCGGGCGTTGAATCGGCAGAACGGGGGGTGGTGTGGCGATGACACGCGCGAGCAATACGCAGGGCGGTCCGGTGACGCTCAGTAAAGAGGGCCTGCCCGGCTGGCTGGACCCGGTGGTGCACGCCGCGGACACGGTCGAGCCGCTCCAGCTCAGCCGCTTCCTGCCCCCGGAGAACGGCGCGGGGCGCCAGTCCGCCGTCCTGATCCTGTTCGGCGAGGGCGAGCGCGGCCCCGAACTGTTGCTCATGGAGCGTGCGAGCTCGCTGCGCTCCCACGCCGGCCAGCCCTCCTTCCCGGGCGGCGCCCTGGACCCGGTGGACGGCGACCCGCAGGGTGACGGGCCGCTGCGGGCCGCGCTGCGCGAGGCCGAGGAGGAGACCGGGCTCGATCCGTCCGGCGTCCAGCTCTTCGGGGTGCTGCCCAAGCTGTACATCCCGGTCAGCGGCTTCGTCGTCACCCCGGTCCTGGGCTGGTGGCGCGAGCCGAGCCCGGTGGGAGTCGTCGACCCCGGTGAGACGGCCCGTGTGTTCACGGTTCCCGTGGTGGATCTCACGGACCCCGACAACCGGGTCATGACCGCCCACCCCAGCGGCCATCGCGGACCGGCATTTCTGGTCGAATCGGCCCTCGTGTGGGGTTTCACGGCCGGGGTGATCGACCGCCTGCTGCACTTCGCGGGCTGGGAGCACCCCTGGGACCGTGAGAAGCAGGTCCCGCTCGACTGGCGGTCATGACAGGGTGTCGCTCGTGAATGTGCTGGACATCCTGTTGCTGGTCGCGGCCCTCTGGTTCGCGGTCGTGGGCTACCGCCAGGGCTTCGTCGTCGGCATCCTGTCGGTGATCGGCTTCCTGGGCGGCGGTCTTGTAGCCGTCTATCTGCTGCCCGTGATCTGGGACGCGCTGACCGACAACTCCGAGGTGAGCACCACGGCCGCCGTCGTCGCGGTGATCGTCGTGATCGTGTGCGCCTCGGTCGGCCAGGCGCTCACCACCCACCTCGGCAACAAGCTGCGCCGGTACATCACCTGGTCCCCGGCCCGCGCGCTGGACGCGACGGGCGGCGCGCTGGTCAACGTCGTGGCGATGCTGCTGGTCGCGTGGCTGATCGGGTCCGCCCTGGCCGGCACCACCCTGCCCACGCTGGGCAAGGAGGTCCGTAGCTCCAAGGTGCTGCACGGGGTGTCCGAGGCGCTGCCCGACCAGGCCGACACCTGGTTCGCGGACTTCTCCTCCGTCCTCGCGCAGAACGGCTTCCCGCAGGTGTTCAGCCCGTTCGCCAACGAGCCGATCACCGATGTCCAGCCGCCCGACCCGGCCCTCGCGAACAGTGCGGTGGCCACGCGCGCGCAGCGCTCCATCGTCAAGGTCATGGGGACCGCGGAGAGCTGCGGCAAGGTCCTGGAGGGCACCGGCTTCGTCTTCGACGAGCGCCGTGTGATGACCAACGCGCACGTCGTGGGCGGCGTCGACGAGCCCACCGTCCAGATAGGCGGCGAGGGCCGCAAGTACGACGCCACGGTCGTCCTGTACGACTGGCGGCGCGACATCGCCGTCCTGGACGTGCCGGAGCTGGACGCGCCCGTGCTGAAGTTCACCACCGACGACGCGGCGAGCGGCGACGACGCGATCGTGGCCGGCTTCCCGGAGAACGGGGCGTACGACGTGCGTGCCGCGCGCGTACGCGGCCGCATCACGGCGAACGGCCCGGACATCTACCACCGCGGCACCGTGCGCCGTGATGTGTACTCGCTGTACGCGACCGTCCGTCAGGGCAACTCCGGAGGCCCGCTGCTCACCTCGGACGGCAAGGTGTACGGCGTGGTCTTCGCGAAGTCCCTCGACGACTCCAACACCGGCTACGCCCTCACCGCGGACGAGATCCAGCAGGACATCGCCGCCGGGCGGACCGCCGGCCAGCAGGTGGACAGCGACAGTTGCGCCCTGTAGCCGTGAATCGCCGGGACCGGAGCGGTCATGCCGTCAGCTGATCAGATCGAAGGCTGATCAGGTCGTCGTCCCGTCGGGTCGTGAGCCGGTCGGGCCGTCAGCCTCGAGGGTGACGCAGTCGGACCGAGACCCAGCGGGCTCGGCGGCGCAGGATGCGCGGAATGCCCACCCGGAGGTCGGAGCCCGCCAGTTGCGGGTCGCCACCTCGTCGGTGGGGGCTCAGGCCACTGGCCGAGCGGCGGTTGCGTGCTGCGTCACTGTAGTCGTGCGTCCAGCCCATACCCCGACGTCTGCCCCTGCCCCAAGGTCGATAACCGCCCTCGGGGCCGCCAATTGGCCTATGCGGCGGGCATTTGGCTGTTCGTAGTACAGGTGTTCAGGACCGGTGTTCAGGACCGGATACCGGGCGCGATGGCGCGGTCACCGATCGGGTTCGGGATCCTTCAGCCAATTGACAAGTTCGGTGGAGAAAGCGACCGGATCCTCCTCGTGCGGGAAGTGGCCGAGTCCGTCGAACAGACGCCAGCGGTACGGCGCTTCGACGTACTCGCCGGAGCCGGCCGCGCTGCGGGTGCGCAGCACCGGATCGAGGGAGCCGTGCAGATGCAGCGTGGGCACCCGCACGGGTCGCTTCATCCGCCGGTAGAACTGGACGCCGTCCGGACGGGCCAACGACCGCACCAGCCACCGGTAGGGCTCGACGGCGCAGTGTGCGGTGGAGGGGATGCACATCGCCCGCCGGTACGTCTCCACGGCCTCGTCCTCCGGCGGCCGCGGGCCGGACCAGTCCCGGATCAGCCGGCCCACCAGCTCGCCGTCGTCGGCGGTGAGCTGCCGCTCGGGGATCCACGGCCGCTGGAACCCCCAGATGTGCGAGCTCGCGGTCGTCTGGCGGACGTCGGCGAGCATCGCCGAGCGCCAGCGCCGGGGATGCGGCATCGACGAGACGGCGAGCCTGCGGACCAGCTTGGGGCGCATCACGGCCGCAGTCCAGGCCAGATAGCCGCCCAGGTCATGGCCGACCAGCGCGGCGTCCGGTTCGCCGAGGGAGCGGATCACGCCGGTGATGTCGAGGGCGAGGTTGGCCGGGTCGTAGCCGCGCGGCGTACGGTCGCTGCCGCCCACGCCCCGCAGGTCCATCGCGACGGCCCGGAAGCCCGCGTCGGCCAGGGCCACCAGTTGGTGCCGCCAGGTCCACCAGAACTGCGGGAAGCCGTGGACGAGCATGACCAGCGGGCCGTCGCCCAGCTCCGCGATGTGGAAACGCGCGCCGTTCGCGGCGACCTCGCGGTGGGTGACCTTGACGCCGCAGACGGCGTCCGGCCGTACCACCGAAGCGGGCACCGAAGCGGGCTGGGCCGGAGGAATCGCGGGGTCCGTCATGACGACGAGCGTGCCACAGCCTCGATGGCCTCCGGGACCCGGTCCTGCGGGAGCTCGGGCCGCGGGTGCGGCTTGGCCTTCTGCAGGACCCCCGCCGTCTCCTTCACGGACGCCGCGACCTTCTGCGGGCCCTTGCTCTTCTGCGCCTTCTTCGCGAAGAACACGCCGATCAGCGCGAGGACCAGCGCGATGAGCACGTTCGCCGCGAACGACAGCAGGAAGCAGATCGCGAGGTTCCAGTCGCTCCAGGTCCGAATGCCGTACGCCAGCGCGAAGTTGAGCATCGGCAGGGAGAACAACAGGACCCCGCCGGCCACCGAGAACGCCCCGCCGCTGACGGCGCCGCGCTTGACGTCCTGCTTCAGTTGGGCCTTCGCCAGCGCGATCTCGTCGTGCACCAGCGCGGACAATTCGGTCGTCGCCGAGGCGAACAGCTGGCCGATGCTGCGTTCGGCGCCGACCGGGCTGCCGTCGGGTGCGCTCATCGCGTTCTCCCTCTTGTTGCTGCTGTTTGTAGCTGCTGCTTGGGTTCTTTTGTACCGTCCCGTCAGATCATGCCGGACGGTCGGGCTCCTCGCCCGCCCCGTCCGCCACTTCGGCAAGCCCGTGGCGTGCGTCGGCCTGCCGTCGAGTGTCCTGCCGAGTGTCGCGCTCGGCGATCTCGGCGGCTCGACGGCGGTGTTCGGCGGCCTTGTTGTCGTAGATGTCCGCCATGCGCAGGTGGTATGCGGGGTCGTCCTGCTCGTAGACGTCGGGGATGCCGTCGAGGTCGTCGTCGCGCTCCTCGGCGTCCCACATTCGGCGGTACCGGGCGTTGCGCAGTTTGAGCAGGACGGTCGCCAGGGTCGCCGCGATGAGCGAGCCCAGCAGGACGGCCGCCTTGACCTCGTCGGTCAGGGCCGCGTCGCCCGCGAAGGCGAGCTCGCCGATCAGCAGCGACACGGTGAAGCCGATGCCGGCGAGGGACGCGACGGCGAAGACGTCCGCCCAGGCGAGGTCGTCGCTGAGCGAGGCCCGGGTGAAGCGGACGGCCAGCCAGGTGCCGCCGAAGATGCCGATCGTCTTGCCGACGACGAGCCCGAGGACGACGCCCAGGGTCTCCGGTCGGGTGAACACGTCCCCGAGGGTGCCGTCCGAGATCGTGACACCGGCGCTGAACAGGGCGAACAGGGGCACCGCGAGGCCCGCGGACAGGGGGCGCACGAGGTGCTCGATGCGCTCCCCGGGCGAGTGCTCCTCGCCGTCGCGCGTGGCGCAGCGCAGCATCAGGCCCATCGCGACCCCGGCGATCGTGGCGTGGACGCCGCTGTTGTACATCAGCGCCCAGATGACGACCGCGAGCGGCACGTACACGTACCAGCCGCGCACGCCCTTGCGCAGCAGCAGCCAGAAGACGACGAGCCCGAGCACCGCGCCGCCCAGCGCCGCGAAGTCGATGGTGTCGGTGAAGAACACCGCGATGATCAGGATCGCGAACAGGTCGTCCACGACGGCGAGCGTGAGCAGGAAGGCGCGCAGCGCGCTCGGCAGGGCGGTGCCGATGACGGCGAGCACGGCCAGCGCGAAGGCGATGTCGGTGGCCGTGGGCACGGCCCAACCGCCCAGGGAGCCGCCGCCGGTGAGATTGGTGAGCGTGTAGACGAGCGCCGGTACGGCCATCCCGCAGAGCGCGGCCACCACGGGCAGCGCGGCGGCCTTGGGGTCCTTGAGGTCGCCGGCGACCAGTTCGCGCTTGAGTTCGATGCCGGCGACGAAGAAGAAGACCGCGAGCAGTCCGTCCGCCGCCCAGTGCGCGACCGACAGGTGCAGTCCGAGGGCCTCGGGACCGAGGTGGAAGTGGCTGACGCTCTCGTAGCTGTCGTGCAGCGCGGGTACGTTCGCCCAGGTCAGCGCGGCCACGGCGGCGATCAGCAGCAGCACGCCGCCGACGGTCTCGGTGCGCAGCGCCTCCGCGACGAAGTTCCGCTCGGGCAGGGACAGCCGTCCGAAGACCTTGCGGGGGCGGATGGTGCGGGGCGCGGTCACGGGTGGACCTCCGGTCGGTGGGCAGGACGGAGCACATGCCGACCAGACTTCCCGGCGCACCTTTGCTTAGTTTACCTAAGATATATGGGGAGTGCGCGGGGAGGGATCCGGTGATCCCTACGGTAGGCGCGAAGAGGGCGCGGCATGAAAAGGGCACGGAATGAAAAAGGCACCCGGCGCGCGTGCCGCCGGGTGCCCTTCAGATCTTGTGCGGTCCTGGCTCGGTCCAGGCTCGGTCCTGGCTCAGTCTTCGCTGGAGGCGGCCGGGAGCTTTGCCTGGATAAGTGTCATAACGGTCGAATCCGTCAGGGTGGTGACGTCTCCGAGCTGACGGTTCTCCGCGACGTCCCGCAGCAGGCGGCGCATGATCTTGCCGGAGCGGGTCTTCGGCAGCTCGGCCACCGGCAGGATCCGCTTGGGCTTGGCGATCGGGCCGAGTGTCGCGCTCACATGGTTGCGCAGGTCGTCGACGAGGTTCTCGTCCTCGGCGTTCGCCGTGCCGCGCAGGATGACGAAGGCGACGATGGCCTGCCCGGTCGTCTCGTCCGCCGCGCCCACGACGGCCGCCTCGGCGACGGACGGGTGGGAGACGAGGGCCGATTCGACCTCCGTGGTGGAGATGTTGTGGCCCGACACGAGCATGACGTCGTCGACGCGGCCGAGCAGCCAGATGTCGCCGTCGTCGTCCTTCTTGGCGCCGTCGCCGGCGAAGTACCGGCCCTCGAAACGCGACCAGTACGTGTCGAGGAACCGCTGGTCGTCGCCCCAGATGGTGCGCAGCATGGACGGCCACGGCTCGGTCAGGACCAGATAGCCACCGCCGCCGTTCGGCACCTCGTTCGCCTCGTCGTCGACGACGGTCGCGGAGATGCCGGGCAGCGGGGTCTGCGCGGAACCGGGCTTGGTCTGCGTCACGCCCGGCAGCGGCGAGATCATCATCGCGCCGGTCTCGGTCTGCCACCAGGTGTCGACGATCGGGGTCCGGTCGCCGCCGATGTGCTTGCGGTACCAGATCCACGCCTCGGGGTTGATCGGCTCGCCGACCGAGCCGAGGACGCGGAGCGAGGACAGGTCGAACTTCGCGGGGATGTCGTCGCCCCACTTCATGAACGTACGGATCGCCGTCGGCGCCGTGTACAGGATCGTCACGCCGTACTTCTGGACGATCTCCCAGAAGCGGCCCTGGTGCGGGGTGTCGGGCGTGCCCTCGTACATGACCTGCGTCGCACCGTTGGCCAACGGCCCGTAGACGATGTACGAGTGGCCGGTGACCCAGCCGACGTCCGCCGTGCACCAGTAGACGTCGGTCTCCGGCTTGAGGTCGAAGACCGCGTGGTGGGTGTACGCGGCCTGCGTGAGGTAGCCGCCGGAGGTGTGCAGGATGCCCTTGGGCTTACCCGTGGTGCCGGAGGTGTAGAGGATGAACAGCGGGTGCTCGGCCTCGAACGCCTCGGGCGTGTGCTCGGTCGACTGCCGCTCGACGATCTCGTGCCACCACACGTCCCGGCTGTCGTCCCAGGCGACCTCCTGGCCGGTGCGCCGCACCACGAGCACATGCTCGACGTTGCCGGCCTTGGCGATCGCGTCGTCGACGGCCGGCTTCAGCGCGGACGGCTTGCCGCGCCGGTAGCCGCCGTCGGACGTGATGACGACCCGCGCGTCGGCGTCCTGGATCCGGGTGGCCAGCGCGTCCGCCGAGAAGCCGCCGAAGACGACGGAGTGCGCGGCGCCGATCCGGGCACACGCCAGCATCGCGACCGCCGTCTCGGGGATCATCGGCATGTAGACGGCGACCCGGTCGCCCTTGCGAACCCCCAACTCCAGCAGGGCGCCTGCAGCCTTCGACACCTCGTCCTTGAGCTCGGCGTAGGTGATGGCGCGGCTGTCGCCGGGCTCGCCCTCGAACTGGATGGCGACCCGGTCGCCGTGCCCGGCCTCCACGTGCCGGTCCACGCAGTTGTAGGCGACGTTGAGTTCGCCGTCCTTGAACCACTTCGCGAACGGCGGGTTCGACCAGTCCAGCGTCTCGGTCGGCTCCTTGGCCCAGGCCAGCCGGCGGGCCTGCTCGGCCCAGAAGCCGAGCCTGTCAGCCTTGGCCTGCTCGTACGCCTCCGCCGTGACGTTGGCGTTCGCCGCCAGGTCGGCGGGCGGCGCGAACCTGCGCTCTTCCTTGAGCAGGTTGGCCAGGCTCTCGTTGCTCACGACATCTCCCTTTCGAAGGGTGTCCGTGTCCGTTGTGTCCCAGGCCACAGCTCATCAGACCCGGGGGGCCGGTGACAAGGGCGGATGGAAAATTGGTTTAGACCTGTCGAGCTCCTGTTTCGAAACGGGGAGGGCCTGGGGCCGACCCAGGGGTCATCCGTACCCACGGACCCGAGGCGAACGGAGTTCAGCCCATGTAACGCCTTTCACATCTCCGCCCAAGCACAGGTGAAGTGTCACTGACGAGAGGGGACATGCATGGACGCGGCGGAACGGGTGGACCGGGTGGGACGGAGGGAGGGGAGAGCGCGGAGGGAACAGCGGGATCGGAGGGACTCGTGGGATCGGCAGGGGCGGCAGCAGCGGCAGGAGCGGCAGGAGCGGATACGCGGCGGGCCGGCTGCGGCGGCAGGCGACCCACGGTTGTTCGAAGCGTTCTACCGACGACACGTGGGCGCGGTCACCTCTTTCGTGGCCCGGCGAGTCGCGGATCCCCACACGGCCGCCGATCTCACCGCCGAGATCTTCGTCGCCGTACTGGACTCCGCCCACACCTATCGACCGGGGTTGGGCAGCGAGACGGCCTGGCTCTACGGCATCGCCCGCAACGTCGTCTCCTCCGAACGGCGTCGAGTCGCCCGTGAGGTGCAACGCGACCTGCGCATCTCCGGACGCCGGCTGCTGGAGCCCGACGACATCGCCCGCCTCGAGGACAAGCTCGAGGCCGAGAGCCCGGGCCGCCGCGCCCTCGCCGCCATGCAACGGCTCCCGGAGGGCGAACGCGCCGTCCTCGAACTCATCGCGGTCGACCAGCTCACCGTCACCGAGGCAGCCGCCGCGCTCGGCATCCGCCAGGTCACTGCGCGGGTCCGCCTGCACCGGGCCCGCAAGGCCCTGCGGGCCGAGACATGTCCGCCGGCCAAGGACCGGCCCGGCACATCCCCCGGGTCCCCTACATCCGCCAAGTCCCCTACATCCGCCACATCCCTGTCATACGTCATCGAAGGAACCGGAGGAGAGGCATGAGCACCCGAACGACGTTCGAAGACCGGCTGCTGGCGGAGCTGCAGAGGGAGGTCGAGCGGCGTTCCTCCTCGGCCGAGGAACTCGCACCGCAGGCATCGCCTGCCCGCAGCCGTTCGATGACGGGCCGCCGGCTCGTCCTGGCTGCCGCGGCCTGCGCGGTGGCAGGGCTGGCCCTGGCCCTGATCCTGGGTTCCCCGGCCGACTCACCCGCATACGCGGTGGAGCGGAACAAGGACGGCACCGTCACGCTCTCCATCCGTGACATGACCCTGGACCGCGAGGCCCAGCGCGAACTGGCTGAACGTCTGGACGCGTACGGCGTCGAGGTCGACATCCAGAATCTGCCTGCCGACCAATACTGCGCGCGGCACCGCGGTGAACTCCGCCTGGGCGTGCAGGCGTTCATGTATCAGATCGGGAAGAGGGGAGAGGGATCCTCTGCCACCGATTCGTCTTCCTCCGATTCGCGGCTCTCCGACGGTTCGGGGCGCTGGGTGTTCACCCTCCACCGTGGAGACACCCTGGCCTTTGAGAACTGGGACATTTCCGAACACTCCAATATCACGGCGAGCGGGATCGTCTACGCGGTCAAGGGCAAGATCCTGCCCTGCGTACCGGTGCCGGCGCCGCTGCCGTAACCGCGGCTCCGGCGCGAAACCCGCCGAGCCTGCCAAGTCCGCACAGATGACCGCTCCGGTGTGCGACCCGCCCCGACGGGCCGCACACCGGAGCCGGGCTCACGTGGACACGTCCGCCGCTCCCACGTGGTCGAACACCCCGCCGTCGGCGTCGGCGTCGCTGTCACCGACGTGGTCGCCTCTGTCCGGCTCGGTGAGCAGGTAGGCCTGGGCCTCGCCCACGTGGAAGTACAGCCCGTGCAGCTCCAGCACGCCGGCCCGCAGGGCGCGGGCCACCGGCTCGTGCGCCCGCAGATGTTCCAACTGCTGGACCACGTTGGTCAGACAGAGCTGCTCGACCGGGTTGGCGGGTGCCCGACCGGCCAGCCTGGCCAGGGAGCGGCTGTCGTCGCCCATCCGCTCCAGGCTCGGCACCCCGTGCCGCAGCCAGCGCTTCAGGGGTGTCCGGTCGCCACCGGGGTCGGAGTTGAGCAGCGCCTGCATGGCTCCGCACCCGGAGTGCCCGCACACCGTGATGGAGCGCACCTCCAGCACGTCCACCGCGTACTCGATCGCGGCCGCCACCGAGTCGTCCCCGCTCTCCTCGCCGGGTGGCGGCACCAGGTTGCCCACGTTGCGCACCACGAACAGGTCGCCGGGACCACTGGAGGTGATCATCGAGGTGACCAGCCGTGAGTCGGCACAGGTGAGGAAGAGCTGGGTGGGCCGCTGTCCCTCCCGGGCCAGCCGCGCCAGCTCACCCCGGACCAGCGGCGCGGTGTTGCGCTGGAACGCGGTGATGCCCCGCATCAGTTGATGCCCACTCGGCTCCATGGACCGCCCGGGCGCGGTGGGGTGCGTGCTTTCCGCCGTCGCGGTCGTCGCGGTCGTCGCGGTCGAAGCGGTCGCTGCGGTCGTCGCGCCCGTTGCAGTCGCTGCGGTCGTCTTCGTCGTCTCCGCGGCTTCCTTGATTTCCGTGGTTTCCTTCGGCTCCCTTCTCTTGGCCGGCCGTTCCGTCAGTGCGGTCAGGGTCGTGCGGGCGGTACGGGCCATGCGGGCGGTGTGCGTCGCGCGGGAGGTGGCCGCCTCGTCGGTCGAGTTCGTCGTGCCGGCCGTCCCACGGGTCGCCGTCGTCTCCCGTGGCACCTCGCACTGGTGGTTGCGCCAGGGCGTCCAGGGACGGCAGCGGCAGTCGGCGATCGGGACGTCTGCGGTGCGTGTGGAATCGAGGCCTCGGGGAGCGGTCGACTCGCTCTCCTCGGCGTGGGCGCCGGCTCTGTCGTCGAGTCCCGTTCCCGAGCGGCGGCCGGTCAGTTCGACGGAGCCGCCCTGCGCACGGTGTGTCCGCTGCCAGTCCTGCAAGGATTCGTATGCCGCGTGGTCCATGAAGGAACCGTCCAGCTCGACGACGACATGGGTGCCTTGGGGCACGTGATGCAGGATGCGGCTGAGCCGCGGCACGGCGAGGAACGTCAACTGGCCTCGTACGTGTACGTGATGGACTCCTTCCCTTTCGTGGTGCGTGATGCGGGTGCGGGCGAGGCGGTGCAGGGCGACGGCGACGGCCACGGCGATGCCGAGCACCACGCCCTCCAGGACGCCGAGGAACACCACGCCGAGGGTGGTGACGGCGTACACCAGCACCTCTCGGTGGCGCGTCACCGTGCGAATGTGGTGCAGGGACACCATCTGGATGCCGACGGCCATCACCAGGGCGGCGAGTGCGGCGAGGGGGATGAGATCCAGGATCGGGACCATCAGCAGCGCGGCGACTACTACGAGAACGCCGTGCAGCATCGTGGAGTTCCGACTCACGGCACCGGCTTGGACATTCGCCGAACTGCGCACGGCCACGCCCGCCACGGGCAGTCCGCCGAGTGCGCCGGAGACGATGTTGGCCGCGCCCTGACCCAGCAGTTCGCGATCCAGGTCGGAGCGGCCGACCCGGGCGGAGCGGGAGCCGAGCAGGGCGGGGCGCGAGGAGATCAGCTTGTCCACGGCGACGGCGCCCAGCAGCGACTGCACACTGCACACCAGCGTGGTGGTGAGGACGGCGGCGACCAGCCCGAGCACCGGCCCCTCCGGCAGTCCGGCCAGCGCGTGACTGCTCCAGGACGGCAGGTCGACCTTGGGCACGGAGAGGCCGGCCAGCGCGGCGATCGCGGTGGCGCCCGTGACGGCGACGAGCGCCGCGGGCACCTTGTGCAGCACGCGACCCACCCGGCCGGGAATGCGCGGCCAGAGCAGCAGCAGGGTCAGGGTCAGTGCGCTGACGGCCACGGCCGCGGGCCGCAGCCCGGCCAACTGGGCGGGCAGAGCTCGGAGGTTGGCCAGGACGGAGCTCTGCGGGTTGCCGCCGAGGACGATGTGCAGCTGGGCGACGGCGATGGTGACGCCGATGCCGGCCAGCATGCCGTGCACGATGGCCGGGCTGACGGCGAGGGCGTTGCGCGCCACGTGCAGGCAGCCGAGGCCCAGTTGGGCCAGGCCGGCGAGGACGGTGATGGCGCAGGTGGTCCGCCAGCCGTAGCGGTGGATGAGGTCGGCGGTGACGACCGTCAGTCCCGCCGCGGGGCCGCTGACCTGCAGCGGAGATCCGCCGACCCAGCCGGCGACGATCCCGCCCACGGCGGCGGCGACGAGGCCGGCCCGCAGGGGCGCGCCGGTGGCGAGGGCGATGCCGAGGGACAGGGGCAGGGCGATCAGGAAGACCGCGATCGAGGCGGACACGTCGGCGCCCGCGATACGGAAGGGGCGGTTCTGGGTCGGTGGGGGGCTCTGGGGTCGGTGGACGCGCTCGGTACGCGTCGAGCGGGCGGTGCGGGTGGGGACGCAGGCGGCCATTTTTCCCGTCTCCTCCGGGGCGGCGCGGTCGCGGAACAGGGGTCCCCGGCTGAGGCGGGGCGGTCGCGGCCGTGAGTCACGGCGTGCAGCGGCGGGATGAAATCAACACTCGGTAAACAGATCGTAATGCAGAGTAAAGGTCAAGCATGGATTTATGTGGCAAATGGGGCAGCTAATCATTCCCAAGAGTGAAGTGGGCTTTTTATCGGCTTGTCGTATTAATCCATTTCTCGGTCCCATGCGACCTTGACGGCGCCGTCGGCTCGTCCCGGCGCGTCACCAGAGAACGCCCTCGTCGGCGTTGGCCGAGAGAAGGAAGAAGGTGGGCGGAACATGGTCGCCACCCAGAGGATCGCCGTCGGCGCAGTGGCCGCCGCGGCTGTCGCCGCATCGCTAGCCGGTTGCGCGACGGGAACCGGCGGTTCCCATGGTGCCCAGGCGGGGGAGTCGGGTCCGCAGAAGGCGAAGCCGGCCCCGGCACCCAAGAGTCTGGTCCGGCTGATCGGCGACGGCTCCACCGCGTACACCGGAGCGCAGCCCCATCTGCCCCGGCCCGAGCGCCTGAAGCCGGGCCAGAAGCCACCGCAGTTCGTGATCTTCTCGTGGGACGGCGCGGGCGAGGACAGCCAGAGGCTGTTCTCCCACTTCCGCAAGGTGGCCAAGGCCAACCGCGCGACGATGACGTACTTCCTCAGCGGCGTGTACATGCTGCCCGAGGACAAGGCCGACCTGTACAAGCCGCCGCAGCACTCGCCGGGCCGCTCCGACATCGGCTTCAACGACGAGCAGGGCATCGCCGAGACCGCGAAACAACTGCGTCTGGCGTGGCTGGAGGGCAACGAGGTCGGCACCCACTTCAACGGCCACTTCTGCGGGAAGAACGGCGGCGTCGGCGAGTGGTCGGTCGAGGAGTGGAAGGACGAGATCGACCAGGCCAAGCAGTTCGTGAAGACCTGGAAGACCAACACCGGTCTGAAGAAGGCCGCCCCGCTGCCCTTCGACTACGACAAGGAACTCATCGGCGCCCGGACCCCCTGCCTCGAAGGGCAGGCCAACTTCACCAAGGCGGCCCGTGAGTTGGGCTTCCGCTATGACACCAGCGGCGTCAACAACCAGGTCTGGCCCGGGAAGAAGCAGGGCCTGTGGGACCTGTCGATGCAGCTCGTGCCCTTCCCCGGCCACACCTACGAGCAGTTGACCATGGACTACAACTTCATGGTCAACCAGTCCGGCACCAGGACCCAGGGCAACCCGGCCAAGTTCGAGTTCTGGGGCGACCAGATGCGTGACGGGCTGCTCATGGGCTTCGACCGGGCCTATGACGGCAACCGCGCGCCGCTGATCATCGGCAATCACTTCGAGTCCTGGAACGGCGGCACCTATATGCGCGCCGTCGAGGAGGTCGTCGAGCACGTCTGCAACAAGCCCGACGTGCGCTGTGTGTCCTTCCGGCAGTTGGCGGACTGGCTGGATGCCCAGGACCCGCAGACCCTGGCCAAGCTGCGCAGCCTGGAGGTTGGCGAGGCCCCCAAGCAGGGCTGGGCGTCCTTCCTCTCCGGCGGCCCCGCCCCGGCCCCGAAGGGAGTGCCCGGAGCCCCGGCGGTCAGGCAGTAACGGAGGCTGTGACTCCTTCCTCGCGGACGCCTTCCCTGAGGACGCTCTCCGCGAGGAGTCCCTCCCCGAGGACGAAGTGGGGGTCGATCTGCGCCGCCAGGTCGGCCCCGGTGCGCTCGTTGCCCCAGGCCTCGGCGTTCTTCAGGTGGAAGTGCACCATCTGCTGTGTGTAGCGCTCCCGGTCACGCCTGTCGTACGCCGAGTCGACGGTCGTCCGCAGCAGGCGCAGGGCGTGGCGGTTGGTGTCCTCCAGGAGCTCGAACCGGGGCGGCCGGCCCTTCTCCATGGCGCGCACCCAGTCCGAGTGCCCGACCGTCACCAGCAGGTCGTCCCCGACTTCGGCGCGGAGGAAGTCGACGTCGTCCTGGCCCTGCACCTTGTTGCCGACGACCTTCAGCTCGACGCCGAAGTCGTGGGCGTACTCCTTGTACTGGCGATAGACGGAGACCCCCTTCCGGGTCGGCTCGGCGACGAGGAACGTGATGTCGAAACGGGTGAACATGCCGGAGGCGAAGGAGTCCGAGCCGGCGGTCATGTCGACCACGACGTACTCGTCCCGCCCGTCCACCAGGTGGTTCAGGCACAGCTCCACCGCTCCCGTCTTGGAGTGGTAGCAGGAGACCCCCAGGTCGGCGTCCGTGAAGGGTCCCGTGACCATCAAACGGACGGCGCCACCGTCGAGTTCCACCGGCCGGGCGCAGGCTTCGTACACCGGGTTGTCCTCGCGCACCCGCAGCAGCCGGGAGCCCTCGCCGGGCGGCGTCGTCTTGATCATCGTCTCGGCGGAGGCGATGCGGGGGTTGGCGCCTCGCAGGTAGTTCTTGATCAGCGGCAGCCGGTCGCCCATCGCGGGCAGTTCGGCGGCCTCCGCCTCGTCGAGGCCGAGTGCGGGCCCCAGGTGCTGGTTGATGTCGGCGTCGACGGCGATCACGGGCGCGCCGTCGGCGGCGAGCCGGCGGATGAACAGGGAGGACAGGGTGGTCTTGCCGCTGCCGCCCTTCCCGACGAAAGCAATTTTCATGTTCAGTAAGCGTAGTGTCGACATGTCTGTATGTGACAGGCGTCCGTGAAGAAGACCACTCCTTCGTGGGGCTCGCGCATCGGTTGCGTAGGGTCGTACTCATGAGTACGACAGGCGCGTCCGCCGATCCGCTTGCGGCCCTGGGCTCGTTGCCCGGTGTGGCCGAGTCCGTGGAGTCCGTGCGCAAGGCCGTGGACCGGGTCTACGGGCACCGGGTCATGCGTCGCCGCAGCACCGAGATCACCGCCGAGGCGGCCCTGCGCGGCGCCCGCGGCTCCGCGGCGCTGTCCGGCGCGGACTGGGCGTTGGAAGAGGTGCGGCGCCGCAGCGACTTCGGAGTCGACGGCGAGGCGCGGATCATGGGCGCCGCTCTCCGGCTGACCGCCGAGGCCGGTCAGCTGCTGTCCATCTGGCGGCAGTCGCCCCTGCGCGTGCTGGCGCGCCTGCACCTGGTGGCCGCGGCGAGCGACAATGACGAGGTCGGACGTCCGCGGCAGCCCGGCGAGACGGTGGACGAGCCCCTGATCGAGCTGCCGCTGCCGAGCGCCGCCGAACTGGCCGGCCGCCTGGAGGGGCTGTCCCAGTTGATCATCGCCGGGGGCTCCGCGCCCGCTCTGGTGACGGCTGCCGTCGTCCACGGCGAGCTTCTGGCGCTGCGCCCCTTCACCTCCCACAACGGTCTGGTCGCGCGGGCCGCCCAGCGCATCGTCCTCATCGGCAGCGGCCTCGACCCCAAGTCGGTCTGCCCGGCCGAGACGGGGCATGCGGAGCTGGGCCGCGCGGCCTATCTGGCGGCCCTGGAGGGTTACGCGTCCGGCACCCCGGACGGCATGGCGGCCTGGATCGCCCACTGCGGCAGGGCCGTCGAGCTGGGCGCCCGTGAGTCGACGGCGGTGTGCGAGGCGCTGCAGCGCGGGGCGGCGTAACGCCCACACGCGTGTGGGCGCGCGGGAGGCCTGTGGAGGGGAGCGGGCACGAAAAAGGCCCCCGCGCGGGGGCCTTGCAAAAGGGTTGCGGCGGTACGAGTTCTCGTACCGCCGCTGGCATGTTCACCCGGTTACCAAGCGTCCTCGATATATTGCCCATCAGGCCGGGAACTTCGCCCGTGACCTGGTGCGGCTGGCCCGTAATCGACGGGTCGACGTCGCGTGGGTGCCCAGTGTTCATGCGCGGTCCGTGGGGCCAAATGCGTTATTAAGGTGATCCTCTCGGATGTCCTTGGTCTCGCGGGCCGTTAAGTCCTTTGTACTCCAGGTCCGCAGCCAGCGGAAGTGCTGGCAGCAGTTCTTTGCTTTTGCTCCCAAAAGGGTTTGAAAAGGACAGCGGTCGCTCAGGTGGTCGCCGCCGCGCGGCGACGACTCGCGTACCAGACAAGGCCCGCGGTGGCTGCCGCCGCACCTATGGCCGCGGCCGCCACGAGCGCCGGGCGGGGCGGTACGGAGAACGTGGGAATCCGTTGCTTGAGACGCACCGGGCGGTGGAAGTCCAGAATCGGCCACCCGCGCGCCATGGCCTCGCGCCGCAGCGCCCGGTCGGGGTTCACCGCGTGCGGATGCCCTACCGCCTGCAGCATCGGCAGGTCGGTCGCGGAGTCGCTGTAGGCGTAGCAGCGCGAGAGGTCGTACCCCTCGGACTCGGCCAGCTCCCTGATCGCCTCCGCCTTCGTCGGACCGTACGCGTAGTACTCCACCTCGCCGGTGAAGCAGCCGTCCTCGCCCACGACCATGCGCGTGGCGACGACCCGGTCCGCGCCGAGCAGTTCGCCGATCGGCTCGACGACCTCCGCACCCGACGTCGACACGATGACGACGTCCCGGCCGGCGGTGTGATGCTCCTCGATCAGCGAGGCGGCCTCGTCGTAGATCAGCGGGTCGATCAGATCGTGCAGCGTCTCCGCGACGATCTCCTTCACCTGTTGGACGTTCCAGCCGCGCACGAGGGCGGACAGGTACTCGCGGGTCCGCTCCATCTGGTCGTGGTCCATACCGCCGACGAGGAAGACGAACTGGGCATACGCGGTCCGCAAGGCCGCCCTGCGGTTGATCAGCCCGCCTTGGTAGAAGGACTTGCTGAAGGTGAGCGTGCTCGACTTCGCAATGACCGTCTTGTCCAGGTCAAAGAAGGCCGCTGTGCGGGGCAAGGAGTGGTTTTCCACAACCAAGAGCATAGGGGCAGCCCATTCGGCGTAAGGTGGGCGCGTGGGTTTGCCTGAGAGGGCTCTCGGGTACACCATGGAAGTCACGGATCGTTCGCGACCGTGCTAACGCGGTCCGGCTCCTCCCCCCCCCGAGTCGGCCGTGGAGACGACCCCCGCTCTCCCCCCCGGCGGGGGTCGTCGCATGTCCGGGTGGGTTTTTCTGTTCTGTACGCGGCAGTGAGCCGCATCGAGGCGGCCGCGGCCGCCTCTTTTGCATGCCCGCCCTCCGTCACCGTGCGTAGCCATCGGACTGCTCTGCGGGAGTCGCACACGGGTGGTGCGGCGGTCACCGGTATGGGTGACGGCGATATTCACAACCCCCCACTCGTCCACAGTTTTCCACCAAGATCCACACGATTTCCGGGTTCGCTGCACCGTGATTCCAACGCGTCCGCTCGGGCCGACTTCACATGACCGGTTCCGTTTGCCGGGCGTCCACGGCCGGTTTCCGACGGCCGTTCATATGGGGACCGGATGCCGGTTCTCCACAGGTCTGGGAATCGCGGGGCCGCAGGGACTGCGCGACCCGCAGCGAAGGGGGATGGAAAACATGACCGGAGCCGTCACACACGACCCGCCGCCCACCGCCGGCAGGCGGCCGGGAAAACCACTGATCGTCACGGAGGACGCGGCACTCCTCGACGACCTGCTGCGCCTGTGCGCCGCGGCCGGCGCCACACCGGAGGTGCACCACTCGGTGCCGGAGCGCCGGGGCAGCTGGGAGTCCGCGCCCCTCGTCCTGGTCGGTGACGACGCGGCACGCCGAGTGCGCGGAGCCGCCCGCCGACGCGGAGTGGTCCTCGTCGGACGGGACCAGGACGACTCCGGGGTGTGGCAGCGAGCCGTGGAGATCGGCGCCGACCACGTCCTGATGCTGCCCGACGGCGAACAGTGGCTCGTCGACCGCATCGCCGACGTCGCGGAAGGCGTCGGACGGCCCGCACTCACCGTCGGCGTGATCGGCGGCCGGGGCGGCGCCGGAGCGTCCACGCTCGCGTGCGCCCTCGCCGTCACCTCCGCGCGCGAAGGACTGCGCACCCTCCTGGTGGACGCCGATCCACTGGGCGGCGGACTCGACGTCCTCCTCGGCGGTGAGAGCACGGAGGGCCTGCGCTGGCCCGCTTTCGCCGCCTCGCGCGGCCGGGTCGGCGGCAGCGCTCTGGAGGAGTCGCTGCCCAGGCTGCACTCGCTGCGGGTGCTCAGCTGGGACCGGGGCGACTGCGTCGCCATCGCGCCCCAGGCGGTACGCGCGGTGCTCGCGGCGGCCCGGCGGCGGGGCGGCACGGTCGTCGTCGACCTGCCACGCCGCATCGACGACGGAGTCGCCGAGGTCCTCGCCCAACTCGACCTCGGACTCCTCGTGGTCCCCGCCGAACTGCGTGCCGTCGCGGCGGGCGGGCGCGTGGCCTCCGCCGTCGGCATGGTGCTGCGCGACCTGCGCGTGGCGGTACGCGGCCCCTACGCACCCGGCCTCGACGACACCGAGGTGGCCAGGCTGCTCGGGCTGCCGCTGGCCGGCGAGGTGCCCGTCGAGTCGGGGCTGCTGCGCCCGGACGGCGGCAAGGCACCGCCGGGCGCGACCGCGCGCGGGCCGCTCGCCCGCTTCTGCAAGCAGTTCTGGGAGCGCGCGCTGACCGAGGCGGGTGGCTCATGAGCACGCCGTCCGGGCTCGAACGGGCGCGGGGCAGCGGGGCGTTGCTCGACGGCGTACGGCAGTGGCTCGCCGACAGCGGGGCGGAACCGACGCCCGCGCGCGTGGCGCAGGCCCTGCGCGAACAGGGGCGGGTCCTCGGGGACGCGGAGATCCTCGGCGCGGCCGAACACCTTCGGTCCGAGCTGATCGGCAGCGGGCCGCTGGAGCCCCTGCTCACCGACCCCCGGGTCACCGACGTGCTGGTGTCGGCGCCGGACCGGGTCTGGGTCGACCGGGGCGGCGGCCTGGAGCTGACCGAGGTCTCCTTTCCGGACGCGGCGGCCGTGCGGCGGCTCGCCCAACGCCTGGCCGCGGTGGCCGGACGGCGCCTGGACGACGCCCGGCCCTGGGTCGACGCCCGGCTGCCCGACGGGACGCGACTGCACGCGGTGCTGCCCCCGGTCGCCGTCGGCTCCACCTGCCTGTCGCTGCGCGTCGTACGGCCCCGCGCGTTCACACTCGACGAACTGGTGGCCGCCGGCACGGTTCCGCCGGGCGGCGACCAGGTACTGCGGGCCCTGATGCGGGCGCGGCTGTCCTTCCTGGTCAGCGGCGGTACGGGCACGGGCAAGACGACTCTGCTGAGCGCACTGCTCGGCATGGTCGGGCCGGGGGAGCGGATCGTGCTCGCGGAGGACTCGGCGGAGCTGCGACCGGATCACCCGCACGTGGTCCGGCTGGAGACCAGACCCGCCAACCAGGAGGGCGCGGGCCTCGTGACGCTGGAGGACCTGGTGCGACAGGCCCTGCGGATGCGGCCGGACCGACTCGTCGTCGGCGAGGTGCGCGGGCGCGAGGTCGTCGACCTACTGGCCGCCCTCAACACGGGCCACGAGGGCGGCTGCGGCACGGTCCACGCCAATGCCGCATCGGACGTCCCCGCCCGGCTGGAGGCGCTCGGCACGGCGGCCGGTCTCGACCGGGCCGCGCTGCACAGCCAGTTGGCGGCCGCCCTGTCGGTGGTCCTGCACCTCGTACGCGACCCGGCCGGGCGGCGGCGGATCGCCGAGGTGCACGTGTTGGAGCGGGACCCGTCCGGGCTGGTGCGGACGGTGCCGGCGCTGCGCCGGCGGGCGGACGCGTTCGTCCGCGAACGGGGCTGGGAGCGGCTGAGGGAGCTGCTGCGCGGCGACGGGGTTGATGAGGACGGCGGGGCCGAAGAGGACGGCGGGGCAAAAGGGGACGGCGGGTACGAAGGGCTGGGTGGGTGTGATGGGTGAGGTGCCGATGGCCGCGGCCGTGGCCTGCGCCGGGGCGGCCGCCTGGCTGCTGGGCGGACCGTACTCAGGCGCCAGGCGGGCGCAGCTGCTGCTCGCCGGAGGCGGCGTCGTCGACTGCGGCCCTCCGCCGTGGTGGCAGCCGGCCGAGGAGATGCGCAGGCTCCGGGCACGGTGGAAGCCCGAGTGGTGGGCGCCGGTCGCCGGACTGGTCCTGGCGCTGCTGGGCGGCTCGGTGCTGCCGGTCGTCGCGGGGGCGGCCGGAGTGCCTCTGCTGCGCCGGGCCCGGCGGGCCGCCGACGCTCGGCGGGCGGGGGAGCGCCGGGGGGACGCGGTGATCGCGCTCTGCGCGTCGCTGGCCGGGGAGGTGCTTTCCGGCCGACAACCCGGGGACGCCTTGCAGCGGGCCGCGCGGGACTCCGGAGGACTGGGTGAGGCGCAGCCCTCGGTGTTGGCGGCGGCGCGGTTCGGCGGGGACGTGCCCAAGGCTCTCGCGGTCGCCGCACGGCAGCCGGGGGCCGACGGACTGCTGGGACTCGCCGCCTGCTGGCGCGTCGCCGTGGACCAGGGCGCGGGTCTCGCGGCCGGACTCGACCGTCTCGAAGCGGCGTTGCGCGCGGAACGCGACCAACGGGCCGACCTGCGAGCCCAGTTGGCGGGCCCTCGCACCACGGTGGTGATGCTCGCCGGCCTGCCGGTCCTCGGCCTCCTGCTGGGCGCGGGGCTCGGCGCCGACCCGCTGCACGTCCTGCTGCACACCGGGGCAGGGCTGGGCTGTCTGCTCGTCGGCGGGGTCCTGGAGGGCCTTGGGACGTGGTGGGCCCTGCGGATCGTGCGCAACGCGGAGGCGACGTGAAGCGGGCGAAGCAGGCAGTGGTCGCTGTGGACGGCGGCGGCGATGAGCGGTGGGTGACATGGAGGGAGGCGGCATGAGCGTGGAAGTTGTCCACAGGCTGGGGGCGACGGTGGGGATCCTCTCGATCCTCTGGTGGCTGGCGCGGTCGCTGGCGACCGACCGACGCGACCGCAGGGCCCGACGTCGGCTGGCCGAGCTGCTGGCCACGGGGACGGAACCGGACGTCCGGCGGTCCGGTGTGCGGGATGCCATGCGGCGGTGGCTGCCGGAGGCCTTGGTGGCGGGCGCCGGATGGGTGGTGGTCGGCGGCGTCGCCGGTCTCGTACTGGGGCTGGCTGGGGCGGTGGGGCTGGGACGGTGGCGAAGCCGGCAGCGTGCGAGGGCGGAGGCGGAGGCGGGGGCCGGCGTGGTGAGCGAGGCCGACGCCCGGCTCGCCGCACGGCAACTCCCCCTGGCCGCCGACCTGCTGGCCGCGTGCATCGCGGCCGGCGCCGGACCGGTGATCGCGGCGCAGGCCGTGGGCGAGGCGCTCGCGGGTCCCGTCGGGGAGGCGCTGGCGCGGGGCGCTGCCGAGGTACGCCTGGGCGGCGAACCGGCCACCGCGTGGCGGAGGTTGGCGTCGATGCCGGGCGCGGCGGCCCTGGCCCGGTTGCTGGAGCGGGCGGACGTCTCGGGACTGCCGGCGGCCGGACCGGTCGCCCGGCTCGCCGCCGACACCCGTGCCGAGTGGACGCGGGCCGCGACGGCTCGGGCCCGGCGGGCGGCCGTCATGGTCACCGCGCCCGTGGGGCTCTGCTTCCTGCCCGCCTTCATCGCGGTCGGCGTACTGCCGATCGTCATCGGGCTCGCGGGCGGGGTGATGGGAGAGGGCGGGCGATGAGACAGCGATGAGTGCGCACGCCTTGGAAGCGGGGGCGGGAGCGCGCGAACGGCAAGTGATCAACAGAACCGAAACATCCAAACAGGTCCAACAGATCCAACAGGTCCAACAGAACTAAAAGAACTAAGAGAACTAACCAGTCCAACAGGGCTGAATCTCACGGGGGTTGAAATGTGCAAGGTGGTATGGGCGCGGCTGCGTGCTGTGATGTGCCGGGCGCGTGTGGCGCGGAGGGACGCGGGGATGGTGACGTCCGAGTACGCGATGGGGATCGTGGCGGCCGTCGGTTTCGCCGTGCTGCTCCATCAGGTGGTGACGAGCGACGTGGTCGGCGCTCAACTGCAGGCACTTGTGAAGCGAGCACTCAGTGCGGGGGCGTGAGCCTCGGCGCGCTCGCCGGTGGGTGTGCGGCGGGGACCGGGGGTTCGTGACGGCGGAGTCGGCCGTGGTGCTGCCGGTGCTGGTGGCGTTCGCGATGACGCTGGTCTGGGGGCTGCTCGTCATGGCGGCGCAGATCCAGTGCGTGGACGCGGCCAGGACCGGCGCCCGGGCGGCGGCCCGGCAGGATCCGGCCGACACGGTCCTCCAGGTGGCCCGTGCGACGGCGCCGCGCGGGGCGGAGGTGACGGTCCGCCGGGAGGGGGACCAGGTCCGTGTGGTCGTCGTGGCGAAGCCGCCCGTGCTGCGCGGGCTGCCCTTCGAGGTGCGGGAGGAGGCCGTTGCCGCGGCGGAGGAGGCCGTGGGGACGGCCGGTGCGGAGGCAGGGCCGTGAGGGGCCGCGTCTTCGGAAGCGGAGGGCGAGCGCGCCGCGGGGAGGCCGATCGTGGCTCCGCGACCGTCTGGAGCCTCGGTGCGATCGCCGTGCTGTGTGTGGTGTTCGGCGTCGTGCTCGCCCTCGGGCAGGCGGTGGCGGTCCGCCACCGTGCTGCGGGCGGCGCGGACCTCGCGGCGCTGGCCGCAGCCGACCACTGGTTCGACGGCGGTGCGCTGGCCTGCGCGCGGGCCGAACGGGTGGCTCGGGCGCAGGGCGCGCGACTGGTGCGGTGCGCCGTCGTCGGCGAGATCTCGGACGTGACGGCGGCTTCGGGGCGGGGTCTGTTCGCAGCCGAGGTCAGGGCGCGGGCGGGCCCGGCGGATGCGGCGCCCCACCCGCCTCAGGGGTCCCCTCTGCCTCAGGGGTCCCCGCCGCCCCGTCCACCCGCTCCTCGGGCTTCTCCTCAGGGGCCTCCCGTAGGAGTTCCGTGAGCAGGCGTACCGCGCCCCTCTTGTGCAGCGGGTCGTTGCCGTTGCCGCACTTGGGGGACTGGATGCAGGACGGACAGCCGGCGTCGCACTCGCAGGAGGCGATGGCCTGCCGGGTGGCCGTCAGCCAGGAGCGGGCCGTGTGGAAGGCGCGCTCCGCGAAGCCGGCGCCGCCGGGATGGCCGTCGTAGACGAAGACCGTCGGGAGGAGCGTGTCGGGGTGCAGCGGGACCGACACGCCGCCGATGTCCCAGCGGTCGCAGGTCGCGAAGAGGGGCAGCATGCCGATCGAGGCGTGTTCGGCGGCGTGCAGGGCCCCGCCGAGGATCTCGGGGTTGATCCGGGCGGCGTCCAGCTGGTCCTCGGTGACCGTCCACCACACGGCACGCGTGCGTAGCGTCCGAGGAGGGAGGTCGAGCTTCGACTCGCCCAGGACTTCACCGGTGATGACACGTCGACGCAGGAAGGAGACGACCTGGTTGGTTACTTCGACCGAGCCGTAGCACAACCGGCCCTGGCCCCAGGGGATTTCGACGTCAGTCTCCAGGACGGAGATCGACGTCGTGTCGCGGGCGACCGTCGAGTACGGCGGGTCGGCCTGCTCGACGAGGGCGACGGAGTCCTCCAGGTCCAGGGAACGCACGAGATACGTGCGGCCCTGGTGGAGGTGGACGGCGCCCTCGTGGACGGTGGTGTGGGCGGCGCCCGCGTCGACCGTGCCGAGCAGCCGGCCCGTTCCGGCCTCGACGACCTGGACCGGTCGGCCGCCCTCGCCGCGGATGTCCGTGAGGTCGGCGGCGCGTTCCCGGCGGGTCCAGTGCCAGGCCTTGGTCCGGCGGCGCAGCAGCTTCGCGGCCTCCAACTGCGGCAGCAGGCCCTCGGTCTCGGGGCCGAAGAGGGCGAGGTCCGCCTCGGTCAGCGGGAGTTCGGCGGCGGCCGCGCACAGGTGCGGGGCGAGCACGTAGGGGTTGTCGGGGTCGAGGACCGTCGATTCCACCGGGCGGTCGAACAGCGCCTCGGGGTGGTGGACGAGGAAGGTGTCCAGCGGGTCGTCCCGGGCGATCAGCACGGCCAGCGCGCCCTGTCCGGACCGGCCCGCCCGGCCGGCCTGCTGCCACAGGGACGCGCGCGTGCCCGGGTAGCCGGCGATCAGGACGGCGTCGAGGCCGGAGACGTCGATGCCGAGCTCCAGGGCGGTGGTCGCGGCGAGGCCGAGGAGTTCGCCGGAGTGCAGGGCCTGCTCCAGGGCGCGGCGTTCCTCGGGGAGGTAGCCGCCGCGGTAGGCCGCGACACGCCGGGCGAGCGAGCGGTCGACCTCG
This sequence comes from Streptomyces sp. NPDC001858, assembly GCF_053594615.1. Lineage (NCBI taxonomy): Bacteria > Bacillati > Actinomycetota > Actinomycetes > Kitasatosporales > Streptomycetaceae > Streptomyces > Streptomyces sp. NPDC001858. Next base: position 182,174 of record NZ_JBSFEV010000009.1, read on the forward strand.
GCGAGGCGTTCCTGGGCGATCACCGAGATCAGCTCGGCGCCGCGCCGGGAGCGGACGAAGGCGACGGTGCGTACGCCCTGGACGGCGAGGTCGGTCAGCAGGTCGGCGGTCTCGGCGGTGGCGGTACGCCGGACGGGTGCGCCCTTCTCGCCCACCAGCTCGGTGAGCGGGGGCTCCCAGAGTGCGAACACCAGTTCGCCGCGGGGCGAGGCGTCGTCGGCGACCTCGACCACCGGGAGGCCGGTGAGGCGGCGCGCGGCCACCGAGGGCTCCGCGGCCGTCGCGGAGGCCAGCAGGAAGACCGGGGAGGCGCCGTAGCGGGCGCACAGCCTGCGCAGACGGCGCAGCACCTGGGCGACATGGGAGCCGAACACGCCGCGATACGTGTGGCACTCGTCGATGACGACGTACTTGAGGGACTTCAGGAAGGAGGACCAGCGGGGGTGGGACGGCAGGATGCCCCGATGCAGCATGTCCGGGTTGGTGAGGACGTAGTTGGCGTACTGGCGGATCCACTCCCGTTCTTCGAACGGGGTGTCGCCGTCGTACACCGCCGGCCGCACGGAGTTGCCCAGAGGTTGTGAAAGTTCCTTCACAGAGCGGCACTGATCGGCCGCCAGGGCCTTGGTGGGGGCCAGGTACAGGGTGGTCGCCCCACGGCCGTTGGGGGCCTCCGAGCCGTCCAGGAGGGCCGAGAGGACGGGCATCAGGTACGCCAGCGACTTGCCGGATGCGGTGCCCGTGGCGACGACCACCGAATCGCCGTCCAGCGCGTGCTCGGCGGCCCGGGCCTGGTGGGTCCAGGGGTGTTCGATGCCGCGGGCCTGCACGGCCGCGATGACCTCGGAACGAATCCGGTCCGGCCAGACGGCATGGCGACCCTCGCGCGGGGGCAAGTGCTCCGTATGAGTGATGCGCGATGCCCGGCTCGGTCCCGGGGCGAGCCGGTCCAGGAGCGCGCCCGGAGACAGCCGGGGCGCGGCCTCGGGCAAGGGGCGATCGGATCGGTGATTCTTGGCCATCGGCACCGAGTGTGTCACTGGCGTGACGGACAATGGGGCCAAGGCGTCGTGCACGCCTGCCGGTAAGTGATTGAATGCCATCGCGGCTGGCGTACCGTCCCGGGGACTCCTGCCCAGGTGTTCCGAGGGGCGACCGCTCGATAGCAAGGTGCTGGAGGATCCGTGGACCTGTCTCTGTCGACCCGTACCGTCGGCGATCGTACGGTCGTCGAGGTCGGTGGCGAAATCGACGTATATACCGCGCCCAAGTTGCGCGAGCAGCTGGTCGAGCTGGTGAACGACGGGAATTTCCACCTCGTCGTTGACATGGAGGGCGTGGACTTCCTCGACTCCACCGGGCTCGGCGTGCTGGTCGGCGGCCTGAAGCGGGTGCGTGCCCATGAGGGCTCGCTCCGCCTGGTCTGCAACCAGGAGCGTATTTTGAAGATCTTCCGCATCACCGGTCTGACCAAGGTGTTTCCGATCCACACCTCGGTCGACGAAGCGGTCGCTGCCACCGACTGACCACCCCGTCCCGGGCCCGCGCGGCCCGGCACGGCTGGTTGAACAAAGTAGGGGGACCGGGCTCGGCGGCCCGGCCCCCCGACAGCACGCCCGTAGTTCCGAGGGGGACGCATGGCCACCGTTGAACTCCGCTTCAGCGCGCTGCCCGAGCACGTCAGGACCGCCCGACTGGTGGCGGCAGCGGTTGCGCGCAGGGCCGGAGTGGACGAGGCCGTCCTCGACGAGGTGAGGCTCGCCGTCGGCGAGGCCTGCACCCGCGCCGTCGGACTGCACCAGACGGGCGGTATCTCCGCGCCGGTGAAGGTCCTGCTGATCGAGGAGGAGAAACAGTTCTCCATCGAGGTCGGCGACGAGGCGCCACGTTCGGCGCCCGGTGACCGGGCGCCCGGCTCCGGCGCCGAGGCCGACGCGGACGCCGAGGAGGACGAAATGGGCCTCGCGGTCATCAGCGGCCTCGTCGACGACGTGGAGGTCACCGCCGGCGAGCACGGCGGACTGATCCGCATGACCTGGCCGAGCACATCGGCGACGGCGGCGCTGTCCTGACCCGAGCCGCGCGACTCACTCACCCGAAGGGCCCTACCTCGTAGGGCCCTTCGGCATGTGCGGACCTCGACGACCGCGCTTACAGTGGTTCCGTGAAATGAATCTTGGAATCCTGGGATTCCCTGGATCTTGGAATCGCGGCGCAGTGAATCTTGCCGCGAATATCGTGAATCAATTCACGAACGACAATGCCTTGAAGCCATTACCGTGCTGGATCATTCAGGATCATGCGGGATCATGGGGGTTTCGCATGCGAAGGCGAATTCCGTTTGCCGCACACTGTTTTGATCAGGTTCCGGTACCTACAATCCGTCCACATCTTGAGCTCAGCCCAAGCGTCAAGGAGGACGAATGGCGGGGCTTTCTACCCCTCATCGGTTGGACCACTCCACAACCTTCGCAGCCGCAGTGCTGACCGACGGCAACCGCCTGCTCGTGGTGGTCATCGCGGTCGTGGCGCTTGCCGCGCTCGTGGTCGCGGGCGTGCTACTGCGCCAGGTGCTCGCGGCGGGCGAGGGCACCGACAGCATGAAGAAGATCGCAGCGGCCATCCAGGAAGGCGCCAACGCCTATCTGGCCAGGCAACTGCGCACACTCGCCGTATTCGCCGTGGTCGTGTTCTTCCTGCTCCTGCTGCTGCCCGCGGACGACTGGAACCAGCGCGCCGGACGATCGGTGTTCTTCTTGATCGGCGCCGCGTTCTCGGCAGCCACCGGCTATATCGGCATGTGGCTCGCCGTGCGCAGTAATGTGCGCGTCGCCGCGGCGGCCCGGGAAGCGACTCCGGCAGAAGGCGAACCGGAAAAGGATCTCACCGCCGTCTCGCACAAAGCAATGAAGATCGCTTTCCGTACCGGCGGCGTCGTCGGCATGTTCACGGTGGGTCTCGGTCTGCTCGGCGCCGCGTGCGTGGTGCTGGCCTACGCGGCCGACGCGCCGAAGGTGCTGGAGGGCTTCGGGCTGGGCGCGGCCCTCATCGCCATGTTCATGAGGGTCGGCGGCGGCATCTTCACCAAGGCCGCCGACGTCGGCGCCGACCTGGTCGGCAAGGTCGAGCAGGGCATTCCGGAGGACGATCCGCGCAATGCCGCGACCATCGCCGACAACGTGGGCGACAACGTCGGCGACTGCGCGGGCATGGCGGCCGACCTGTTCGAGTCGTACGCCGTGACCCTGGTCGCCGCGCTGATCCTCGGTAAGGCGGCCTTCGGCGACGCCGGGCTCGCCTTCCCGCTGCTCGTCCCCGCGATCGGCGTGCTCACGGCCATGGTCGGGATCTTCGCGGTCGCCCCGCGCCGCACCGACCGCAGTGGCATGTCCGCGATCAACCGGGGCTTCTTCATCTCCGCGGTGATCTCGCTCGTGCTGGTCGCGGTGGCCGTGTTCCTCTATCTCCCCGCCAAGTACGCCGACCTCGACGGCGTCACCGACGCGGCGATCCAGGGCAAGAGCGGCGACCCGCGCATCCTGGCCCTCGTCGCGGTGGCGATCGGCATTCTTCTGGCCGCCGTCATCCAGCAGTTGACGGGCTACTTCACCGAGACCACGCGCCGGCCGGTGCGTGACATCGGCAAGTCGTCGCTGACGGGCCCCGCCACCGTCGTCCTCGCCGGTATCTCCGTCGGGCTCGAATCGGCCGTCTACACCGCCCTGTTGATCGGCCTTGGGGTGTACGGGGCGTTCCTGCTCGGCGGTACGTCGATCATGCTGGCGCTGTTCGCGGTGGCGCTGGCCGGCACCGGTCTGCTCACCACGGTCGGTGTGATCGTCGCGATGGACACCTTCGGGCCGGTCTCCGACAACGCGCAGGGCATCGCGGAGATGTCCGGTGACGTCCAGGGCGCGGGCGCGCAGGTGCTCACCAACCTCGACGCCGTCGGCAACACGACCAAGGCCATCACCAAGGGCATCGCCATCGCCACCGCCGTCCTGGCGGCGTCGGCGCTCTTCGGGTCGTACCGGGACGCGATCACCACGGGTGCGCAGGACGTGGGCGAGAAGCTCTCCGGGGAGGGCGCGCCGATGAGCCTGATGATGGACATCTCGCAGCCCAACAACCTCGTCGGGCTGATCGCGGGCGCGGCGGTCGTCTTCCTCTTCTCGGGGCTGGCGATCAACGCGGTGTCGCGATCGGCGGGTTCCGTGGTGTTCGAGGTGCGACGGCAGTTCCGCGAGCACCCGGGGATCATGGACTACAGCGAGGAGCCGGAGTACGGCAAGGTCGTCGACATCTGCACCAGGGACGCCCTGCGCGAACTCGCGACCCCCGGGTTGCTGGCCGTGCTGGCGCCGATCTTCGTCGGGTTCACCCTCGGCGTGGGCGCGCTCGGCGCGTTCCTGGCGGGCGCGATCGGCTCGGGCACGCTGATGGCGGTGTTCCTGGCCAACTCCGGCGGCGCGTGGGACAACGCCAAGAAACTCGTCGAGGACGGCCATCACGGCGGCAAGGGCAGCGAGGCGCACGCGGCCACGGTGATCGGCGACACGGTCGGCGACCCGTTCAAGGACACCGCCGGTCCCGCGATCAACCCGCTGCTCAAGGTCATGAACCTGGTGGCGCTGCTCATCGCGCCGGCCGTGATCAACTTCAGTTACGGCGAGGACAAGAGCATCGGTGCGCGGATCCTGATCGCGCTTCTCGCGCTCGCCGTCATCGTCGTCGCGGTCTATGTCTCCAAACGGCGCGGCATCGCCGTGGGTGACGAAGACAACGCCGACACCTCGGCCAAGTCGGCCGATCCGGCGGTGGTTTCGTAGACCTGCTCGACGGTGCCCAGCTCAAAGGGCGGGCGGACGGCGCGTGTTGACGCGTCGCCCGCCCGCTGTGTTGCGGGTGTGCCCGAGCCGTGAGCCTTCTCTCTCTTGGTGCAAATGGCTTCAATAGTCCCTATAGCGGACATTCGTTCTGGGGTTGTCGCCCGGTTGGCGTGTATGTTCCGGGGCCGAGGGCCATGGAAGGGACCAAACCGGTGAACAAGAAGCTCGCGGCCGTACTGTCCGGCGGTGCGGTACTGGTACTGGCGCTGTCCGGATGCAGCAGCAGCGGCGACGACGGCAACAAGGAGCTCGACGCCTGGGCCAAGCAGGTCTGCGACGCGCTGCCCGCCCAGGACGCCAAGGTCGACGCCGCCAACGACGCGATCAAGCAGGCCGCCACGGACAACAACGCCCCGGCGAACGTCCAGAAGACGGACTCGCAGGCGTTCCAGGACATGTCCGACGCGTACAAGGCGCTCGCGCAGGCCGTCCAGACGGCCGGGGCCCCGCCCGGGATCGACGACGGCGAGAAGAAGCAGAAGGACGCCGTCGCGGCGCTCACCACCCTCTCGACCTCCTACGCCGGCCTGAAGAAGCAGGTCGACGCGCTGGACACGAAGGACCAGGCGAAGTTCGCCGACGGCCTGCAGGAGATCGCCACCCAGCTCGGCACGCTCAGCAAGAGCGGCAACACCGCGCTGAAGAACCTCGAGCAGGGCGACGTCAAGAACGCCATGGCCGGCCAGGAGAGCTGCAAGAAGGTGGCCGCCTCCGCCTCGGCCCGCGCGACGACGAGCTGAAGCCGCGTCGCCCGGGGTGCTCAGGGCCGCTCCGGGCCGCTTCGGGATGCGCCGGGTCGCCCCCGGCTGGTTCGGGTCGCCCCCGGCTTGTCCGGGTTACCCCCGGCCGGTCCGGGTCGCCCCGGGCTGCTCCGGGGCAAGCTCCGGGCCGGTTCGCGCAAGCTCTGGGCAAGCACCGGGCTGCTACGGGCAAGCTCCGCGCCGCACAGGGCAAGCTCTGGGCCGCTCCGGGAGAAGTCCGGGGCATCCCCTCCGGGGCGGGGCGACCCGGGCGGTGCCGCAGACACCCGAGGGGTAACGGGAGACAATGGGGGGCGTGAGTAACGCCACCCGCTCCCCCCTGCCCTCCGCCGACCGCCCCGACGTCGCCGCCCGGCTGCGCGAGGCGCTGCTCGCGGCCTCCTTCACCGCGGACGGTCTCCTGGAGCTGCTCGGCGCCCCCGCCTACGCGGCGCTGGCCCGCAGCGAGACCGTGCCCGCGCTGCGCGCGACCCGCGGGGACACCCCGCTGGAGACGCTCGTCCGCCTCTTCCTGCTCCAGCAGCCGGTGCCGCACGCACGCGTGGAGGAGTTTCTGCCCCTACGCGCGTGCGTGGAGAGTGGCTGGCTGCTTCCCGCCGGCCCGGACGAGGTGGCCGCGGCCGTGGACGTACGGCCGTACGGCGGCCCGGACGGCGAGGACTGGTTCATCGTGTCCGACCTGGGGTGCGCGGTCGGCGGCGCGGGCGGCATCGGCAGCAACGACGAAGGCGTCGTCCTCGGCGTCGGCGGCGCGTCGACGACCCTCGCCGGCATCACCGTCCGCAGGCCCGTCTCCGCCGCCCTCGATCTCGGCACCGGTTCCGGCATCCAGGCGCTGCACGCCGCCCAGCACGCCACGCGTGTGACGGCGACCGACCTCAACCCGCGCGCGCTGCACATCACCGCGCTCACCCTCGCGCTGTCCGGAGCCCCGGCCGCCGAGCTGCGCGAGGGCTCGCTGTTCGAACCGGTCCGGGACGACGAGAAGTACGACCTCATCGTCTCGAACCCGCCGTTCGTGATCTCGCCGGGCGCCCGGCTGACCTACCGGGACGGCGGGATGGGCGGGGACGATCTGTGCCGCTCGCTCGTTCAGGGGGCGGGGGAGCGGCTGGGCGAGGGCGGGTTCGCGCAGTTCCTCGCCAACTGGCAGCACGTGGAGGGGGAGGACTGGCAGGACAGGCTCAGGTCGTGGGTGCCGCGCGGATGCGACGCGTGGATCGTGCAGCGCGAGGTGCAGGACGTCACGCAGTACGCCGAACTCTGGCTGAGGGACGCCGGTGACCACCGGGGCGACCCGACCGAGTACCAGGCGCACTACGACGCATGGCTGGACGAGTTCGAGGCGCGCAAGGTGAAGGCCGTCGGCTTCGGCTGGATCACGTTGCGCAGGACGGCGGCCGCGGAGCCCGTGGTCACGGTCGAGGAGTGGCCGCACTCGGTCGAACAACCGCTCGGCGACACGATCCTGGCGCACTTCGAGCGGCTCGACTACCTGCGCGTGCACGACGACGCGGCGCTGCTCGCCGGGCGCTTCCGGCTGGTCACGGAGGTCGTCCAGGAGCAGGTCGGGCTGCCCGGAGCCGACGACCCGGAGCACGTCGTGCTGCGCCAGCACCGCGGCATGCGGCGGGCCACCAAGGTGGACACGGTCGGCGCGGGCTTCGCCGGCGTGTGCGACGGCTCGCTGAGCGCCGGCCGCATTCTCGACGCGATCGCCCAACTGGTCGGCGAGGACCCGGTGTTGTTGCGGGACCGCACTCCGGCCCAGATCCGTCTGTTGGTGGAGCAGGGGTTCCTCGAACCGGCGGAGTGATCCGGCGAGAACGGCGAGAACGGGGAGAGTGACCGGAAAGCATCGTGCCGCGTTCCGGAAAGGCATCGCGCCGGTTCCCGTGCGGACCACGCCACCCGCGCCCCGCGCGGACGGTCCTGAGTCCCCGCGCGGCTGGCCCTGCGCCCCCGCGCGGGTTGGTCCTGCGTCCCGCACCGCTGGCCCTGCGGCCCGCACGGCCGGTCCTGCGCCCCGCGCCGCTGGCCCTGCGCCCGCGCGGGTTGGTCCTGCGTCCCGCATCGCTGGTCCTCCGCCCCGCACTGCCGGTCCCACGCCCCGCGTGCCCCGCACGTCCTCGCCCCGCACCGCCGGTCCGGCCCGCCTCGCCGCACCGCCGGTCCGGCCCGCCGTACCTCGCGGGTCCGGCCCGCCGCGCCTTGCCGGGCCGGCTGGTCCGGGCCGTCCGGGCGGTCCGGGCCGTCCGGCGTCGCGATCCACGGCTCGTCGCGCCTCCTGCCCCCGCCCGTAGTCCCGGCGTTAACCTCGGGTTCGCCGGGGTGCCGCCCGCGCGTGACAGCCTCCCGGGGCCAAGGCCGCGCGTGGAGAAAAGGGGCGGGGACGATCATGGAGACTGGGCCGGCGATCTTCGCGGGAGTCGTGTTCGCGCTGTTCGGGGCCGCGCTGCTGGTGTGGACCGGGGTCCGGGTGCGACAGCGTGAACCTGTGGCGCAAGGTGTGAGCCCCGTCGCATCGGCGACCCTCGCGACCTTGGCCGCTGTCGTCGCCCTGGCCGCCGGGGCGTGGTGCTTCACCCGCCTCTGAATCCGCCTTCAAGGCCACCTCCGGGGGCATGTTCGAGGATCCCCTCGGCCCCCGGTGCGAGCCGCGTGAGCGTGGTCGCGGCGATAAAAGAGAGGACGCGTTCCGGTCGTACGGAAAAGGGCCGGTCGGTACTCCGGGCGGCAGGAATGGCGGTAGTCGGGTTACCGTTCGAGTGGCCGTTGCGGGCTTTTCCCGTTTGACACGGGGGCGGGATGTACCGTCACACTCCGCAGCGTCACCATGACCCGACCCCGGGAGCAAGGCCTGGGGAGGCCCCAGAGTCGACCGGAGAGAAGAGCGAAGTTGTCCCCGACCAGCGAGACCGCGAAGGGCGGCCGCCGACTCGTGATCGTCGAGTCGCCTGCCAAGGCGAAGACGATCAAGGGTTACCTCGGCCCCGGCTACATCGTCGAGGCCAGCGTCGGGCACATCCGCGACCTTCCCAACGGCGCCGCGGAGGTGCCGGACCAGTACACGGGTGAGGTCCGCCGCCTCGGAGTGGACGTCGAACACGACTTCCAGCCGATCTATGTCGTCAACGCCGACAAAAGGGCGCAGGTCAAGAAGCTCAAGGACCTGCTGCGGGACTCCGACGAGCTCTTCCTCGCCACCGATGAGGACCGCGAGGGCGAGGCCATCGCATGGCACCTCCAGGAGGTGCTGAAGCCCAAGGTCCCGGTCAAGCGGATGGTCTTCCATGAGATCACCAAGGCCGCGATCCAGGCCGCCGTCGCCAACCCGCGCCAGCTCAACCAGAAGCTCGTCGACGCCCAGGAGACCCGCCGCATCCTCGACCGCCTCTACGGCTACGAGGTCTCGCCGGTCCTGTGGAAGAAGGTCATGCCGCGCCTGTCGGCCGGCCGCGTCCAGTCCGTCGCCACCCGGCTCGTCGTCGAGCGGGAACGCGAGCGCATCGCGTTTCGTTCTGCTGAGTACTGGGACCTGACGGGCACTTTCTCGACCGGCCGAGCCGGTGACCCGTCGGACCCGTCGTCGCTGGTCGCCCGCCTTCAGGCCGTCGACGGCAGGCGAGTCGCGCAGGGCCGCGACTTCGACTCGGTGGGACAACTCAAGAGCGCGAACATCCTCCACCTCGACGAGGCGAACGCCCGCGCCCTGGCCGCCGCCCTGGAGAACACGCGGTTCGCCGTCCGCTCCGTCGAGTCCAAGCCCTACCGCCGCTCGCCGTACGCCCCGTTCCGTACGACGACGCTGCAGCAGGAGGCGAGCCGCAAGCTCGGCTTCGGCGCGAAGGCCACCATGCAGGTGGCGCAGAAGCTGTACGAGAACGGCTTCATCACCTACATGCGTACCGACTCCACGACGCTGAGCGAGACGGCGATCACCGCCGCCCGCGCCCAGGTCACGCAGCTGTACGGCGCCGACTACCTGCCGGCCCAGCCGCGGACGTACGCCGGGAAGGTCAAGAACGCGCAGGAGGCGCACGAGGCGATCCGCCCCTCGGGTGATCGTTTCCGCACGCCTGCCGAGACCGGACTGACCGGCGACCAATTCAAGCTCTACGAGCTGATCTGGAAGCGGACGGTCGCCTCCCAGATGAAGGATGCGGTCGGCAACAGCGTCACGGTGAAGATCGCCGGCGCGGCCGCCGACGGCCGGGACGTCGAGTTCAGCGCCTCCGGCAAGACGATCACCTTCCACGGCTTCCTCAAGGCCTACGTCGAAGGCGCCGACGACCCGAACGCCGAGCTGGACGACCGCGAGCGCCGCCTGCCCCAGGTCGGCGAGGGCGACGCGCTGTCCGCCGAGGAGATCACGGTCGACGGGCACGCCACCAAGCCCCCGGCCCGCTACACCGAGGCCAGCCTGGTCAAGGAGCTCGAAGAGCGCGAGATCGGCCGCCCGTCGACGTACGCGTCGATCATCGGCACGATCCTCGACCGCGGCTACGTCTTCAAGAAGGGCACGGCGCTCGTCCCGTCCTTCCTGTCCTTCGCCGTGGTCAACCTCCTGGAGAAGCACTTCGGGCGGCTCGTCGACTACGACTTCACCGCCAAGATGGAGGACGACCTCGACCGCATCGCGCGCGGTGAGGCGCAGTCCGTGCCGTGGCTCAAGCGGTTCTACTTCGGCGAGACGACGCCGGACAGCACCTCCGCCGCCGACGCCGGCAACGGCGACGGGGACCACCTCGGCGGCCTCAAGGAGCTGGTGACCGACCTGGGCGCGATCGACGCCCGCGAGGTGTCGTCGTTCCCCGTGGGCAACGGCATCGTGCTGCGGGTCGGCCGCTACGGCCCCTACATCGAGCGCGGCGAGAAGGACTCCGAGGGCCACCAGCGCGCGGACATCCCCGACGACCTCGCGCCCGACGAGCTGTCCGTCGAGCTCTCCGAGGAGCTGCTCGCCAAGCCGAGCGGCGACTTCGAGCTGGGCGCCGACCCGGAGTCCGGCCACCAGATCATCGCCAGGGACGGCCGCTACGGCCCGTACGTCACCGAGGTGCTCCCCGAGGGCACCCCGAAGACCGGCAAGAACGCCGTCAAGCCGCGTACAGCCTCGCTGTTCAAGTCGATGTCGCCGGACACGGTGACGCTGGCGGAGGCCCTCAAGCTGATGTCCCTGCCCAGGGTCGTCGGCAAGGACGCCGAAGGCGTGGAGATCACCGCGCAGAACGGCCGCTACGGCCCGTACCTGAAGAAGGGCACGGACTCGCGGTCGCTGCAGACCGAGGACCAGCTCTTCACGATCACCCTCGAAGAGGCGCTGGAGATCTACTCCCAGCCCAAGCAGCGGGGCCGGGCCGCCGCCAAGCCGCCGCTGAAGGAGCTGGGCACGGACCCGGTCAGCGGAAAGCCGGTCGTCGTCAAGGACGGCCGCTTCGGGCCGTACGTCACCGACGGCGAGAGCAACGCGACCCTGCGCTCCGGCGACAGCGTCGAGGAGATCACCCCGGAGCGCGGCTACGAGCTGCTCGCGGAGAAGCGCGCCAAGACGCCGGCCAAGAAGACGGCCAAGAGGGCGCCCGCGAAGAAGGCGACGACGGCGAAGAAGGCCGCCCCGGCGAAGAAGACGGCGGCCAAGAAGACCGCCGCCAAGACGACGACCGCGAAGAAGACGGTCGCGAAGAAGACAGTCGCCAAGAAGGCCGCAGCGTCTCCGTCGGACGACTGACGTCTCCGTCGGACGACTGACCCGTCGGACACGGTTCCTTCACGGCGGGTTCGCCGAACGAACGCCCCGGCATCACTTTGGTGTCGGGGCGGTCGTACGTGCGGACGGCGGCCACAGGCTGTCAGTCGCGGCCGATAGGCTGAAAGCATGACGCGAGCCGAGCAGCCAACGGCCCACCACCCGGCCCCGGACGACGCCCTGGTGGCGGACTCCCGCGAGCGCGCAGTGCGCGCACTGTTGCGTGAGCCGCAGCTCAAGCGGCTCTGGAGCGCGCAGCTGGTGAGCGGTGTGGGAGACGCCCTCGCACTCCTGGTGTTCGTCCTCCTCGTCCTCCAGACGGCCATCGCCGAGGGCTCCTTCGGAGGCGGCTACCGGGGCGTGGCGTTCGCCGTGGCGATCGTCTTCGGGGTGCGCATTCTGGCCACCGTGCTCTTCGGCGCCGTCCTGCTCGGCCCGCTGACGTCGCTGACCTCGCCGGACGGCCCGCTCGACCGCCGCTGGACCATGGTCGGCGCGGACGGGCTGCGCGCCGCGCTGCTGATCGTCGCGCCCCTGTGGATCGACTGGACGCCGGACGACGCACTGGCCCTGCTGCTCGTCACCGTGTTCGTGACCGGAGTCGCCGAACGGTTCTGGACGGTCGCCCGCGAGAGCGCGGCCCCGACCCTGCTGCCCGCCCCGCCCCTGGAGGGCGCGACCGTGCGGCCGCTGCCGGACCACATGGACGCCCTGCGCCGGCTGTCGCTGCGCACCGGCTTCGTGGCGATCCCGCTGGGCGCGGCCACGCTGGTCGCCGCGGCATTGTTCAACAATCTTCTGGGCGCCGGGATCGACTGGTTCGGCCAGCACCAGGCGGCCCTCGCCTCGTACGTCGCCGGCGGGCTCTTCGCCGGATCGCTGTCCATCGTGACGTTCCTGGAGCTGCCCGCCGTGCGCGCCCCGCGCGCGCGGTCGCCGCTCGAAGGACTGCGCCGTCCCAGGACCGCCACCGGTGTCGAGGCGGGCCGCACGGGTGCGATCCCGCTGCTGGTCCTCGCCTGCGCCGCCGTCGCCGGGGCGATCGCCGCCTCCGTCGCCGTGGCCGTGCTGCACGCCAAGGACCTGGGCGGCGGCCCGGTGCTGTACGGGCTGCTCGTGCTCGGGCTGACCGGCGGGGTCGTCGTCGGCGTCCGTACCGCGCCGAAGGTGCTGGTGTCGCTGTCGCGGCGCCGACTGCTCGCGCTGGCCATCGCCTTCACCGGCGTGGCGCTGCTGGCCGCCGGGCTGGTCCCGGACGTCACCAGCGTGCTTCTGATCGTGGCCCTGGCGGGCGTCGGCGCGGGCGTCGCCGCCAACACCGGGCACGCGCTGCTCGACCAGGAGACCGAGGAGCACCGCAGGACGCGCACCACGGAGCATCTGCACGCGGTCGTGCGGGTGATGGTGGCGCTGGGCGCGGTGATCGCCCCGCTGGTCGCGGCGCTCATCGGCCCGCACCGGCTGGAGAACGGCAAGTTCGTGTTCGCGCACGGCGGCGCCGCGTTCACCCTGATGCTGGTCGGGGCGCTGCTGCTGCCGGTGGCCGCCCTGGTGCTCGCCAAGGTCGACGACCGCTCCGGCGTGCCCCTGCGGCAGGATCTGCGGGACGCGCTGCTGGGCGGTGACGACCCGGTGACGGCCCGGGCCGGGACCGGTTTCTTCATCGCCCTGGAGGGCGGTGACGGCGCCGGCAAGTCCACCCAGGCCGAGGCGCTCGCCGAGTGGATCAGGGCGAAGGGTCACGAGGTCGTCCTGACGCGCGAGCCGGGGGCCACTCCCGTGGGCAAGCGGCTGCGCTCGATCCTGCTGGACGTGTCCAGCGCCGGGCTCTCGCACCGCGCGGAGGCGCTGCTGTACGCGGCGGACCGCGCGGAGCACGTCGACACGGTCGTACGGCCCGCCCTGGAGCGCGGCGCGGTGGTGATCACCGACCGGTACGTCGACTCGTCCGTGGCCTACCAGGGCGCGGGCCGCGACCTGTCCCCGACCGAGATCGCGCGGATCTCCCGCTGGGCGACGAACGGCCTGGTGCCGCATCTCACGGTCCTGCTGGACGTCTCCCCGGAGGCCGCCCGTGAGCGCTTCACGGAGGCGCCGGACCGGCTGGAGTCGGAGCCCGCGGAGTTCCACGCACGCGTGCGCTCCGGTTTCCTCACCCTCGCCGCCGCCGACGCGGGCCGCTATCTGGTCGTCGACGCGGCCCAGGAGCCCGAGGCCGTCACGGCCGTCGTCCGGCACCGGCTCGACCAGCTGCTGCCCCTGTCCGAGGCCGAGATCAAGGCCCAGGAGGAGGCGCGCAAGAAGGCCGAGGAGGAGGCCCGCCGCAAGGCCGAGGAAGAGGCCGCCCGCAAGGCGGAGGAGGAGCGCCTGGAGCGCGAGCGCGAGGAGCAACTCGCCAAGCTGCGTGCCGAGGAGGAGGAGCGCAAGCGGCGCGAGCTGGAGGAGGCGCAGCGGCGCGAGGCCGAACGGCAGGCCGAGGAGGCGCGGCTGCGCGCCGAGGAGGCACGCAGGCGTGCCGAGGAGGAGCGGGTCCGGCTCCTCGCGGAGGAGAAAGCCCGCGCCGAGGAGGAGGTCCGCCGCAAGGCGGAGGAGGAGCGGCGTCGCAGGCAGGCCGAGGAGGAGGCCCGGCTGCGCGCCGAGGCCGAGGCCCGGCGCCTGGAGAAGCAGCAGAAGGCCGAGGAGGCGTTGGTGCGGGCCGAGCAGGCCCGGCGCGCGGCGGAGCAGGCCGCTGCCGCGGCGCAGGTCGGCCCGAGGCCGGCCCCCCGCCCCACGGCGGCCTCGACTCCGGTGGCCGCGCCCGCGGAGGCGACCACCGTGCCGACGCCGGTCGTGACTCCGCAGACCGCGCCGGTCGCACCGGTCGCGTCGGTGGACGAGACGGCCGTGCTGCCACGGATCCGGATGGACAAGGAGCCACGGATCCGGATGGACAAGGACCCCGAGCAGCCCTCGGCCGACGCCGAGGTGACGGCGGAGCTGCCGCAGCCTCCGCTGCCGGCGGGCGCCGCGGACGAGACGGCGGTGCTGCCGCCGGTACGCGCGCAGAGCCCCGAGGAGGAGACGGCCGTACTGCCTCCGGTCCGGGACGAGGACCCCTTGGACCGGGTGCCGCCGGGCTACTTCCGCGACGAGCGGAACGGCCAGGACGGGCAGGACGGGCGGGACGGGGTGGACCGCTGGGACGAACAGGGCGGGAGCGCCGACCGTACGCGCGAGCTGCCGCAGGTCGACGAGGCCGGGGCGCCCGGCCCAGTCCGGCCGCGGCCGGACTGGGCCGAGGAGACCCCGCTGGACGATCTGCCGTCGCTGGCGGACGAGCTCCTGGGCCCGCGCGGCGGGGACGAGGACGAGCACGACGAGGGCCACGGTCGGGGCGGGCGCGGCTGAGCGGCCTGGCGGGGGTTCCCGACCAGAGGGCCGGAAGGCCAGAGGGCCAGAAGGCCAGGGGGCAATGGGCAACGGGCAATGGCCCGATTGTCAGTGGCTCCGCGCACAATGGAACCCGCAGCGCGAAACGTGACGAAAGGGCGGCGTGACGCATGACCGTGTGGGACGACCTCGTCGGGCAGGAGAAGGTGAGTGGGCAGCTGGCCGCTGCCGCTCGGGACGCCGATGCGCTCGTCACCGCGGCCACCTCCGGCACCCCGCCGCCGGAGGCGTCGAAGATGACGCACGCCTGGCTGTTCACCGGCCCGCCCGGCGCCGGCCGCAGCCAGGTGGCGCGCGCCTTCGCCGCCGCCCTGCAGTGCGTGAGCCCGGACCGGGCGCTCGGCGGCGTCCCGGGCTGCGGGTTCTGCGACGGCTGCCATACGGCGCTCATCGGCACGCACGCGGACGTCAGCACCGTCGCCGCGGTCGGTTCGCAGATCCTCGCCGAGGACATGCGGGACACGGTCCGCAAGTCGTACACCTCGCCCGCCACGGGCCGTTGGCAGATCATCCTCGTGGAGGACGCCGAGCGGCTGAACGAGAAGTCGGCCAACGCCGTCCTGAAGGCGGTCGAGGAGCCCGCCCCGCGCACGGTGTGGCTGCTCTGCGCGCCCTCCCTGGAGGACGTGCTGCCGACGATCCGCTCCCGCTGCCGGCACCTGAACCTGCGCACGCCCTCGGTGGACGCCGTCGCCGACATGCTCGTACGGCGCGAGGGCATCGAGCCGGCCGTCGCCGCGGCCGCCGCCCGGGCCACGCAGGGGCACGTCGACCGGGCCCGACGCCTGGCCACCGACCCCGCCGCGCGCGAGCGCCGCGCGGCCGTGCTGAAGCTGCCCCTGCGCGTCGACGACGTCGGCGGCTGCCTCAGAGCGGCCCAGGAGCTGGTCGACGCGGCCACCGAGGACGCCCGGCAGCTCGCGGAGGAGCGGGACGGCAAGGAGACCGAGGAGCTGAAGACGGCGCTGGGCGCGGTCCAGGGCGGCCGGATGCCGCGCGGCACGGCGGGCGTGATGAAGGACCTGGAGGACATGCAGAAGCGCCGGCGCACGCGTACGCAGCGCGACAGCCTCGACCTTGCGCTGACCGACCTGACCGCCTTCTACCGCGACGTCCTCGCCCTCCAGCTCGGCTCCCGCATCGCCCTCGCCAACACGGACGCCGAGGACGCGCTGGAGCGGCTCGCCCGCGGCGGCAGCCCCGAGGCCACTCTCCGCCGCATCGAGGCCATCGCCGCGTGCAGACAGGCCCTCGACCGCAATGTGGCCCCGCTGCTGGCGGTCGAGGCGATGACGATGGCCCTCAGAGCGGGGTGACGGGTGACGTCGATGCCCGTGGGTTGACGGGGTCGCTCGTCCGTGGCACTTCCGGTACGGACGGCGTTCATGTCGTTGCGCAGAGTTACGCTCGCTTGATGCACACCAGGCGTTCTCTCCGCAGGTCCCACCGGTCTCGCAGGTCGCGTACCGGCGTCGCTTTCCTGTCGCTCGCCGCGCTGCTCGTCTCCGGCTGCCTCGTCTCCGGCTGCTCCGCCGAGGCGTCGTCGAGCTCCGCCGGTTCGACGGCGATGGCGGCGCTCGCCGCGCTGCCGCAGGCCACGCCGTCGGCGCTCTCGCCGTACTACGGGCAGAAGCTGAGCTGGCGCGACTGCGGTGTCCCCGGCTTCGACTGCGCCACGATGAAGGCGCCGCTCGACTACGCCGAGCCGGGCGCGGGCGACGTCCGGCTCGCGGTCGCCCGCAAGAAGGCGACGGGACCGGGCAAGCGGCTCGGCTCCCTGCTGGTGAACCCGGGCGGCCCGGGCGGTTCCGCGGTCGCCTACCTGCAGCAGTACGCCGGCATCGGCTACCCCGCAGAGGTCCGCGCCCGCTACGACATGGTCGCCGTCGACCCGCGCGGCGTGGCCCGCAGCGAGCCGGTGGAGTGCCTCGACGGGCGCGCGATGGACGCGTACACGCAGACGGACACCACCCCCGACGACCAGCGCGAGACCGGCGAACTCGTCGACGCGTACAAGGAGTTCGCGGAGAGCTGCGGGGCGCACTCGGCGCGGCTGCTGCGGCACGTCTCCACCGTGGAGGCGGCCCGTGACATGGACATCCTGCGTGCGGTCCTGGGCGACGGGAAGCTCACGTACGTGGGTGCGTCCTACGGGACGCTGCTCGGGGCGACGTACGCGGGGCTCTTCCCGGACCGGGCGGGTCGGCTCGTCCTGGACGGCGCGATGGACCCGTCGCTGCCCGCGCGCCGGCTGAACCTGGACCAGACGGCCGGGTTCGAGACGGCGTTCCAGTCCTTCGCGAAGGACTGCGTACGGCAGCCCGACTGCCCGCTCGGCGGGAAGGGCACCGCTCCCGCCAAGGTCGGCGAGAACCTCAAGGCCTTCTTCGCGAAGGTCGACCGGCGGCCGATCCCGGCCGGCGACCCCGACGGCCGCAGCCTCGGCGAGGCCCTCGCCACCACCGGCGTGATCGCGGCGATGTACGACGAGAGCACGTGGGAGCAGTTGCGCGAGGCGCTGAACTCGGCGATGAAGCAGAACGACGGCTCGGGCCTGCTCGTCCTCTCCGACAGCTACTACGAGCGGGACGCCGAGGGCCGCTACGCCAACCTGATGGCCGCCAACGCGGCCGTGAACTGCCTCGACCTTCCCGCGGCCTTCGACACCCCGGATCAGGTGAAGAAGGCGCTGCCGTCGTTCGAGAAGGCCTCCCCGGTCTTCGGCGAGGGCCTCGCCTGGGCCTCCCTGAACTGCGCGTACTGGCCGGTCAGGGCCACGGGTCAGCCGCGCCGCATCGAGGCGAAGGGCGCCGCCCCGATCGTCGTCGTCGGCACCACCCGCGACCCGGCCACGCCGTACCGCTGGGCCCGCTCCCTCGCCGCCCAGCTCAGCTCGGCCCGCCTCCTCACCTACGAGGGCGACGGCCACACGGCCTACGGCCGGGGCAGCGACTGCATCGACGCGGCGATCGACGCGTACCTGCTCCGCGGGACCCCTCCGACGAAGGGAAAGCGCTGCTCATAGCCCCGCCGCCGGCCCCGCGCACCCGGCCCCCGGAGCTGGTGCGGAGCACCCCTCGAAACTGTGTAGACTTACCGACGTTGCTGATCGCACCATAGTGCGGACAGCGCGCCGCCTTAGCTCAGATGGCCAGAGCAACGCACTCGTAATGCGTAGGTCTCGGGTTCGAATCCCGAAGGCGGCTCTGTAGAAGCCCTGGGACTCACTCGCCGTGACCTGGGGCTTTTGCTTTTCCTTGATCGACCCCAGGTCGCGCTGGGCGGGGTGCTGGCCCGTCCTGGCGCGGCGGGCGAGGGTGGTGTGGTTCGGTGGCGGTGGAGTCCAGTTCATGAGCGTCGCGACCGATGGCTCGGGGAGCCGTAGGCGGCAGTCGGAGGCGTCGTGGTGAAGGTCTTGCGCGGGGACTCGACCGGGGAGTTGGAGCTCTCCGGAACCCGCTCCGAACTGCTTGCCCTGGGGCGGGAGTTGCGGACGGGGCAGGGAGAGATCTCCCTCGAGAAGGTCTCTGATCCGTTCCCCTACAGCAGGTCGTTGTCGTGGATGAGATTTCAACTGGCCAGCGGGAAGATCCTGATCTCGTCCTCCGGAGACAGCGAATCTCTCGATATCAGAGGTGGACCGGAGGCTTTGGCTCTCCTCGCCGACAACATCGAAGGCTTCGCTTCGGATGCGGATGCGGCTGGGGGCGGCCATCTTCATGTGGACTATGTTCCGGGACACGACTATCTGGCCGAGGGGTCGGGATCGGTGGTCGTCGCCATCGCTGGAGATCCATCTATGTCGCCGTGAAAAGGGCATGCGTTCACGGTGGAGAAGCCCCGCCGGGAGTGGCGGGGCTTCTGGGTGGGATGACGGCGAGGTGGGCGACGGAGCTGTCGTTCATTCCGGGTCGGCAGAGGCGTCGGCCGGCGGGTTTTCTTCGTGGAGGGCGGCCAGGGCGGCGGGGAGTTTGCCGCGGCTGGTGATGCCCAGGCGGGGGTAGATCCGGTAGAGGTGGGCTCCGACGGTGCGGTGGGAGATGAACAGGCGCTGGCCGATCTCCCGGTTGGTCAGCCCCTGTGCCGCCAGCTCGGCGATCTGCATTTCCTGGGCCGACAACTGCTCGCGGGTGTTCGCCTGCCGTCGGCCGCTGGACTCGCCGGTGGCGCGCAGTTGCTCGCGGGCCATCTCGGCCCAGGGCTGCGCGCCGATCCGGTCGAACGCGTCGCGGGCCAGTCGCAGCGGGGTGCGGGCGTCCACGTTGCGGCGTTGCCGGCGCAGCCAGCGGCCGTGGTGCAGGTGCAGCCGGGCACGCGCCGGCGTCCAGCCGGCCGGCAGCGCGGTGAGCGCCGCGGCGTAGCGCTCCTCGGCGGTGTCGTCGGGAGCCAGCACCGCGTCGGTGTAGGCGTGCGCGGCCACCATCATTTCCGAGGGCAGTCGCTCGGCCAGCTCGGGCAGGTCGACCAGCAGTTCCCGGGCCTGCTCCAGGGTGCCCGCGGCCACCGCGGCGTCCACCAGGTCCGGTGCGAGCAGCCAGCGACGCTCGGAGTGGTAGTGCGGGTCCGCCGGATCGAACGCGCGCGCGAGAATGGTGTAGGCCTCCGCTGCGTGGCCGTCGAAGAGAGCGAGCAGGCCGGTGATCTGCTGCGCGATCGCGGCGGCGAACGGCATGCCGGGGAACAGGCTGTGGGCGCGCAGTTCGCGGACCGTCCGCGCTGCGTCCTCGGCGTCTCCGCGCAGCGCCGCCACCATGCCGGCCGTCGACTTCAGGCCCAGCCAGACGATCCACTCCCCGGTGTCCTCGGCCATGGCCAGCCCCTCGGCGGACTCCTCGCGAGCCTGGTCGAGCTGACCGAGGTACAGCCGTGTCCAGCAGGCGGCGAGGGTGCGGGCGAGCAGCCCGATCGCGCCCTGCGACCGCCACGTCGTCGCCGCCAGCGCCAGGTACCGGGAGGCGCGGTCGGCGTCCCCGATGCCCATCGCGCTGAGGCCGAGGAAATACGGAGTCCGGCCGTGCTCGTGCTCCGGGCTGCGGGCGTCGAGCCGCGCGAGTATGTCGGCCCCGTGCCGGAACGGTTCGGCGAGCGCCCGCACCATCAGCACGTGGGGGGCGTCCGGATCGGGCTTCCACCGGTCCAGTTCGGCTGTGGTCCGGGCGCGCACCTCTGCGTCGCCGTCCTGGAAGAAGCACCGTGCGGAGGCACGCCACAGCAGGTCCTCGGCGACGTCTTCGGCCCCCGCGTCGAACGCTTCTTCCGCCGCCGTGACCATGTCCTGGATCCGTCGCTGCGGCTCGCCCGGTTCGAACGCGGCCTTGTCGGACACGACCAGGAGGCGGGCCCGTTCCACCGGTCCGAGCGCGCTCATGTCGGCGCTGTCCAGCAGCATCTGGACGTTGACGCGGTCGTTGATCGCACCGGCCAGCTCGGCGGCCCGGACCAGGATGCCGGTCCGGCGCTGCGGGTCGAGGACGAGGTCGGCCGCCTGGCGCAGCGCCGGGACGGCCGCCGCCACCTTGCCCCGGGCCTGCGCCTCGTCGGCGAAACGTTCCAGCTGGGCGGCCAGTTCCTCGTCCGGGCCGATCGCGGCGGCGGCCTGATGGGCGAGCCGGCGCTCGGGCATGTCGGCCATCACCGCCGCGAGGGCGCGGTGGGTGGCCAGCCGTTCGGCGAGCGTGGCGCGGGTGTAGATCGCCGAGCGCATCAGCGGATGCCGGAACTCGGGGACGAAGCCGACCAGGGTGACCAGGCCCGCGTCGACCGCCTCCTGCACCGCCTCCACGGACACCGCCGAGCCGCACAGGCGCCCCGACACGTCCAGCAGCCGGTTCAGCGGTGCGGTCGGCTCGGCGGCCAGAGCCAGGAGGAACGTGCGGCACGCCTGGGTCGCCGAGTCGGTGCGCGCGGCGAACGCGGCCTCCAGCCGCTGGGTCAGCGGCAGGTCGTCCACCTGCGCGGGGATGCCCTGCACCGCCTTGGGCAGCTCGACCAGGGCCAGCGCATTGCCTGCGGCGCGCTCCAGGATGAGCGCCCGCACCGGCGCCGGCAGGTCGGGCGAGCCGGCGTCGAGCAGCTCGGCGGCGGCCGTCCGGCCGAGCGGTTCCAGATGGAGGTCCTGCTGGATGGTCGGGCGATATGAGTCGGGGGGAAGGATCCGGGAGGCGGCGATGACCAGGATCGCGAGGTCGTGGGTGCGCCGTGCGACGAACCTGAGCACGTCCCGGCTGGACGCGTCGATCCACTGCAGATCGTCGACGATCAGCAGGAGCGGCTGCCGCTCGGCCGCGTCGGCGAGGAGTTCGAGCACGGCCAGTCCGACCCGGAAGATATGGGGCTCGTTCTCCGTGCCGTCGAACGCGTCGCTCAGCGCCTTCCGGTGCGGGACCGGCAGGTCCTTGACGCTGCGGGTGGCCGGTTGCAGCAACAGCTGCAGCGCGGCGAACGGCAGCCACTGCTCGGTCTCCACTCCGGACGTGCGCAGCACCCTGAAACCGCCGTCGGTAGCGTCGGCGCCGATCGTGCGCAGCAGAGTCGACTTGCCGACGCCGGCGGTGCCGTGGACCAGCAGTGCGCTGCCCTGCCCGACCGCCGTGTCCGTCAGCAGCGTGCGCAGCCTGCGCAGCTCCTCGTCCCGGCCGATCATCGCAGGCATTGGGGTCAACATCTGGAGCTTCCTCCGATAACAGCCATTACACCGCACACGCTACCCGTGAGCTGCGGCCTCTCGCACACCCCTGCGATTCAACCATCAGTCGAATGACTCTATGACGACTCTAAATATGGTGAGTCTGCGGCGATTTCGGGCAGCCTCGACTCCGAGCGGGCCCCAGGAAGCCTCAGCGGGATGAAGGGGAAGGCTGACGGCGACGGCGATGCGACGGCGATGCGATGGCTGCGCGACGGCTGCGCGACGGCGACTTCGGTGGTCGCTCGTCGACGCCGCGGTGCGGACGCTGATCGGTCCGGCGTGATAAGGCCATGTCACAAAGGCCGTGAGGTTCCTGTCGAACGGGTGGAATCGCAGGCCGACGGCGTCGGTGTGGGCGGTGTGAGAGGGAGGATGCCGGATGGACCGGGACGACGGGGTGCCGATCGCGGACCTGCTGGAGGAACGTCGGTTCCTGCTGGACGTCGCGCATTGGATGCTGGGCAGCCAGGCCGCGGCGGAGCGGGTCGTCGAGGAGACCTACCTCCGGTGGTACCAGCTCCCGGCCGCCGAGCGTCGGACCGTCGCCGTTCCCCGGTCATGGCTGGCGAAGACCGCCGGAGCCATCTGTCTGAACCGGCTCGCACAGTCCGGCCGGGGCGCTGCCGGGCACGAGGAGCACCACCGGACACTGCCGACCGGCGTGGCGGAGGAGGCCGGCCGGATCGTGCTGGACACGCTGAAGTCGCTGTCGCCGGAGGAGCGGGCGTCGTTCATGCTCGACTCCGGGAGGGCTCCTGGCACGGTCGCGACGGTCGTGGGCCGCACGGAGGCGGACATCGCAGAGCTCACCGACCGGGCCAGGCAGTGGCTGCGGATTCGGCGCGCACCGCCGACGACACCGGAGCAGCAGGATGCGGTCGCCCGGGCGGTGCTGGGGGCCTGCGGCGCGCAGGACTGCGAGGCGCTGTCGTCGCTGTTGTGCCCGGACGTCGTCGCGTTCTTCGACGGGGGCGGCAAGATACGGGTGCCGACCGGGCCGGTCCACGGCAGCGGGCCGGTGGCCGACGGTCTGTCGGCGCTTCTGTCCGACGACCCGCGCACCAGCCTGACCACGCACTCCATCAACGGCCGCACCGGCCTCGTGGCCCGATACGGCCGACAGGTCGTCGCCGTGATCAGCCTGGACGTCCTCGACGGTCGGGTCGCCCAGGTGTGGGTCACACTCAATCCCGACAAGCTCCGGTCCTGGAACCGCGCCCCCGGTGGTCCGTGGCGTTCGGCCGGCAGCTGACGACGGCAGCTGACGACGGCGGTGGAGACGGCGGTGGTGGAGACGGCGGTGGGGTCACGCCGTCACGGTCGCGCGCCGTCCGGGGCTGGGCCTGAGGCGGTGTGAGAACGGCAGGTCGACGGGCCTGGCCCCCCGGTCACGGCCCAGCGACGGGTACGCGGGCACGGCCCGGCATGTCGTCGACGTCGGAGAGCGGCGCGGCACCGGGGACGAGCAGGGCTTCCAGCGCCGCGACATCACCATGCTGAGCCGCCGAGACGAAGGCGCTGAAGAGACGCCGGTGCTCGGCCGCGTCCACCTCCTCCCGCGGCTCGTTCAGCAGATGCCGGCGGGACCGACTCACGATCTTCCGCGCGTTGACCTGACTCAGGTCGAGGATCTCGGCGATCGCGGCGTAGGAGTAGTCGAACGCCTCACGCAGGACGTACGCGGCGCGCTCGACGGGGCTGAGTCTCTCCAGCACCAGCAGCAGAGCCAGCTCCACGGCCTCCCCGCGCTGCGCTCCCGCCTCCGGGTCGGCGCTGGTGTCGATGGGCTCCGGAAGCCACGGTCCGACATAGGTCTCCCGGCGCATGCGCGCCGACTGAGCGACGTTGATGGCCAGGTGGGTCGTGATCTTCGACAGGAAGGCCGCCGGGTTGGTCACCACGGAGCGGTCGGTTGTCTGCCACCGTAGCCACACCTCCTGGACCAAATCCTCGGCCTCGGTCACGCTGCCGAGCATGCGATAGGCGATCCCGAAGAGCCGCCTTCGCTGCTCCACGAAGACGGAAACAGCCGTGTCGAGGGAGTCGCCGGACGGGGCGGACGATTCGAGGGACATGATCCTTTGGTCTCCGTTGCTCTGCTGCGGTGGATTCATCGGGGGAGAGAGCGCGCAAGTCAGGGCAATCCGATCCGTACGATGACAAATCGAGACAGGCCTAGCCTGTGTTCGTGCCCGCGGGCCCTATCGGTGGTGACTGTCGGTGGTGACTGTCGGTGGTCCCTATCGGCGGGGCCTGCCGGAGCCGCTCATGAGTCGGTGGACGGTTCCGTCCATGTCCAGGTGGCATTCCTCGGTGCCTACGGGCACCAGTTCGAGCGTCTGCCGCAGGAAGGTGTCGAGACCTTGCGCCGGGGCTGTCACGGTCACCGCCTCGCGTCGCGAGTACGGGGCGAGGGCGATGTGCACCTCGCCCGCGCCTGAACGGTCCGACGGCCAGACCTGGACGTCGCCCGCACCGGTGAGCCTGTGCTGTCCGGCCAGGAGGAGATCCCGGCCGACCACCCACCGGACGGTGTCGTCCGTGCACAGGTGAAACGTCATGGACACCGCATACGGGTCGGCGATGTCGTAGCGCAGATCGAGCGTCATGGGCAGGACCACGTCCTCGGCGAGGACCATGCGCACCGGCATCCGGCACGCGGTCACACTGCGGCTGTCGTTTCTCACCCTTTGATTCTGTGTGGTCGCCCAGGGCCGCAGCATCAGTCAAATGACCCCGGCTACGCCGCGCTCGGTCAGCGGTTCGGCAGTAGGCAGACTGGCCGGGACGGCTTATGACTGCGGGACGCTAAGTAGGGCGGCGTCGCGCTGGGGAACGTCGCCCGGCGATTCACCGATCACCGATCAGAGATCGCCGATCACCGAACAATGATCACCGCAGTCGTCAGAAGATGCCTGTGTAGGTTCCCCAGCCCGTGGCGATCTTCACGCGGGCGCCGAACGATCCCTTGCCGTCGCCGGAGTAGCGCCAGACGGCGCCGGAGGTGTCGCGGGCGATGATGTCGGCCTTGCCGTCGCCGGTGGTGTCGCCGATGCCGGCGACCACGTTGTACGACGCGCCCCAGCCGGCGGCCACCTTCACCCCGGAGCTGAAGCCGCCGACGCCGTTGCCGTCGTAGCGCCACAAGGTGTTCGCCTTGTTCTGGGCGAGGAGTTCGCCACGGCCGTCGCCGTCGAGGTCGCCGACGCCCACGATCTTCTTGAAGACCGACCAGTTCGTTCCGATGCGGATCCGTGCCGACAGCTTCCCCGCGCTCGTGCCCTTGTAGAGGAACAGCTCACCCGTCGACGCCTTGCGCGCGATCAGGTCCGCGAGGCCGTCGCCGGTGATGTCGCCGGGCGACGTCAGCACGTTGTACTGGTTCCAGCCGGTGCCGAGCGAGACGTGCGGGGTGCCGGGGGTGAAGGCCTGGCCGCGCACGGTCCGGTACACCCGCAGCTCGCCGGTGCCGAACCGGACGAGGACGTCGTTGCGGCGGTCGCCGTTCAGGTCGCCGAACGGGACGAGGGTCACCGTGGACGGCCAACCGGACGCCGAGAACGCCGCGTTGAGGCCGCCCGCGCCGTTGCCCGGCCGGTAGCCGACGACCCCGGACGGGGAGAGCGTCAAGGCGTCGCCGATGCCGTCGGGCGCCCTGGAGCCGCTGCTGGTGAAGTCGTGGCGTACGGCGGTCCCGGTGGACACGCTCACCGGGCGGGACAGCGTCAGCGGCGCGCCGGAGTCGTCGGCGGGCCGCGCGGTCAGCGTGAAGGTGTAGGCGCCGTTGGGGACCAGTGCGCCCGCCGTGTCGCGCTGGTCCCAGCGCGCGGTGAGCGTGCCGTCGACCTCGCCGCCGGAGTACGTACGGACCACCCGGCCCGTGGCCTTGCTGGTGACCGTGGCCGTCCAGGAGGCGGCGGGCTTGGACAGCAGACCGCGCCACTGCCACCACGAGGCGTCGGCGGCGACGCTCGCATCGGACTCGACGGCGCCGAGCGGCTGGGTGGCGACGCCGCTGGGCACCAGGTGGACGCGCTGGTCGGCGTCGACGTAGGCCGCGGGTCCGCCGAACTTGTCCACCGTCCACGTCACCCCGCGCAGGCCGGCCTCGCCCGCCGCGAGGTCGCCGATCTCCCGGGTGGTCGCGGCGCCGTCGGCGAAGGCGGTCAGCAGGAGCGCCCCGGCCGAGGTGTCGTGGCGTACGAGGTAGCCGTCGCCGAGCAGTGCCTCGCCGGACGGGACGGGGATGTTCTTCTTCGCCGTGAGGTCCCAGACGCCTGCCGCGGCCGCGCTGCCGCACGACCAGTAGATCCAACGGCCCACGACCTGAAGCTCTTTGGGGACGCAGGGGGCGCCGGTGCTCACCGTGGCGGTCGCCTTGCCGGTCTTGAGGTCCTTGGCGGTGACCGTGCCGGCGGTGGCGCCCGGCGTCCACAGCTGGGTTCCCCACACCGAGGCGGCCGTGACGGCCCGCGTGACGATGGGCCGCAGGTCGGTGTACACGCCGAGGTCGCCCACGTACTGCCGGGCGGGGGAGGAGCCGTTGACGACCGCGTAGCGGCCGGTGACGTCCAGGACGCTGCCGGAGGCGGAGGGGAAGCGGAAGAAGCCCGCTGTGTCGGAGCGGTCGATGGATCCCACGGACGACTCGCCGTCGGGGCCGGCATTGGGGAGGAATTCCACCGCGCGGCCGTCGCCGGTGGCGTACGGGCCGGTCTGCTCGTGCTGCCAGGTCCGCCAGACCGGTGTGCCCGGTGTGCCGTCGGCGGAGACCGGGCGGGTGTAGTAGGCGCGGAAGAAGCTGCCGTCGGCCTCGTCGGTGGCCAGCGTGCCGTTCGCCAGGGAGAGGCGGTTGATCCTGGCGGCGACCGGCGGCACGGCGGTGACCTCCGTCAGCGTCGGCAGGCCCGCGCCCGTGTCGGCGACCTTGCGCACCGCCCAGTGCCCGGAGTCCGCGCCGCCGACGACGAGCAGGCCGCCGTCCGGGGTCGGCGTGACCGAGGTGTTCGCGTGCCGGAGCAGGGTGACCGCGTCGCCGCCCGCGAGCGGGACGGCCGTCAGCGGCTCGCCGGACTTGTCGGCCATGTTGCCGGGTGACGACGGCACGGAACGGGCGACCACCAGCCAGCGGCCGGCGATGCCGAACTGCGGCGCGCCCTCGGTGCCGGGCAGGGGCACGGTCGTCTCGGCGGCGGACAGGTCGGCACGGTCCAGGACGTGCGCCCTGGCGCCGGCGCCGAACCCGTACCAGACCAGCCGGTCGGGGCTCAGGGCGACCGCGGTCGGCGCGACGGCCACTTGCACGTCGGCGGTGACCTTCGCCGCGGCCAGGTCGACCAGCGCCAGGTGCCGCGCGCCGTCGAGGGCGTAGCTGATGACGGCGGTGGAGCTGTCGCCGCCCACCACGGTGAAGTTGGCGGTGGTGATGCCGGTCGGCCAGCCGTCGACGAGGGTGCCGTCGGCCGGTGCGTCGCCGCCGTACAGCCACAGCACACGGTTGCCGGCCGCGTCCCGCGCCTGGGTCAGCACATGGGCGCCGTAGGTGGCCCAGTACGAGCCGTGGGTGATGTCGACGTCCGTGGTGGTGCCGGCGGACAGGTCCCTGAGGACGACCTTCCCGGTGCGCGAGACCACGTCGGCCACGATGTCGGACGACGATCCGAGGGAGCCGGGGATCGCCTCCCGTGACAGGGCGCCCAGTTCGGTCGTCGCACCGGTGGCGTACGACGTCCACAGGTAGCCGGAACGGCCTTCCTGGGCGTGCAGATAACCGCTCGGGCCGGCCGAGTGGGTGAGGTCCCGGCGCGGGACGTAGCGGTCCGACTGGAAGACCTTCTCCGCCGCGAGCGGGGCGCCGGTGTTTCCGTCCGCTGCGGCCGGGGCGGCGAGCGGGAGGGGGCCGGTGGCCACGGCGAGGACCGCGAGCGCGGCGACGACGCCACGGGCGGGGGTACTGCGGACCACACGGCCTCCAGAGTGAAGAGAGGGCATCAGGATCGGTCAAATCGCATCAGCCGCGCGCTGCCCTCGGCACAGAACGTACACAGCAATTGCCGGAATCGGAGCCTGAATTGTCATGGCAAACCACGGTCGCGCGGGCGCCCTCGGATTGCGGACGTTCGCTGCCCCGAGGTGATTCGCATGGCGGCCCAGGAGCTCTACGCGAGATGGCGGTCTGGTGAGCAGCGTGTGACATGTGTTCACCAGCCCGGATTCAGCGGATGTGACGTGTGTCACAGTTACTTTGCTTCCGTGAAGGCTGCCGGGCTCGACTGTCGGGGCCGGCGGGGGAGGGGGCCGGGTCGACCCGAAGTTTGGCCAAATCCCGTACGGCGAATCGCATATGACGATCAATCAGATCACTCTGCGATGGCTTGATGTGCGCGGTGCGGCGGCGCGTTGTTCGCTGAACAGGCGCTCGACTTGTGAACGTTTTGTGGGTGTGTCAGGTGAATTTTGTGTTGCCCATGTGCCGAGAGGGACCGTTTCGGCCCTAGATTTCGCCGTGTAGACCGCGAACATCGCACATTTCGCCCACATCTTTGGGCAACGCTCCGGCTGGGGGGTCTGGGTTCGTGTCGAGCTTCTTCGACGATTTCTGGTCATGGATAGTCACGGCGACCGCCGAGACGTCATGGCGCGAGGTGATGCCGCTGGGCCTCGCCGGCGTCTTCGTCTGGGGGCTGTGGCTCTATCGGGCGGTGCTCTCCCGGTTCGCCAAGCCCGTGGTGAACAACTACCGGACCACCGTGTCGGTGGTGGTCCCGGCGTACCGCGAGGACGCGGACATCCTGGTGGACTGCCTGGACACCTGGCTGGCACAGGACCCCACCGAGGTCATCATCGTCCCGGACGTGGAGGACAAGGAGGTCCTGCGCCGGCTGGCGCAGGTGCAGGATCCCCGGGTCCGGGTGCTGGCGTTCGAGCATCGCGGCAAGCGGTCGGCGCTGGGGGTGGGCATCCGCGCCGCGACGAGCGAACTCGTGGTGCTGGTGGACTCGGACACCCGCTGGGAGCCGGGCCTGCTGGCCGCCGTCCAGATGCCGTTCGTCGACCCCGCGGTCGGCGGCGTCGGCACCCAGCAGAACGTCTACCAGCGCCGGACCAGCGTCTGGCGGCGCGTCGCCGACTGGCTGGTCAACCTTCGCTACTACGACTACGTCCCGGCCATGGGCCGAGCGGGCGCGGTGGCCTGTCTGTCCGGCCGTACGGCCGCCTATCGGCGGGCCGCGATCGAGCCCGTGCTGGAGAACCTGGAGAACGAGTTCTTCCTGGGCCGACGCTGTGTCGCCGGCGACGACGGACGGCTGACCTGGCTGGTGCTGGCCTCCGGTTACAAGACCGTGCACCAGTCCTCCGCGCGGGCGATGTCGATGTTCCCGTCCTCGTTCCGCGCCTTCGTCAAGCAGCGGGTGCGCTGGAGCCGGAACTCCTACCGCTGCTATCTGACCGCTCTGTACAAGGGCTGGCTCTGGCGGGTCCCGCTGGTCACCAAGATCACCGTGCTGCAGATCCTGCTGACGCCGATCACGATGGGCATGGCGCTCGGCTATCTGCTCTTCAGCCGCCTGGAACTGACCGGCCGCGGGGTGGTCCTGGTGCTGATCTGGCTGCTCGTGGGACGCGGCATCCGCGGCTACTCCCATCTGCGCAGACATCCGCAGGAGGTGTTGTTGCTGCCGGTGCTGGCCCTCGTCGTCATCATGATCTCGCTGCCGATCAAGCTGTTCGCCTTCGTCACCATGAACAAGCAGGGCTGGCTGACCCGCACCAGCGACAGCGTCGGTGGCGAGGGACAGAACTCGGCGTCGCTCGCCGGCTCGACGCGGACCGCCACGGCTGCCTCGTGGCCGGAGGTGCAGCAGTCATGACACGTCATCACCGCCATGACCGTCACTATCGTCACTACCGTCACCGGCTGCTGGCCGGCCTGCGGGGAGCGGTCGTGCTGGCCGTCGCCGCCGGTGCGCTCTTCGCCTCCGCGGCCGTCGCCCCCGCCGCCGACGGGGACGACGAGCAGCAGGTCAACGCCACGGATGCGGAGAACGAGACCGCGCTCGTGGCCGCGGAGGACCACCGGCTGGACCAGGTCCGCGCCGTCGCCGCCGTCGCCCCCCTCAAGGGTGGTCAGTGGAAGGCCCCGTACCGACTGGACACCGGCAGCGGCTACACGCTGGTCCTGACCCAGCGCAGCAACGCCTACACCGTCTCGGACCTGCTCGAACTGGCCCCGCAGACGTTCGTCCGCGAGCGGGACGGCTCCTACCTGCTGACCGAGAACCTCTATCTCAACGCCGGGGCCAAGCTGAAGCTGTCCAACCCCGGCGGGCTGACCCTGCGGATGGCCAGCAGCAACAAGGGTTTCGTGAGCATCGTGTCCTTCGGCGGCCGGCTCACCCTGGAGGGCACCCCGCAGGCGCACATGCGGATCACCGCCTGGGACGACAAGAAGAACCAGCCGGACACGGACGTGCGGGACGGCCGGGCCTACATCCGGGCCATCGGCGGCCAGTTCTCCATGAACTACACCGACGTCAGCGACCTCGGCTTCTGGAGCGGCCGCACCGGCGGCCTGAGCCTGACCGGCACCGACCGGCCCGACACCGGCAACATCAAGGACTCGCCGGCGTCCTCGGACTCGGACTCCGACGCGGGCAGCGGTGGCGTGGTGGCCCAGCCCTCCGGATCGCTGGCCACGCCGGACACCCGGTTCTCGGTGCCCAGCCTGTCGTACGTCTCGGCGGAGATCGGCCACTCCACCCTCACCGGTAACGCGTACGGCATGTTCATCTCCGGCGCCAACGGGGTCAGCATCAGCGACAGCACGGTGCAGAAGAGCCTGGAACACGGTGTGGTCCTGCACCGGTTCGTCACCAACGCGGTGGTCGAGCGGACCGTCTCCAAGGACAACGGCGGCGACGGGTTCGTGCTGGCCCGGGCCACCGAGCAGGTCCGGATCAGCGGCTCCACGGCCTCGGGCAACGGCGGCAACGGCTTCACGCTCAGCGGTCGGCCGCTCGCGAGCGGGCCGTCGGCCTCGGGCGAGTCCATCAGCAGCTACGGCTCCAACTCCGTGTCCGACAGCACCGCCAAGGACAACGGCCACTACGGCATCGAGATCTTCGGCGGCAAGGACGTCGGCGTGCAGAACAACCGGGTCGAGGGCGGCGACATGGGCATCGTGGCCCGCAAGGACGCCACCAAGGTGGCCATCACCGGAAACCACCTCAGCGGCCAGTCCAGACAGGGCATCTCGGTGCGCGACGGCGTGACCGCCGCGACGATCACCGGCAACATCGTCGAGAGCACCGACACCGGCATCTACGTCCGGGACTCGGTCGGTGAGATCCGCGGCAACACCGTCCAGGACGGCACCAACCACGGGATCAGCCTCGTCGGGGCCGTCGACAAGTCCCTCGTCTCGTACAACGTCATCTCGGGGGTGGGCCCGAGCGCGGTGGACACCACGCGCGCCCACGGCAGCATCACCGTCAAGCAGAACCAGACGTTCGCCTGGCACGACACCAGTTCCTTCTGGATCAAGTTCCGGCACTACGCCAGTCCCATGACGCTGCTCTGGACGGGCATGCTGCTGCTCATCCTGTTCTCCGCGGTGCTGGGCCGGCGCCAGAGCCGCCGTGGACGCCGTCACGCCGGACGGGGAATCCTGGGCGCCCACCCCTACGACGACAAGCGGCCGCTGGCCGGCGCCGTCCGGGAGGTCCCCGTCCGCCAGGCGTCTCAGCCCGGCTGGTTCACGAAGGACGACGAGGAGACCACCACGCTGCGCGCCCTGACTCCGCAGTCCGTCCAGGCCGGCAACCCGCCCCGCTGACCGCCGGCCCCCCACCCCATGCCGATGCCGACTCCCCGACCGGACGGACCGGAGCTACCGCCCATGTCATCCACGCCGACCACACCGTCGACCCCGCCGCCCGCCCCGGAGGGCGGCCACTCCCGGCAGCCGGCCGTCTGGCTGGCCGCGGGCGCGTTCCTGCTCGCCCTGGCCGCGCTCGTCGTCACGGTGGCGAGCGGCGGCGGGACGGACCCGAAGGTGACGGCCGGGGCGACCAGCGCCGGTCCCCGGTCCGCGGCCACCGAACCGCCCTCGACCGAAGCCCCCACGTCGGCCCTGCCCACCCGGTCGGGCACCCCCAAGGCCCCCACCTCGCAGGCCACCAGCGGCTCGGTGCCCGACTCCGCGGTCACCTGCCCGACCGCCTCCGTCAAGGTGAGCGACGAAGCCACCCTGGAGCAGGCGCTCTCCCAGGCCCGCCCCGGAGACAGCATCTCCCTGGCCGACGGCGCCTACGAGGGCAACTTCACCGCCGAGATCTCCGGCACGGCCGCCAAGCCGATCTTCCTGTGCGGGGGTGCCGCGGCGGTCATCGACGGCGGCGGCACCGACGACGGCTACGCCTTCCACCTCAACCACGTCAGCAACTGGCGGCTGGTCGGCTTCACCGTCCGCAACGCGCAGAAGGGCGTGATGGCGGACGGCGTGGTGGGCACCGTCGTCCAGGGCCTGACCGTCGAACAGATCGGCGACGAGGCCATCCACCTGCGCGACTTCAGCTCGGACAACATGATCCGGGGCAACACGGTCCGCACCACCGGACTGCGCCGCGAGAAGTACGGCGAGGGCATCTACATCGGCACCGCCAAGTCCAACTGGTGCACCGTGAGCGACTGCAAGACGGACACCAGCGACCGCAACGTCGTACTCGGCAACCACATCAGCGACACCACCGCCGAGTCCATCGACATCAAGGAGGGCACCAGCGACGGCAAGGTCCTCGACAACACCTTCGACGGAGCGAAGCTGAGCAGCTCCCACAACAACGACTCCTGGGTCGATGTGAAGGGCAACGGCTGGCTGCTCCAGGGCAACACGGGGAGCCACTCGCCCGCGGACGGCTTCCAGACCCACCAGATCGTCAATGGCTGGGGCACCGGCAACATCTTCCGGGGCAACACGGCCAACGTGGACGGCCCCGGCTACGGCTTCCACCTCACGTCCGACGGCAACAAAGTCACCTGCGACAACAAGGCGAACGACGCGGCCGAGGGCCTGGCCAACGTCGACTGCACCTCCTGACCACCGCCTTCGCCACCCTTCCCCACCCTTTCCCACCCTTTCCCACTCTTCCCCATCGGTTCCGCAGGCCACCACCGGCCCTTGCGGCGGGCCGACCTGCCCGCACACACCTCTGGAGACCACCGTGACCTCTTCGGACGACGCGCACAGAGACGACATCCACACCAGCGGGACGAGCGCGCCCCGCCTCACCGTCATAGGCACCGGCTACCTCGGCGCCACCCACGCCATCTGCATGGCCGTCCTGGGCTTCGACGTCCTCGGCGTGGACGTCGACCCGGTCAAGATCGAGCGGCTGAACTCGGGCGAGGTGCCCTTCTTCGAGCCCGGCCTGCCCGAACTGCTCGCGAAGGCCCTCGACACCGGCCGGCTGCGGTTCACCACGAGCTTCGCCGAGGCCGGCGAGTTCGGCGACGTCCACTTCGTCTGCGTGGGCACGCCCCAGCAGCAGGGTTCGCACGCGGCGGACATGCGCTACGTCGACAGCGCGGTCGGCGAACTCGCCCAGCACCTGCGCCGACGCACGCTGGTGGTCGGCAAGTCCACCGTCCCGGTGGGCACCGCCGCCCGGTTGACGGACCTCGTCCAGCGCACGGCGCCGGCCGGGACGGACGTCGAACTCGCCTGGAACCCGGAGTTCCTGCGCGAGGGCTACGCCGTGGACGACACCCTGCGCCCCGACCGCCTGGTCTTCGGCACGGAGTCGGAGTGGGCCGAGGAGCAGCTGCGCGCCGCCTTCGCCCCGGTGATCGCCCAGGGCACCCCGGTGGTCGTCACCGATCTGCCCACCGCCGAACTGGTCAAGGTCGCCGCCAACTCCTTCCTCGCCACCAAGATCTCCTACATCAACGCCATGGCGGAGGTCTGCGAGGCGACCGGCGCCGATGTCACCGGTCTCGCGACCGCGCTCGCCTACGACGACCGGATCGGCGGCCGGTTCCTCAAGCCCGGTCTCGGCTTCGGCGGCGGCTGCCTGCCCAAGGACATCAGGGCCTTCAGCCACCGCGCCGAGGAGCTCGGCGTCGGCCAGGCCGTCGCCTTCCTGCGCGAGGTCGACGCCATCAACCAGCGACGCCGGGCCCGCACGGTGGACCTGGTCCGCGAACTCGCCGGGGGCGAGCTGGCCGGCGCCCGGGTGACCGCGCTGGGCGCGGCCTTCAAGCCCAACTCCGACGACATCCGCGACGCCCCGGCGCTGGACGTCGCCCGCACCCTGCACCAGGCCGGCGCCCAGGTGACCGTCGTCGACCCCGCGGCCACCGAGAACGCCCGGCGCGCCTACCCGGATCTGACCTACGGCACGGACGTGCTCGGCGCTGCCGCCGGGGCGGACGTCGTCGTCCTGCTCACCGAGTGGTCCGAGTTCCGGCAGATCGACCCGCACGCCCTGGGCGCGGTCGTCTCCCGCCGCCGGATCGTCGACGGCCGGCACGCCCTCGACCCCGCCCAGTGGCGCGGCGCGGGCTGGGAGTACCGGGCGCTGGGCCGCCCCTGATCCCACGCCTGACCGTTCAGGAGGGGCCGGGCTGCAACACGACCTGGGTCTGGGTGGTCTGCGCGACCAGCCGGTCCCGGTCGTCGCGGAGCTCGGTCTGTACGACGATCACGGTCCGGCCGACGTGCAGCGGGCGGGCGGTCGCGCGCACGGAGCCCGAACCGACCGGGCGCATCAGGTTGGTCTTCGACTCCAGGGTCGTGGTGCCGCCCGCGCCCGGCGGCAGGTTGAGGAACGCGCACACGGCCCCCGCCGAGTCGGCGAGCGACATGAGGGCTCCGCCGTGCAGGACGTCGCCGAGGGTGCACAGTTCGGGCTTCCAGGCCAGGGTCGCGGTGACGGCGTCGGCCGCGGCCTCCTCGAAGACGATCCCCAGGCCGGCCGTGAAGGGCATGGCGGCGGCGAGATCCGCGAGGGCTGGGGTGCTGGTCCCGGAGGTCGTCACGCTGGAAGCCTTTCGAGAAGCGGGTGTTCGCGGCCTGATGCATGGCTCGGGGCCAGTCTGTAACACCGGGCTGAGGAACCACAGACGATTCTCCGACGATGTCGGCCGCCGGGGGCGGCGGTCGGCGGCGGCGGTCGGGGGTTGCGGATTTGGGGCGAACTGCGGCGGAGTATCGATTCGGTGAACGACTGTCAGCGATGTGTAGGAAGTGTGCGCTGTACATGATTAGATCGTGCACAACTCGGCCAGGTGGCCAGATCTGATCGTACGGCTCCCCGTGGCCTGCTTTCCCCGGCAGGCCTGCCGTGCGCTCGGGTCGGGCGCCGGGCCGAGCGGTTTTGCACGTGCGGCAGGGGAGAGACCGCGATCGTACTCGCCTCTGCCGCCGTGCCCGCCCGCCGTGTCCGCCCGTGTCCGCGGTGCCGCCCGCTGTCACGCACGTGAAGGGAACCCCCATGAACGCCACCGTCTCCAACTTCCACTACGGTGCCGTGACTCCCATCGCCGCCTATCTGATGGCCTGTCTCGGTGCGGCGCTCGGACTGCGCTGCACGACGAGATCACTGCGGCGCCCGCAGCGCAGGGCGCGTTGGCTGGCGTTGGGCGCCGTGTCGATCGGCTGCGGCATCTGGACCATGCACTTCATCGCCATGATCGGGTTCAGCGTCCAGGGCGCTCTGCTCAGCTACGACACGTCGAAGACCCTGCTCAGCCTCGCCGTCGCGATCGCCTTCGTGGCCGTCGGCGTCTTCCTCGTCGGCTACCGGGGCAGCTCGCCGGTGAACCTGGGCATAGCGGGCACGGTCACCGGGCTCGGCGTCGCGGCCATGCACTACCTCGGCATGGCCGCCATGCACACCAACGGCGGCCTCCACTACGACACCCTGACGGTGTCCCTGTCCGTCGTCATCGCCGTCGCGGCCGCCACGGCGGCGCTGTGGGCGGCGGTCTCCATCCACAGCCTGTGGTCGAGCCTCGGCGCGAGCCTGGTCATGGGCGTGGCGGTGACGGGTATGCACTACACGGGCATGGCAGCCGTCTCCGTCCACGTGACCGGCGGGTCCGTGTCCACGCAGTCGTCCACCGACCTGCTGTCGTTCCTCCTGTCCATGATCGTCACCCCGCTGGCCGTCCTGCTGATCGCCGCCGTGATCGTCATGTTCGACCCGGACATGATGCTGGGCGACGAAGCGGGGTCCGGAGACCAGGCCCGGCACCGCGACCGCAAGCCGGGCCGCGACCGGAACCGCGGCCGGGTGGCACCCGCCCCGTACGGCACGGGCACCGGCGCCGGTACCGAACTGCCTGCGGCACCACAGCAGCAGCCGCAGCGCTACACCTCGTGGTGACACCGAGGACGGAGAACTGAGGCCGGAAGAAGCCCGACGGGGCCCGAGATGATCTGTCTCGGGCCCCTGCCGTGCGGGCCGTCCCTAGTGGCGTCGCAGCCGCCGTAGAGCAGGGGGAAGGTGGCGCAGGATGATGAATCAGCTGCCTTGAGCAGTGGCGCGGCCTGGCTATGGGAGCGGGTCAGATTGCCATCGCCTACCAGTCGGTGCGACACCTGGCCGCGATCCTCATCTGGACCCGACGCTGACCGAGGAGCCAGCGACTATGTCAGCGGCTGACCGCCGAGGCCCGTCCTGCTGACACCCCGAGGCGAGAACGTCATGGGCCCTATCCAGCCCGTACGGATGAGAGCGATCTGGGAAGGCAGCGGTGACACGGGGTCGACTGCCCTCCCTCGGGACCAGTTCTTCAACAGTCCCTCCGTCGTTTCGACGGCAGATACCACCATGGTTACTTTCAGTTCCCCGTCGCTCCAGGTGTTCCACAGTGCCCAGCCCTCGGGCTTCGGCTCCACACCGATCCGAGAGCACACCTCCTCGTACCCTTCCTCCACCCCGGCAGGCGTGGCCCCGGGTTTCAGCACTGAGGCTCCGACGAGTCGGACCAGAGGCCGGTGCTCCTCCGTGCAGCCATCGCCCACAAAGTGGTACCTGCGCAAAGTCCGCGCAAGGGCGTTCACGCTGCGCTGGAGCGGTGTCGACTCTTCCGGGTCTGCCTGGAACGAGAGCCATCCTTCGTTGGATGCCGCCACGTTGACGCGGTTGGCGAGGCGCTCAATCTCCCTGAGATAGTCCAGTTCACTGAGCTCGGGTGAGGTCATGGCCGGAAGCTTCGCACGGGGTCAGTCGGCGCCGACACGGATTATCGATCCAGCAGGGGCCGGGGCACAGAGCACCTCGTGAACAGATCCGGTATACGGCACCCCGGGGCCCTGGCGGCCTCCGCCCTCATATCTCTGGCCGTCCTCACCACGGAGGAGGCGGCCCTCGCCCTCAACACCGGCGTGATCACCCTCGCCTCCTACGCGAGCGCGGATGCCGCCCCCGCAGCCGGTGAGGAAGCGGTCGCGTTCACCGCTGTCGCTCCGCTCGTCGGCGTCGACACCCGGTGGAAGGCCGTCGTCTTCCGCTCAGGCGCCACTCTCGCCCACTTCACGTTCGCCAACGCGGGCTCGATGGTCTCCGGTGGGGACTTCGCTTTCCCGGCCGAACTGGTCACCGCCCAGGCGAAGAAGCTGGCCTGACGCGCGGACGACCCCCGGCCCCTTCAGACCGAGCCGGCGCGTATGCCTGCGAGGAGGCCCGAGAAGGGGCTGGCAGTACTGGTGAGGACGGTGGTCGGATCTTCGGATTCGCGGATGTGGAGGGTGGTGGGGGTGGAGGCGAGTTCGAGGCAGTCGTTGCCTTCGCCGCCGCCGGAGAAGGACGATTTTTGCCAGTTGCCGGGAGCGGTCACAGCGCGCGCCTCACAGTCATCGAGGCCTTCGGGAGCTCGGTTGATGGCTCTTGAGCTCCCGTCTCACTTCGGGGCGGCGATGGCGTCGGTGCGTATGCCGACCAGGAGGTGGGCGAGCGGGGCCCGGGTGGTCGCGAGGACGGCGGTGGGGGTGTCGCTTTCGCGGAGGTGGAGGGCGGTGGGGGAGGAGGCGAGTTCGAGGCAGTTGTTGCCGTCGCCGAAGCCTGAGAAGGACGACTTCTGCCAGTTGTCGGGGGTCGCAGCGTGCATCACAGTTCCTTCGCCAGTCTGTGGATGAAGTCACGCGAACGTTTCGGGTTCAGTGACGCTGCTTCCACCTTACGGAAAAGCGTTCGAAGTGCACCGAGTTGAGCCTCCGAGTCCATGTAGGCCGTCCCGTGCGGCGTGTCACGCAACGCGGTATCCAGCTTGGGCACAATCCCTCCCGCGTACACCATCGCGCTTGCGGCACCGGCGAACCTGTCCAGGTCGAAGGGGATGACGCGTACGGTGACTTGGTCTGCTTCGGAGAGTTCGAGGAGCTGAGTGAGCTGTACGCGGGAAGCGGCCCGGTCGCTGACTCGGATGCGCAGCGCCGACTCGTGGATCACCGCTTGATAGGGGATCGGGTCAGCGCCCTCGATGGCGACCTTCCGGTCCATCCGGTGGCGCACGCGCAACTCAAGGTCACCGTAGGGCAGTTCCGGAACCCTGTAGGAGAAGATGGCGCGGGCGTAGTCCTCCGTCTGAAGCAGTCCAGGGATGTATAGGAACTCCACGTCGTATCGGTGAACGGCGTGATGCTCCAGCTCGGCCAGGTCCAGGAACGCCGAGGGCAGTCGGCCTCGGTACTCCTCCCACCAGCCGCGTGTTCGATCGGTCGCCATCACCACCAGGGCGTCGATGAACGCCTCGTCCATGCACGCGTAATGCGCGGCCAGGCTCCGCAACCGTTTCTCGCTCACGCCTGATTGGCCGTACTCGATCTGGTTGATCTGGGTTGAGCTCACCCCGAGCAGGGCCGCTGCCTCCCGCGCTTTGAGGCCGGCCGCTTCGCGAAGCCTGCGCAGCTCGACCGCCAAGCGCACCTGACGTGCTGTCGGTTCGCGCCTCAAGCCCATCGGTCACTCCTCCCAACGCGCCCACGAGCGCGACTCGTTCGAGGTCAGATTACGCGACCGGCTTGCCGAACCTGGAAATCCAGGTCTACCGTCGGTGACGCAACGCATACGCTGCGGAAGCGCACCGTTCCGTCCTGCCATGACGGCTGCGGCACTGCCACCGCGCGCCCAACCACCCCCCACCCGCTTGGAGCTGACCCATGCCCGAAACCAGCCCCGCCCCCGACTCCTGGGAGTACTCCCTCTACATCCCCACCGACCCCCGCGCCGTCACCGTCTGCCGTCGCACCCTGCGCCTGATCCTCACGCTCCACGGCCTCGCCCACCTCGTCGACACCGCGGAGCTGCTCGCCTCCGAGCTGATGTCCAACGCCGTCCTGCACACCAAGGGCCCCGCCTGTCTGCGCATCCGCCTGCGGGACGGCGTCCTGCAGATCGGCGCGTGGGACGCGGACCCCGAGCCGCCCGACCCGCCGCGCAGGCTGGAGGGGCTCGGGGATGCCGAGAGCGGCCGGGGCATGGCGCTGGTGCGGGCCTGCTCGGACCTCTGGCACTGGCAGCCGCTGTCCCGCATGGGACACCGCGGCAAACTGGTGTGGTGCGAACTCAACGCGGCGTAGCGGAGGGAACTCATGACCGCGATGCAGTACTTCTGGCGTCACCCCCTCGCCGAGGAGGTACGTGAGCAAGGCCGTGAGGAAGGCCGTGAGGAAGGCCGAGTCGCGGACCGGGTCGAAATGACCCTTCGGATCCTCGAATGGCGTGACATCCCCGTGCCGGACGCCGTCCGTGAGCGCGTCGAATCCTGCACCGACCTCGATCAGCTCGCCATCTGGTCGCAGCGCGCGGTCCGTGCCGCCGTCGCCGACGATCTCTTCACCGCGACCGAGCAGTCGGCAGGCTATGGGACACCACATGTCGGCGATGTCACAGAGAACGCGCTGCGCGACCATTTCCTCTGCTCGGGAGAAGGAGAACCCCGACAAAAGCGAAGCAAAATACGGGGATGACGGAGCAACGTCCGCACCTGAGGCAACATCTAGGTGAACGACGAAGCCGCAGGGACGCGGTCGCCGTCGAGAGCCGGACGAAGTGAGGGACGTGGTGGAGCCGAGGATCGCCGTTGCCGTGGTGACCATGGGCAACCGGCCTGCAGAGGTCGACGCGCTGTTGGAGTCCGTGGCCAAGCAGGACCTGGCCGCTTCGCGCGTCGTGATCGTGGGCAATGGCTGTCGCCTCCCCGACTTCGCCGAGCGCCTTGCGATGCCCGGCGAGGTCACCACGATCGACGTCGACGAGAACCTCGGCTGCCCCGGCGGCCGCAACGTCGCCCTCGCCCGCCTGCGCGAGTTCGGAGACGTGGACGTCGTCGTCGAACTGGACGACGACGGGCTCCTCGTCGACGCCGACGTCCTGCGCCGCGTCCGGGACCACTACGCCGCCGACCCCCGCCTCGGCATCGTCGGCTTCCGCATCGCCGACGAGCACGGCGAGACCCAGCGCCGGCACGTGCCACGCGTCGGCGCCGCCGACCCGATGCAGGGCGGGTACGTCACCGGCTTCCTCGGCGGCGGGCACGCCCTGAGCATGGCCATGCTCGCCGAGACCGGCGACTGGCCCGCCGAGTTCTTCTTCGCGCACGAGGAGACCGACCTCGCCTGGCGCGCCACCGACGCGGGCTGGAAGATCCTCTACGCGCCCGAGCTGCTGCTCCAGCACCCCAAGACCTCGCCCGCCCGGCACGCCATATACCACCGCGTCACGGCCCGGAACCGGGTCTGGCTGGTCCGGCGCAACCTTCCGCTGCTCCTCATTCCGGTCCATCTGGGCGTCTGGATCGCCGTCACTCTCCTGCGCACGCGCTCGCTCGGCGGCCTCAAGGCCTGGTTCGGCGGGTTCGCGGAGGGCGTGCGGAAACCGGCGGGCCCCCGCCGTCCCATGAAATGGCGGACGGTGTGGCAGCTGACCCGGCTGGGCAGGCCCCCGATCATCTGATCCGCCCTCAGTGCATCCGGGGGCGCGGGGAGAACGGGGCGCGGGGCCCCGGGTCGGTCACCTCCGCCGACCTGAGACCCCGCCCGCCCCGGAGCCGACCGTGGCGGCGACACTCCCCCGAGTTGCGCGTCGACACGCGCGCGCCGTCGGGCCGGTTCCGATGATGTGATCACATCAGATCGCGCCAACGAATCGCTAACATATCGCCAACGGTTCTCTGCGTCGTCCCTGGTCACTGGGGTTCACTTGGCCTGAAGTCGTCGGACGGACACGGGTGTCGGCCAGACCGACGGCCGATTCGGGCGGGAACCGCCGGGTAGCAGGATGGCGGAATATCGCCATGCCGTCCGGGCAGAATTCCGTCCGGACGGTATGGCGACCGGGCGACCGGGTGGCCGGGCGGTCGGGTGGATGCGGAAGGGCGAGGGGCGGCGTGATGCGGCGGCGGCACGGGCTGCGGTTCGGACTGCTGGGCCCACCGGTCTTGTACACGCCGGACGACGTACCGGACGACGTACCGGTCGACGTACCGGTCGACACCACGGTCGACATCTCGGCCGACATCTCGGCCGACGGTGACCTCCCCTACGACACCGTCCGCAGCCCCAAAGTGCGGGTCCTGCTCGCCGCCCTGCTTCTCGACGCGGGCCGGATCGTCCCCGTCGAGTCGCTCAAGGAGGCGCTGTGGGGCGGCGCGCCGCCGGCGTCCGCGCAGGCCTCGCTGCACAACCATGTGACCAGGCTGCGCCGACTGCTCGACGACCCGGACCGGCTGCGGGCGGTGCCGCCCGGCTACCAGCTCAGGGTCGAACAGGGTGAGCTCGACGTCCACGTGTTCGAGGATCACGTCGCCGCGGCGCGCGGCGCGCATGCCGCCCGGAACTGGGAACGGGTCCTGCGCGAGTGCGCGGCGGCGCTCGCGCTCTGGCGAGGCGCCCCGCTCAGCGGCCTCCCGGCCGACCTGGGCGGATACGCCTTCGTACGCCGCCTGCGGGAGGCCCGGCTGCTGCTGTTGGAGTGGCGCTACGACGCCGAACTCGCCCTCGGCGGACTGGATGGCCCCGACATTCTTGGCGGACGCGGCGGCCCCGGCGGGCTCAGCGCACGCGACGGCCTCGACGGAACGCGGTTCGCCCGCATCGTTCCGGAATTGATCGCCCTGGCCGCCGAGTATCCGCTGCGCGAGGCGTACCAGCGTCAGCTGATGCTCGCCCTGCACCGCACGGGCCGTCAGGCCGAGGCCCTCGCCGTCCATCGCGACCTGCGCGCCCGTCTCGTCGAGGAACTCGGCATCGAACCGGGCCCGGCCGTACGCGAGGCCCACGTGGAAGTGCTCGGCTCGACGGCGACCGACGCTCTCCAGCCCCAGGGTCGGCCCTCACCTCCGCCCCCGTCTCCCATGCCCGCCCCGGGTCCGGCGTCCGACCCCTCCTCCCGGCACACCCACCACCCGGCCCAGCTCCCCGCACAACTCCCGCCCCCACCAGCCCACTTCACCGGTCGCGGCGAAACCCTGCACCACCTGCTCCACACCCTCACCGCCGACCGGTCCAACCCATCCAACCCGTCCAACCCATCCAACCCGGCCAACCCGGCCAACCGCTCCAACCCACCTACCGCCCCCACAGGCCTCCCTGAAGGCAACTGCCCCGTCGTCGTGCTCAGCGGCATGGCCGGCGTAGGCAAAAGCGCGCTCGCCCTGCACGTCGCGCACGCTCTGAAGGAACGTTTCTTCGATGGTCAGCTCTACCTCCACCTGCACGGCGCCACCCCCGGCATGACCCCCCTCACCGCAGGCCAGGCGCTCGTCGCCCTGCTCCGTGACCTCGGTGTCGAACCCCGGAACATCCCCGAACACCCGGACGCCGCAGCCGCGTTGCTGCGCACCCTGCTCGCCCCGACCCGGACCCTCCTCATGCTGGACGACGTCGCCACCGCCGCCCAGGTCCGC
Organism: Streptomyces sp. NPDC001858; assembly: GCF_053594615.1. Taxonomy (NCBI): domain Bacteria; kingdom Bacillati; phylum Actinomycetota; class Actinomycetes; order Kitasatosporales; family Streptomycetaceae; genus Streptomyces; species Streptomyces sp. NPDC001858. The sequence continues at coordinate 224,600 of NZ_JBSFEV010000009.1, forward strand.
CCGCTGCTGCCGGCCGGCCCCGGCTGCGCGGTGATCGTCACCAGCCGCTCGTCCCTGACCGTCCTCGACGGAGCCCACCGCTTCCCGCTCGCTCCCTTGTCCGGCGAGGACAGCGCGGCCCTGCTGCGCGCGGCCTCCGGTCCCGGCGCGGGGCGCGCCGACCTGGACGCGGCCCACCCCCTCGTCGACCTCACCGGACGTCTGCCGCTCGCGCTGCGCGTCGTCGCCGCCCGCCTCGCCGCACGCAGCGCCCTCACCCCGGATGCGCTGGCGGGCCAACTCGCCGCGACGACAAGCAGGTTGTGGCATCTGGAGTACGACGACCTCAGCGTCCGCCGTTCCCTCGCCGTCGCCCACGACGCGCTCGCCGCCTCCGGACGCCAGGCCGACCGGGACGCCGCCCTCGTCCTCCGCCGCATCGGCGCGCTCGACCTCCCCGCCTACGGAGCCGCCCTGCTCGCCGGGCTCACCGGCACCGACGAACCCCGCGCCGAGGCCGCCCTGAACCGTCTCGTCGACGTCGCCCTCCTGGAGGAGCGGGCCTACGGCCGCTACACCCCCCACGACCTGGTCCGGGACTTCGCCCGTGAACTCGCGGAACTCCCCGAACTCCCCGAGTCGGACGGCATCGCCGACCCCCTGCCCACCGCACTCCACCGCGCACTCCACCACTACGCCGCCGTAGCCGAACGCGCCCTCACCGCCATCCTCGGAGCGGGCCCCGACGAGGACGACCGACGCCGTCCGACGGCCGCCCAGCCACCCGCCCACGCGGCACACGTCACGGACGTACCCCCTTTCGCCGGCCCCGAAGAAGCCTTCGCCTGGGGCGACACGGAACTGGAGAACATCGTCGCGCTGGTGGAGAGCAGCACCACAAGCCATGAGGACGGGGACGGGGACATGACTGCGGCCGTGGCCGCCATCCTCTCCACCCTCCTCCGCCTCCTCTTCCCCTACCTCCAGCGCAGAGGCCGCGTCGCCGAGATGGAGGTGCTCGGGCGGACCGCGCTGCGGGCGGCGCGTCGGCTCGGGGACGAGGCGGCCGAGGCATACGCGCTCGGCGATGTCGCCGGCCTGCACTTCCTGACCGGCCGCCAGCAGGACGCCCTCGCCCTCAACGACCGGGCCCTCGCCATCTGGCGGCGGCTCGACCGGCTCTCCTGGATCCGTCGCTGCCTCAACAACCGGGGGCTGCTGCTGGAAGGCCTCGGCCGGTACGAGGAGTCCTGCGCGGCGCTGCGCCAGAGCCTGCAGTACTCGCGGCAGTTGGCGGACCGGCACGGCGAGGCCGTCACCCACAGCCATCTCGGCAACCTGTACGAGCACATCGATCCGCGGGCCGCCATCGAGCAGCACCGCCGCTCGCTCGCCATCGGGGACGAGATCGGCGCCGTCATCGTGCAGCACTCCGCGCACTGCAACATCGGCTACGCCCATCTCGCCCTCGGTGAACCGGCCGCCGCGCTCCCGCACTTCGAGGAGAGCCTGCGCATCCCCGCCGGCCACGGCGACTGGCACGGCGAGTCCCAGTCCCGGCTCGGTCTCGTCCGCGCCCTGCGCGCGCTGGGCCCGGACGGCACCGCCCGCGCGCTGCGGGAGTGCGCCGAACTCCTGCGCCGCGCCGACGCCCGCGCCGACCGCTACACCGGCGGTCTGGCCCGGCACCAGCACGGTCTGCTGCTGCGGGAGCAGGGGGAGTGGGAGCACGCGCGCGAGGAGTGGCGGGCGGCCCTCGACGCGCTGGACGGGACGGACGAGAAGGCCGTCGTCCGGGAGCTCAGGGAGCTGATCGGCGGGCCGGGCAGCGGATTGGGCGGATCGGACTGATCACTTCGCGTCGGCATAGCACTCCACCACGGCCGTAGTGAACGGAAACCGCACCGGCGTATCCCCGAACGTCAGGCGTCCGGCCAGGTCGGAGGCCTCCCGGATCGCGGCGACGACCGTCTCGGCCTCCTCCTGCGGGCAGTGCACGATCACTTCGTCGTGCTGGAAGAAGACCAGTTCGGCCGCCATCCCCGCACAGGTCTGCCGCAGCGCGGCGAGCAGCAGCAGCGTCCAGTCGGCGGCGCTGCCCTGGACGACGAAGTTGCGGGCGAAGCGGCCACGCGCGCGTGCGTTGGTCGACGCGTACCCCGGCACCCATTCCTGGCCCGTAGGCGGTGCGCCGTCCTCCTCCGGGGTGATCGGGATGCCGGCCTCCTCCGTTGCCTCGCCGCCCGCTCCCGCCGCCGGCGGGCAGGTCCGCCCCAGCCAGGTCCGTACGAGCCGGCCCTCCTCGCCGGCCTTGGCCGCGTCGTCGACGTACGCCACCGCGCGCGGGAAGCGGCGGCGCAGCGCGGCGAGGTTCTTCAGGCCGTCCCCGGAGGTCTGGCCGTAGACCGCGCCCAGGACGGCGAGCTTGGCCTGGTCCCGGTCGCCGGAGAAGGCGCGGTCGGAGACGGACTGGTAGAGGTCGGTCTCCCGGCCCGCCACCTCCATCAGCCCGGGGTCGCGGGAGATCGCGGCCAGCACGCGCGGCTCCATCTGGTCGGCGTCCGCGACGACGAGCCGCCAGCCGGGGTCGGCGACCACGGCCCGCCGGATGATCTTCGGGATCTGCAGGGCGCCCCCGCCGTTGGTCACCCAGCGCCCGGTGACCGTGCCGTGCGCGAGGAACTCCGGCCGGAACCGCCCGTCCCGCACCCAGTCCTGGAGCCAGGACCAGCCATGGGCCACCCAGATGCGATACAGCTTCTTGTACTCGATCAGGGGCTTCACGGCCGGGTGGTCGAGGCTCTCGATCTCCCAGCGCCGGGTCGACTTGATCCGGATGCCCGCCTGCCCGAAGGCCTTGACGACATCGGCGGGCAGGTCGGGGCGGACCCGGCGCCCGAACGCGGCGGACACCTCGTCGGCCAGCTCGGCCAGCCGCCGGGGCTCGCCGCCGCCCGCGTACCGCTCGCCGAGCAGGTCGTGCAGGACCGCGCGGTGCACTTCCGCGCTCCAGGGCAGCCCGGCCCGGTTCATCTCGGCGGCCACCAGCATCCCCGCCGACTCCGCTGCCGTCAGCAGCCGCATCCGCGCGGGGTGTTCGGCCCGCTCCTGCCGCCGCTGCTGCTCGGCGTAGACGGCGAGGAGGTCGTCCAGCGGCAGCCGCACGGCGGTGTCCTGCGCCTCGAACAGCGAGGACTGCGCGCCGGGCGCGGCGGCGCGCAGCGGCGGATCCGGCGGTACGGGGCCGCCGCGCAGCCGGGCCAGCGCGGCGGCCGCCGAACGGGGCTCGCCGGAGCGCCCCTCGTGGCCCAGGAGGAGGGTCTCGGCGTCCTCGACGTCGTAGCACCGCTCGACTCGCACCCCCGTGGCGAGCAGACGCGGATACACCTCGGCCGTGGAACGCCAGACCCAGCGGGTGACGTCGGGCCGCTCGCGCACGGCCCGCGTCAGGTCCGCCTCCCGCAGCACCGGGCCGGCGGGCAGCCCTGCCGGACCGAGGGGGGCGAGTTCCACGCCACCGTCCTCGGCCGGAGCGAGTGCCCACCGGTCGGCCATGCTGCGAGTGTCGCAGGGGGGTCTGACAACGGCCCCGAACGAACCCGCCAGGAACGGACCGGACGCCCGACGCCCGTGGCTCAGGAACCCTCCTGCGTCTCCTCCGCACGCGCCCGCACCAGCTCCGCCAGTGCCTTCGCCACGTACCTCTCGGTCTCCGACTTGTCGACGCCGAGGCCGCTGAGCACGCCCTCGCCGTTCTCGTGCTCCAGCAGGGCCAGCAGGACATGCTCGGTGCCGACGTAGTTGTGGCCGAGGCGGAGCGCCTCGCGGAAGGTGAGTTCCAGGGCCTTCTTGGCGTCCGGGCCGAAGGGGATCAGCTCCGGCGCCTCCCCGGCGCTCGGCGGCAGCGCGGCGGTCGCGGCCTCGTTGAGCGCCTCCAGGGAGACGCCCTGCTCGACGATCGCCTTCGCCGCGAGGCCCTCCGGCTCGGCGAGCAGGCCGAGGACGAGGTGCGCGGGCACGATCTCGACGTTCCCGGCCGCCTTGGAGGCGCTGTGGGCGGCCATCACCGCGCTCCGCGCGCGCGGGGTGTACCGGGAGAAGCCCTGACTGGGGTCGAGGTCGGCCGACTCCTTGGGCACGAACCGCTTCTGAGCGGCCTGCCGGGTGACGCCCATGCTCCGGCCGATGTCGGTCCAGGACGCGCCGGAGCGGCGGGCCTGGTCGACGAAGTGACCGATGAGGTGGTCCGCGACGTCGCCGAGGTGGTCGGCGGCGATGACGGCGTCCTGGAGCTGGTCGAGCGGCTCGTTGTGGACCTTCTTGATGGCGTCGATGAGGTCGTCGAGGCGGATGGAGGTACCAGGGCCGGACGTGCCGGGTCGTGGAGTCGTCATATGTCAACCCTAGGTTGACAGTAGAAGGGTGTCAACCCAAGGTTGTCACTCGTGCACGCGCGCATGGCACGATCGACCCGTGAGCAGCACAGTCGAACGAGCCTTCCAGGCCGCCCTCTACGAAACCGCCGACGCGGCCCTCGACACCGGTGCGTCGGTCCTCGCCGCCGACCCCGCGGCGGACGCCGAGCTCGCCCGCCGGGGCGCGGAGTTCGTGGCGGCACTCTGGCGGCGCGGCTGGCAGCCCGCGGACGTGGCGCGGATCGTCCGGCGCGACCTGGACGTCGTCCACGCGCGCGTGCTCGCGTCGCTGATCCAGGCGCAGTCGGCCGACGACCGTCCGCGCGGCCCCCGCTGGTCCGCGCAGCTCGAAGAGCTCGACGAACTCGCCGCGGCGCCCTTGCCCCGCGCCGACCGCTTCTCGCACGCCACCACCGTCCTGGAGCTGTACCGCCTGCTGCTGCGGCTGCCCACCCTCGAACCGCTGCAGGAGCGCGGGCCGAGTCTCCGGTCGGACCTCCGGTCGGGCCGCCCGTCGGACTCCCGCATGCTCACCCGCATCCGCGCGCTGCTCGCCAAGGCCGAGGCGACCGGGTTCCCCCAGGAGGCGGAGGCCCTCACGGCGAAGGCGCAGGAGCTGATGGCCCGGCACAGCGTCGACGAGGCGCTGCTCGACGCCCAGGCCCCGGACCCGGATGCGCCCGGCGCCTGCCGGATCGGCGTCGAGCCGCCGTACGAGCAGGCGAAGGCGGTGCTGCTGGACGCGGTCGCCGACGCCAACCACTGCCGGGCGGTGTGGAACGAACCCTTCGCCTTCTCCACGGTCGTCGGCTTCGAGGCCGACCTGGCGGCGGTGGAGCTGCTCTACACCTCGCTGCTGGTGCAGGCGCAGTCCGCGATGGCGAAGGCGGAGGCGGCCCAGCGGGCCGGCGGCCGCCGACGGACCAAGTCCTTCCGGCAGTCCTTCCTCGCCGCCTACGCCCACCGCATCGGCGCCCGGCTCGGCGAGATCGCGGCCGCCGCCGGGACCCAGGTGACCGACGACCTGCTGCCGGTGCTCGCCTCACGTGAGGTCGCGGTCACCGCGGCCATGGACCGGATGTTCCCGGAGACGGTCTCCACCCGCCTGCGCGGCGTCACCGACGAGGCGGGCTGGACCGAGGGCGCCGAAGCGGCGGACCGGGCCAGGATGCACTCCCGGCCCCGGCTGCCGTGACGCCCTGACCGTAGGTCGGCGATCTGACGGCAGGTCAGTCGCCGGCCTGCTGGAAGGCGCTGACGGTCGCGTCCGCCACGCCCGCGCTCTTCAGGGCGACCTCGCCGTACGACCACGCGAAGCTCTGGGTGGCCGAGGCGTTCGGCACCCCGTACTGCACCGTCTTGACGGCGAGGCTGTCGTCGCCGCCGTCCTCGCCGCGCACGTAGGTGATCGTGAAGGTCGCGGTGCCCTGCGCCGCGAGGGTCAGCGCCTGGCCCTCGGCGGCCGCGTCGATCGCCACGGTCGCGGAGCTGTCGCCGGCCTGGAGCTCGACCTTGGGGAAGCCCTCCAGGATGCACTCCTCGCCCTTGTTGGTGAGCGTGACGGTGACGTTGCCGCTGTCTCCGGCGGCCGGCGCGGCGTTGACCGGGCCGACCTCCTGGCCGAGGTCGCCGGCGGCGCAGGTGGTGCCGTTGGGGCCCGCGGTCTTGGAAGCGGCCGCGGTTTCGGCGGACTTGCTCTCGTCGCCGCCGGAGTCGCTGTCGTCCCCGCCGCCGCAGGCGGTGAGGAGCAGGGCCGCGGCGAGGGCGGCGACGGAGAGGGGAAGGGCGCGCATGAGTGATCCCTAGGGTTTCGTGACGGTGCTCAAAGGATCATCACGCACGCGTGCGGCGAATTCTCGCGCGCCCCCGCCCTCGTGACCGCTTCGCTACCCGAGGCCGGGCGTCGACCGGGAGCCCGTCGTCACCCTGGGCCGGGTGCCACGGGAGCCCGTCGTCACCCGAGGCCGGGCGTCGGGAGTCCGGACGGCCACTGTCCGCCCTCCGCCTTGGTGAAGGTCTCCTTGCCGACCGCGCCGGTCCAGGTGACCGCGAGGGACTTCGCGTCGACGGAGTCGACCATGCCGGTCTTCCGTTCGCCGTCCGTCCCGGCGGTGCACTTGAGGTGGATCATCTGCATGCCCGCCTCCTTGCCGGCGGCCCCGCTGCACACGGTCCCGCCGGTCACGAAGAGCGCGGCCTGCTTGCCGGTGACGATCAGGGCGACGGCCTTGCCGTCCGTCGTGGCCAGCCAGCTGCCCTCCAGCTCGGGGGAGGCGGTGACGGACGAGGACTCCGTCGCGCCGCTCGTCGCCCCGGCGCCCGCGGTCGACGTCGACGTGGCCGTGGACGCCGTCGTGGGCGTGGCCGACGAGCCGTCGCCAGACCCCCCGTCGTCGCTGCACGCGGTCAGCACGAGCATGCCCGCCAGCGCGGCGGCGGCCACGGCCGCGGCCCGCACCGGCCGACGGGACATGCCTCGCGAGAAGATCGCCGAAGTCACTGCAAGCTCCCAAGCTGTAGCCGGCCGGCTCGGTCGACGGGAGGAGCCCGGTCGACCGGGAAGGACCGCAGCAAGCTACCAGCAAGCCTCAGCAGAACCCTGGGGACAGCCTGTGATCTTCAGGCACTTGGGCACCTGGGAACTTGGGCACCCGGGGACTACGGGACCAAGGGACCAGGGGACTACCAGGACGACTTTCGGACGCCGGGCAGGTACCCCGCGTGCGCCTGCTTCCGCAGACCCACCCGGGAGAGCCCGAAGGTGCGGAAGTACCCGCGCGGGCGGCCGTCCACCTGGTCCCGGTTGCGGACGCGCGTCGCGCTCGCGTCGCGCGGCTGTGCGCGCAACTCCCGCTGCGCCGCCTCCCGCTCGGCCTGCGTCGACGACGGCCGCCGGACGATCTCCTTCAGTTCGGCCCGCCGCGCCGCGTACCGCGCGACGACCTCCTGCCGCCTGTCGTTCTTCGCGATCTTGCTCTTCTTCGCCATCAGATCCGCACCCCCCGCGCGCGGATGCGCGCCACGGCCGCCTCGACGCCGATCACGTCGACGGTCTTGATCCCCTTCGTGCTCAGCCGCAGCCGTACCTGGCGGCCCTCGCTCGCCAGCCAGTACCGCTTGCTCTGGACGTTCGGGTCGAAGCGGCGTGAAGTGCGCCGGTGGGAGTGGGAGATGCGGTTGCCGAAGCCCGGCTGGGCGCCGGTCAGCATGCAGTGCGCGGACACGGGTGACGTACCTCTCCTCGGTCGATGCCAGGATCGATAGTGCTAATGGAATTCATTTTCAGTAAGATAGCAGCATGGCACGCAACGAACTCCGCCCGGTCATCAAGCTCCGGTCCACGGTGGGCACGGGCTTCACCTATGTGACCCGCAAGAACCGCCGCAACGACCCGGACCGCCTGACTCTGCGCAAGTACGACCCCGTCGTCGGCCGGCACGTCGACTTCCGAGAGGAGCGCTGAACCACCGCCATGCGCAAGGGAATCCACCCGGCCTACGGTCTCGTCGTCTTCCGTGACCGCGCCGCGAACCACGCCTTCCTCACCCGCTCCACCATGAGCGGCGACAAGACGATCGAGTGGGTGGACGGCACCACCTACCCCGTCGTCGACGTCGAGATCTCCGACGTCAGCCACCCCTTCTACACCGGCACCGCCCGCGTTCTGGACACGGCCGGCCGCGTCGAGCGCTTCGAGCGCCGCTACGGGAAGCGGGGCGGGGCGTGAGCCTGTCGGTCGTGATCGTCGGCGGGCTGCACGCCGACGCCCGCCGGGCCACGGTCGCGCGGCTGCTCGCCGACGTCCCCGGCAGCGTCGCCCTGCACCACGACCTCGCGACGGCCGTGGCGGGCACGGTCGTGCGGACCGTCAGCGACGCCGCCGGCATCCGCTCGGCCGGCGAGGCGCCCCTGGTCAACGACTGCGCCTGCTGCGCGCTGCGCGAGGACCTGGTGCCCGAGCTGCTCCGGCTGGCGGACGACGGCGCCACGCGCCTCGCCGTGGTCGAGCTGTGGGACTCCGTCGAGCCCAAGGCCATGGCCGAGGTGGTCGTGGCCGGCGGGCTCACGGTCACCGGCGTCGTCACCGCCGTCGACCCGGCGCTGCTCCTGCCGTGTCTCGGCAACGGCGACGACCTCGCCGACGTCGGCCTCGCCGCGGCCGCCACCGACCAGCGCACCGTCGCCGACACCTTCGCGCGGCAGCTGGAGTACGCCCCCGTCCTGGCCGTCGTCGACTCCGATGAGGCCGACGACGAGGACCGCGAGCTGCTGGCGCAACTGCATCCGACGGCCCGCCAGGTCAGGATCCCGCCGCCCGCCCGTGCGGATGCACGGTCACCGGAACAGTCGTATGTGCAGCCACCAGAACTGTCCTATGTGCAGTCAGCGGAACTGTCGTACGCGCAGTCGCCGCTCGCTCGCGCCGTGCTCGCGGGCTTCGACGTCGAGTCGGCCGCCGCGGCCCAGCATCCGGCCTGCGCGCTGCTGCCCGCCGAGGCCGACGGACACGGCGTGAGCACGTTCGTCTGGCGCCGGCGCCGCCCGTTCCACCCGGAGCGGCTGTACGCGGCGCTGGAGGACCTGACCTGCGCGGCCGCCCGCAGCCGGGGCAGGTTCTGGCTCGCCGACAAACCCGACGTGCTGCTGCACTGGGACGCGGCCGGCGGCGCCCTGTGCGTGGAGTCGGCCGGCCCCTGGCTGGCGTCCCTCCCCGACGCGGCCTGGGACCTGGTCCCGCCGGTGCGCCGCGCCGCCGCCGCGCTGGACTGGCACCCCGAGCACGGCGACTGCTGCCAGCACCTGGTCTTCACGTCCCCGGGCCTCGACCGCGACGGCCTGGCGCGGCTCCTGGAGTCCTGCCTGCTCACGGACGCCGAGTACGCCGCGGGACGGGCCGCCTGGAAGCGGCTGCCGCCCGCCTTCGACACCCTCCTGGAGGTCTGACACCCATGTCCCCGTCCCGCAAGCCCGAGCGCAGGCCCGCCAAGCCCCGGCCCAACCCCCTCGACCAGGCGGACATCACCTACGTCGACTACAAGGACACCGACCTCCTGCGGAAGTTCCTCTCCGACCGGGGCAAGATCCGCAGCCGCCGGGTGACCCGCGTCTCCGCCCAGCAGCAACGCCAACTCTCCCGAGCGATCAAGAACGCCCGGGAAATGGCCCTCCTCCCGTACGCCCCGACCCGCTGACCCCACGCCACGCGCGCGTGTCCGATACGCGCCTACGCTGTCCACCCGTCCCCCGCCCGGCCGCGCCGCCGTCCGTAGATTCGGCCCGGCTGTCTCCGTACGGAACCCCTGTCATCTGTACGAGCACAATCGAACATCACGTCCACTGATCCCTGGCCGCTCGCCTCCGTCGCCTCCCCGACGAAGAGCCGACCCCGGCCTCATGCGGACAGCCGCCGCCACCCGATCCGCGTCGCCGATCTCATCGTCGTACGCGGGGGGTGGCGGTTGTCGTCTTCCGTGGTCGGGGCATGCGGTGTCCCCGGAGCGGACCGTGTCCGCCGGTACGGGACGCGTCGTCGTCGGACCGACAGGTGCCCGGGGTTCTGGCTGTCGGCGGGAGACCGCGAAAGCGGCCCGGGGTCCCGGCCCGTCCGCCGCCGATCGCTCCTGGCGCAGGCGGCGCGGCCCCACATCCGGAGGTGCCGCCTACCGCACCGAGCGGATGCCGGGCGTCCGCCGGAACCGCCTCTTTCGGGACGGCTCCGGCGGCGCCCCCGCCCTTCCCTGCGCCGATCCGTTGCCGCGCCGACGGAACAGGACGGCCGTGTCATGCGTCTGTTCCTAGTACACGAGTGGTTTCGATCCGGACGACTTTCACCTGGGCCGCACGACGGTCGGCGAGCCGAACGAGTCGGGTAAAGCGGGCGTCAAAGCTGTAACCGCGCAAGTACCCCGCGTGCACGTGCATCTGCTCATGCGACTGCACGTGAACGGGGTTATGATCCGGGACAGTTGACCACGGCACCAATGGCCACAACAGCCAGTGCACCACCAGGGAGCGACCTGTGGACCACCACGTTGACGGGGGGCACGACGTGTACAACGGCATGACGGCCACACAGCTGTACGGGGTTGCCTGGCAGAAGAGCCGGCACAGCAATTCGCAGGGTTCCTGCGTGGAGTTCGCGCGACTGCCGGGCGGAGACGTGGCCGTGCGCAACTCGCGGTTCCCGGACGGCCCCGCGCTCGTCTACACCCGCGCCGAGATCGAGGCGATGCTGCTGGGCATCAAGGACGGCGAGTTCGACCACCTGATCGCGAGCTGACGTCCCTCGACGCTCCTCGGCGTTCCTCCACGTCACTCGACGTCCGCGACGCCCCGGCAGTCGCCGCCGTCACCGTGCATTTCGTGCATGTTTCGTGCACCTTGCGGGAAAACGACCACAACGCGCGTAGAACCGCGGCGTCAAGAAACGCCGCGGTTCGTCATTCGGCCGGAGTGTGCAGCCGGAACAGCGCCCAGACGACCTTCCCGCCCAGGCTGCCCGACAGCGGGTGCCAGCCCCAGCTGTCGGCGAAGGAGTCGACGAGGAAGAGCCCGCGCCCCGACTCGGCCGAGAAGTCCTCGCTGTCCCGGGGCAGGGGACTGTCCTGGCTGGGGTCGCGCACCGCGCACACCAACCGCTCGGTCCACCGCATCAGATGCAGCCGCACGGGCGGATGCTGCTGATCAGGCGTGCGCGAGTGATCGGACGCGCGCAACTGATCGGGCACGCGCGCGTGATCGAGCGGGCACGGGTCGCCGTCCTCGGGGGACGGCAGTCCGTGTCTCAGCGCGTTGGTCACCAACTCCGAGACGACCAGACAGACATCGTCGAAACGGTCGCCGACGTCCCACTGGCCGAGGGTCCTCTTGGTGAACTGTCGTGCTTCGCGCACCGCTTCGAGGCGGGCGGGCAGAGCGCAGGAGGCAGCGTTGGACACGGCCGCGGGATCCAGCGGCGGAAGGCCCTGCCGTAACGGCTCGAGCATGGTCGATCCATTCGTCCCCATGCGAGGCACTCCCGGGATTCGCGGTCGTTGCGATGCAGCGGTGGCGCGGGACCATGGTTTCTGATGCGCACTGCGGATGCAAGGGCAGATGCACGTGCACGTGACCGAAATGGACCTGCCCGTACCGCTTCTTGGCCATTTTTTCCGCCAACTTCTCGCTCATCGCGAGCACTTCTCTTGCTTTCCTACACTCTTCCCTCGCGCTGGTCTGTGCGTATCCTTTGGCTTCTTTCCATCTCTGTAATCGGACGAGTACTGCTCGAAGTGTTTTAGTGGCAGACTGCGGCCCCTAAGACGGTTGGGGAGGCTGGCGAACGTGAGCGCGGGAGAGCCCGGATCGGTGGTGCGGCGGATGCTGCTCGGCTCGCAACTACGGCGGCTGCGTGAGGCCCGAGGCATCACGCGCGAGGCGGCGGGTTACTCGATCAGAGCGTCGGAGTCGAAGATCAGCAGGATGGAACTGGGCCGGGTCAGCTTCAAGACCCGGGACGTGGAGGACCTCCTCACGCTCTACGGCATCGCGGACGACGCGGAGCGCCAGTCGCTCGTCGGACTCGCCCGCGAGGCCAACGTGGCCGGCTGGTGGCACAGTTACTCGGACGTCCTGCCCAACTGGTTCCCCACCTACGTCGGCCTGGAGGGCGCGGCCGCGCTGATCCGCGCCTACGAGGTCCAGTTCGTGCACGGCCTGCTGCAGACCGAGGCGTACGCCCACGCCGTCGTCAGCCGTGGCATGAAGGGCGCGAACACCGCCGACGTCGACCGGCGCGTGGCGCTGCGCCTGGAGCGGCAGAAGTACCTCGTCGCCGAGAACGCCCCCGACTTCCACATCGTCCTCGACGAGGCCGCCCTGCGCCGGCCGTACGGCGACCGCGAGGTGATGCGCGGGCAGCTCCAGCATCTGATCGAGGTCTCCGAGCGTCCCAACGTACGGCTTCAGGTCATGCCGTTCAGCTTCGGCGGCCACTCCGGCGAGTCCGGCGCCTTCACGATCCTGAGCTTCCCGGAGTCCGACCTCCAGGACGTCGTCTATCTGGAACAGCTCACCAGTGCGCTCTATCTGGACAAGCGCGAGGACGTCGCCCAGTACGAGCAGGCGCTGAAGGAACTCCAGCAGGACAGCCCCGGCCCGGACGAGAGCCGCGATCTGCTGCGTGGCCTGATCCAGCTGTCCTAGCCCCGCACATACCTAGGGATTCCCCTACAGGAGCCGCGATGCTCCTCAACTCGCTCCCCAACTCCCTTGAGTCACCCGTACGATGACGTGTGATCAGATCAGATCGGGTCAGACCGTGATCCCGATCGATCGCGGCCGATCGCAGCAGGGGATTGAGGGATCGCATGTCGTCGTACTTCACCGACCTGGCCCAGCAGTACATCGACGGTGAATGGCGTCCGGGGACGGGCGACTGGGACATCATCGTCTGCAATCCCTATGACGGCGAGAAGCTCGCCTCGATCACGATAGCCACCGTCGGCGAGGTCGACGAGGCCTACCGTGCCTCCGCCCGCGCCCAGAAGGAGTGGGCCGCGACCAACGCCTTCGCCCGCCGCGCGGTGTTCGAGAAGGTGCTGCGGCTGGTCGAGGAGCGCGAGGCGCAGATCAGCGAGATCCTCGTCACCGAGGCCGGCGGCACGATCGGCAAGGCCGCCTTCGAACTCCACCTCGCCAAGGAGTTCCTGCGCGAGTCGGTCCACCTGGCGCTGCGCACCGAGGGCAGCCTCCTCCCCTCGCCGGTCGACGGCAAGGAGAACCGCGTCTACCGCGAGCCGGTCGGCGTGGTCGGTGTGATCAGCCCCTTCAACGTGCCGTTCCTGCTGTCGCTGAAGTCCGTCGCCCCGGCCCTCGCCCTCGGCAACGGCGTCGTGCTCAAGCCTCACCAGAACACCCCGCTCTCCGGCGGCACCGTGATCGCCAAGCTCTTCGAGGACGCCGGGCTGCCGCCGGGCCTGCTGAACGTCGTCGTGACCGACATCGCCGAGATCGGCGACGCCTTCCTGGAGCACCCCGTCCCGCGGGTCATCTCCTTCACCGGCTCCGACAAGGTCGGCCGGCACGTCGCCACCGTCGCCGCCTCGCACTTCAAGCGGGCCGTCATCGAACTCGGCGGCAACAGCGCGTTCGTCGTCCTCGACGACGCCGACGTCGACTACGCGGTCGACGCGGCCGTCTTCAGCCGCTTCGTCCACCAGGGCCAGGTCTGCATGGCCGCCAACCGCATCCTGGTCGACCGCTCGCTCGCCGACGAGTTCACCGAGAAGTTCGTCGCCAAGGTCAAGACCCTCAAGGCCGGCGACCCGCGCGACCCGCAGACCACCATCGGCCCGATGATCAACCCCTCGCAGGCGGAGGCGGTCTCGAGCGTCGTCGAACAGGCGATAGCCCAGGGCGCGAGCCCCCTCGTGCACGGCACGACCACCGACAACCTCGTCGAGCCGTCCGTCCTGGCGGACCTTCCCGCCGACTCCGCGCTGCTCCGGCAGGAGGTCTTCGGCCCCGTCGTCTTCCTCAACACCTTCGACGACGAGGCGGAGGCCGTACGCCTGGTCAACGACACCCCGTACGGCCTGAGCGGCGCCGTCCACACCGCCGACACCGAGCGGGGCGTCGCCTTCGCCCGGCAGATCGTCACCGGCATGTTCCATGTGAACGACGCCACCGTCCACGACGAGCCGCTCGTCCCCTTCGGCGGCGAGAAGAACTCCGGCGTCGGCCGCCTCAACGGCGAGACGACCGTCGAGGCCTTCACCACCACCAAGTGGATCTCGGTCCAGCACGGCCGCAGCGGCTTCCCCTTCTGAGCGTCCGCGAGGCAGGGGCACGGGGTGGGGCCACGCGTCAAGGGCGCCACCCCGAGGTCATAACCTGGGCGCATGTCAGCGATCCGTCTTCTCGTGCTGGGCGCCGTGCGCCAGCACGGGCGGGCCCACGGCTACCAGGTGCGCGGCGACCTGGAGTACTGGGGCGCCCACGAGTGGTCCAACGCCAAGCCGGGCTCGATCTACCACGCCCTGAAGCAGATGGCCAAGCAGGGACTGCTGCGTGAGCACGAGACGGCGCCGTCCACCGCGGGCGGCCCGCCGCGCACCGAGTACGAGATCACCGAGGCGGGCGCCGAGGAGTACTTCAGGCTGCTCCGCGAGGCGCTGACCTCCTACGACCAGAAGACGGATGTGAAGTCGGCGGCCATCGGCTTCGTCGTCGACCTCCCGCGCGCGGAGGCGGTGTCGCTCCTGGAGGACCGCATCCGCGGCATCGAGGCGTGGCGCGCGGCCGTCACCGAGCACTACGTCCCCGAGGACGGCCCCGAACAGCTGGGCCACATCTGGGAGATCATGAACCTCTGGATCCGCACCGCCGACGCCGAGGCCGAGTGGGCCCAGGGCCTGATCGCGCGGATCGAGGGCGGCGCGTACACCTTCGCGGGGGAGGGCGAGCCGTTCGTCGGCGTGCTGCCGGAGGGCGCGGAGAACCCGTACGCGACGCGGGAGCGGCATCCGGGCGACTCCCGCTGACCAAGTCGGCCGACCGGGTCGGCCCATCGAGTAATCAAGTTTGACGAGTGCTGTGCGCGGAGTTAGTCTGGGTCAGTAGTCAAGTTTGATTAGTTGAGGAGCAGGAAGAGCAGGGGGACTGTCATGGCCGACAGGGCGATCACCGTCGAAGGAGTACGCAAGAGGTACGGCGACACCCAGGCGCTGGACGGGCTCGATCTCACCGTTGCCAAAGGCACCGTCCACGGCGTCCTCGGACCGAACGGCGCGGGCAAGACGACCCTGGTCAGGATCCTGTCCACGCTGCTGCGACCGGACTCCGGACACGTCGAGGTGGCCGGCCACGACGTGCTGCGCCAGGCCCAGGAGGTCCGCCTGCGCATCGGCCTGCTCGGCCAGCACGCGGCCCTCGACGAGGAGCTGAGCGGCCGGCAGAACCTGGAGATGTTCGGCCGCCTCCACCACCTGGGCGCCCGCCCCGCGCGCGGGCGCGCCGCCGAGCTCCTGGAGCGTTTCGACCTCACCGCCACCGGCCGCAAGCCCGTCAGCGCCTACAGCGGAGGCATGCGCCGCCGCCTGGACCTCGCCGCCTCCCTCATCGGCAACCGGCACGGCACCGACCCGGAGGTGCTCTTCCTGGACGAGCCGACCACCGGCCTCGACCCGCGCGGGCGCGCCGAGGTCTGGTCCGCCGTCCGCACCCTGGTCGGCGGCGGCACGACGGTCGTGCTCACCACCCAGTACCTGGAGGAGGCCGACCAGCTCGCCGACCGCATCTCCGTCGTCGACCGGGGCCGGGTGATCGCCGACGGCACGGCGGACGAGCTGAAGACGCTGACCGGCGGCGACCGCATCGACGTCGTCCTGCGCGACGCCGGCCACCTGGGCGCGGCCCTCGCCCTGCTGCCCCTGCCCAAGGAGGACGTCACCGTCGACCCCGACCGCCGACTGCTCAGCGCTCCTGTCACCGACCGCATGGCCGCGCTCTCCGCCGTCGTCCGCGCCCTGGCGGAGGCCGGCGTCGAGGCCGAGGACGTGGCCCTGCGCCGCCCCACCCTGGACGAGGCCTTCCTCCACCTGACCGGCCACGACGACCGCTCTGACGATCTCGCGAAGGAGGCCGTGTGAACACATACGCGCTGACCGATTCCTGGACGATGACCCGGCGCGAACTCGCCCACTGGGCCAGGCATCCGGGCCGGGTGGTCGTCGGGCTTGTTTTCCCTGTGATGCTGCTGCTGATGTTCGGCTACCTGATCGGCGGCGGCCGCGGGGTGAGCGGCGACTACCTCGACTACCTGATGCCCGGCATGCTCGCGCTCACCATGGCCTTCGGCCTGGAGGGCACGATGCTCGCCGTCACCCAGGACATCAACAAGGGCGTCATCGACCGCTTCCGGGCGATGCCGATGGCCGACGGCGCGGTCCTGGTGGGCCGTTCGGCGGCCGACATGCTCCAGTCGGTCCTGGGCCTGGCCGTGCTGATCGTCGTCGGACTCGCCCTCGGCTGGCACCCCCAGGGCGGGCCGGGCGCCTTCCTGGGCGCGGTGGGTCTCCTCCTCCTCTTCCGCTTCGCGATGTTGTGGATCGGCATTCACCTGGCCCTCGTGGCCGGGAAACCGGAGATGGTGCAGGCCGTGCAGATCCTGGTCTGGCCGGTCGGCTTCCTGTCCAACGCCCTCGCCACCCCCGCCGCCATGCCCGGCTGGCTGGGCACGGCCGTGGAGTGGAACCCGATGTCCCGTACGGCGACCGCGGTACGCGACCTCTTCGGCGGCCTGGGCGCCGACCCGGCCCACGTCTGGGCGGCGATCGGCTGGCCCCTGGCATTGCTGGCAGTCTTCTTCCCCCTCGCAGTAAGAAAGTTCAGCCACATGAGCCACTGAAGCCCCCGGCTGCGGTTCGGCAGCGCCCCTTTAGGGGCGCGGGGCGCTGACATATGCGGCTCCGCCGCGCGGGCGCGACCAGCCACGACGGCGCCGCACCGAAACGACGACACATCGCGGCACGTCCAGCGGAGCGCGAAGCGCCTAGTGGTGGAACCCGGTCGCCGCCCCCTTGTCCCTCGTGAACGGCTCCGACTGTTGCCGGAGTTCCGGCAGCAGTCGGGTCAGGTCCTCCACGAACAGCTCGGCGAGGTCCTCCGAGAAGCCGTTTCTGCAGACCACCCGCAGCACGGACAGATCCTGCCGATTCGCCGGGAAGGTGTACGCGGGCACCAGCCACCCGCTCTCGCGCAGCCGCCGGGAGACGTCGAAGACGTCGTACGAGTTCACGTCCGGCACCGTGGTGAAGGCGAACACCGGCAGTTCGTCGCCCCGCGTGAGGAGTCGGAAGTCGCCGAGCGCCTCCACCCGGTCGGCGATGCCCCGGGCCACGTCCCGCGTGGACTGCTGCACGGCCCGGTAGCCCTCGCGGCCCAGCCGCAGCAGCGTGTAGTACTGCGCGACGACCTGCGCGCCCGGCCGGGAGAAGTTGAGCGCGAAGGTCGGCATGTCGCCGCCCAGGTAGTTCACGCGGAACACGAGCTCCTCCGGCAGGGCCTCCTTGTCCCGCCACAGCGCCCAGCCCACCCCCGGGTACACGAGCCCGTACTTGTGCCCCGAGGTGTTGATGGACGTCACGCGCGGGAGACGGAAGTCCCACACCAGGTCCTCGTCGAGGAAAGGCGCGATCATCGCGCCGGACGCGCCGTCCACATGCACCGGGACGTCGAGGCCGGTCCGCTCCTGGAGCGCGTCCAGCGCCGCGCACAGCTCGGCGATCGGCTCGTAGGACCCGTCGAACGTGGAGCCGAGGATGCCGACGACCCCGATCGTGTTCTCGTCGCACAGCTCGGCCGCCGCCTGCGGGTCGAGATGGAACCGGTCCCCCTCCATGGGGACCTGACGGGCCTCCACCTCCCAGAAGTTGCAGAACTTCTCCCAGCAGACCTGGACGTTGATCCCCATCACGAGGTTCGGACGGGCAGCGGGGTAGCGGTCGGCGTTGCGCAGCGACCACCGCCGCTTCAGCGCCATGCCCGCGAGCATGCAGGCCTCGCTCGACCCGGTCGTCGAACAGCCCACGGCCGCCGAGGGATCGGGCGCGTTCCACAGGTCGGCGAGCATCGCCACACAGCGCCGCTCCAGCTCGGCGGTGCGCGGATACTCGTCCTTGTCGATCATGTTCTTGTCCCGGCAGTCCGCCATCAGCACCCCGGCCTGGGGCTCCATCCACGTGGTGACGAAGGTGGCCAGGTTGAGCCGCGAATTGCCGTCCAGCATCAGTTCGTCGTGCACCAGCTGATAGGCCGTCGACGGCGGCATCGGCGATTCCGGCAGCTGGTGTTTGGGCGGTGCCTCGGTCATTCCGCCGACCGGGTTCGCCTCGCCGAAGAAGGGATTCACGGACAGAGGGCGCTCGTCGGGCTTCTGCGGGCCTTTGTGGAGTGGCATGGCTGGTTCTTTCTCCCAACTGGCGGAGCGGCGAGCGCCGAGTGACGTTCTGCCGCTTCATCGGATCGAGGGGCCTGTTCGGTTCACACGCTCACCGCACCGCCGTTCCATCGTCCCGCAGCTGCATCTGCGGCCGTCCCGTCACCAGCAGCCAGGCAGGCAGCGAGGCGAAGCAGAGCAGCGCGATGATCGCGGGCGAGGCGACCAGCGCGGCGGCCGTGAACAGGCTCAGCCAACCCTGCCGGGTGATGGCGAGGAGCACGCCCAACACGCCCGCCGCCACACCCACCGCCGGGTGCACGCCGGGCACGAGGGCATGGGCGGTGAGACCGAGGGCGACGCCGACGAACACGGCCGGGAAGATCCGGCCGCCCCGGAAACCGCAGGACGCGGCGACGAGCAGCGCCGCCAGTTTCACCACCGTCATCGTGGCGAACTCGCCGGCCGACCAGCCGTCGGGATCGGCCGCGAGCTCCCCGATCTCGTCCAGGCCCTTGAACAGCGTCAGATGGCCGCCCAGAGCCGCCAGCAGCCCCAGGACGAGCCCGCCGGCCGGCAGCGCCAGCATCGGGTGTCCCAGGCGCGCGAACGCGCCGTGGACGTACGGGAAGGCGCAGACGGCGCACAGGGCGAGCAGCGCGCCCACCGACGCGATCACGAGCACCGCCAGCAGATCGCTCCACCCGGGCTGCCCGAACGCGGGCAGGTCGAGGTCGAAGGTCGGATGGTCCACCAGGGTGGTCGTCATCGAGCCGACCGCTGCGGCGACCAGCGGAGCGAAGACGTTGTCCCACAGCGGTCCCTTCGTCTGCCGCGCCGCCAGCGCCTCGGAGATCAGCAGCGCCGCCGCCACCGGCGTCCCGAACAGCGCGCCGATCGTCGCCGCCTCCGCGAGCACGGACCACAGCCCGCCCGGCGCCCGGGGCAGCAGCCGGTGTCCCAGCCAGAAAGCGAGCCCGACGTTCACGGCGATGATCGGGTTCTCCGGGCCCAGACTCGGCCCGCCCGCCAGCATCAGCGTGGCCGCCACCAGCAGCCCGGGGAGCACGGCCGGCGGCAGCACGCGCGCGTCCAGCCCCAGCGTGGCCGGATCGGGCCCCGCGTGCCCGGGCACCTTCCACACCACCAGCCCCACCAGCACCCCGGTCGAGGTGAGCATGACGAGCATCCACAGCACCGAGTACCGGCCCACGCCCAGCGCGTCCGGCAGGGTCTCCCACAGCACGTCCTGCAACAGCTCGGCCAACTCGCTCACCAGCACGAACAGCAGGCTCGCCAGCACGCCGACGACGAGGGCGGGCAGGATCAACGGCAGCAGGGCACGTGCCGGGGTCGCCGGAGCGGCGGGCGGCTGCTGCGCGGTGTCCTGGGCCACGGGGTCACGATAAGCGGATGAAACGGACACGACATCCGGACGGCGGCGGACGTGGACGGCCCGGAACGGACGTGGACGGCCGGGAGCGGGCGGGGGCGCGGACGGGCGGGAACGCGCACACGGGCGGAGAGGAATCGCGCTTGCACCTCACGCGACGTGAGGGCCCACCGTGGAGCGCGTACCGAGAAGGGAGCGGACGAAGTGAGCTACTCAGTAGGACAGGTCGCCGGATTCGCCGGGGTCACGGTGCGCACATTGCACCACTACGACGACATCGGCCTGCTCGTTCCGGGCGGGCGCAGCCACGCGGGCCACCGGCGCTACAGCGACGCCGACCTCGACCGGCTGCAGCAGATCCTGTTCTACCGGGAGCTCGGCTTCCCGCTCGACGAGGTCGCCGCCCTGCTCGCCGACCCGGCCGCGGACCCGCGCGGGCACCTGCGCCGCCAGCACGAGTTGCTGACCGCCCGGATCGAGAAGCTGCAGAGGATGGCGGCGGCCGTGGAGCACGCCATGGAGGCACGCACGATGGGCATCGACCTGACACCCGAGGAGCGCTTCGAGGTCTTCGGCGACAAGGACCCCGAGCAGTACGCCGAAGAGGCGGAGCGGCGCTGGGGCGACACGGAGCTGTACGCCGAGTCGCAGCGCCGCGCCGCCACCTACACCAAGGACGACTGGAAGCGCATGCAGGCGGAGATCGACGCCTGGAACGCGCGGTACGGCGAGTTGATGGACGCCGGTGAACCGCCGACCGGCGACCGGGCGATGGACCTGGCCGAGGCGCACCGGCAGCACCTGTGCACCTGGTTCTATGACGCGTCGTACACGTTCCACCAGAGCCTCGGGGACATGTACGTGTCCGACGAGCGCTTCAAGGCGTACTACGACTCCACGCGCGCGGGCCTCGCCGAGCACCTCAACGCGGCGATCAAGGCGAACGCGGCCCGGCACACGTCGTAGGTCCGGCAGATCTCGCAGGCCCACACGCGTGTGGGGCGGCCTGGTCCGGGGCTACTCCCGGACCAGGATCACCGCGGTGCCGTAGGCGCACACCTCGGTGCCCACGTCCGCCGCCTCCGACACGTCGAAGCGGAACATCAGCACGCCGTTGGCTCCCCGCGCGTGTGCCTGCTCGACGAGCCGTTCCATGGCCTGGTTGCGGGTCTCCACGAGGGTCTTCGTCAACCCCTTGAGCTCGCCGCCGATCATCGACTTCAGGCCGGCGCCGATCTGACTGCCCAGGTGCCGTGAGCGCACCGTCAGCCCGAAGACCTCGCCGATGACCTGTTGCACCCGGAACCCGGGTGCGTCGTTCGTGGTGACGACCAGTACGTCCGGGTGGGGGCCCTGCCCGCCGCCGTAATCATCGATGCCCATGTTCACAGGTTTGACCAAGCGGGAGCACAGTGCATCCTGGGGGAGGCCCTGGGAACCTGGTTCTGTGGCGCCGCGTTGATAGCTTGGGGCGGTCCCGCCGCCGCACCGCCGCCTTTCACCCCTCAGGAGCCCGGAACCCGTGACTACCCTCGCCCTCGGCCCCGAGTGGATTACTCCGGACTATCTGATCTCGACGTTCGGCCTGATCGGCATCCTGGTCATCGTGTTCGCCGAGTCGGGCCTGTTCGCCTTCCTCCCCGGTGACTCCCTGCTGTTCACGGCGGGCCTGCTGGTCGCCGACGGCAAGTGGATCCACCAGCCGCTGTGGCTGGTGTGCACCCTGATCGTGATCGCGGCCGTCCTCGGCGACCAGGTCGGTTACCTGATCGGCAAGTTCTTCGGGCCCAAGCTGTTCAACCGCCCCAACTCCAAGCTCTTCAAGCAGGAGAACCTGGAGAAAGCGCACGAGTTCATGGACAAGTTCGGCCCCAAGGCGATCGTCCTGGCCCGCTTCGTCCCCATCGTGCGCACCTTTGCGCCGATCGTCGCCGGCGCCGGCCGTATGAAGTACCGCACCTTCATCACGTACAACGTGATCGGCGGCATCCTCTGGGGCACGGGTGTGACGGTCGCGGGCTACTTCCTCGGCCAGATCGACCTCATCAAGAACAATGTCGAGGCGATCCTCGTCCTGATCGTCGTCATCTCGGTCGTCCCGGTGATCATCGAGGTTCTCAAGGCCCGCAAGGAAGCCCGCAACGCGCCTCCGGAGCAGCAGCAGCCCCACCAGCCGCAGCCGCACCAGCAGCAGGCCCCGGTCATGGACGACGCGACGACCCAGCTCCGCCGGATCGACCAGCACGACCCGTACGGCCAGCAGGGTCACCACAACCAGTACAACCAGCACAACCAGCACGGCCAGAACGGCCAGCACGGGCAGAACGCCCAGCATGCGCAGCAGGGTCAGCAGGGTCAGCAGGGGCAGACCCAGGGTCAGGCCTACGAGAACGACTACGACTACTACGGCCGGCAGCCGTACCCGCAGCAGCAGTACCCCCAGGAGTGGCAGGAGCAGCCCCAGCAGCAGCCGTACGGCGCCCAGCAGAACGGCCAGTACCCGTACGACGACAGCCGCGGTTACTGACCGAGTCTGCCCCAAGGGCGCGGGGCCGTCAGAACCCCCGCGTCCGCTTCGCGGCCCGCCGCTTCTCGGGGGAGCCGACCCGCAGGAACAACCGCGACACCTCGGATCCCAGGTTCACCCCGATGGCGATGGCCATGGCCAACGCAGCGGCCTTGGTGAGCGACACCAGCCCCTCGTCCACCTCGTTCTGCGCGATCGCCAGCAGCCCGAAATACGTGGCCGACCCCGGCAGCAGGGGCCCGATCGCGGCGGTGGTGTACGGCAGGGCGGAAGCGAACCGGTAGCGCGAGAGCAGCTGCCCGAACAGCCCCACGACGCCCGCCGCGACGGCCGTGGAGGCGACCGGCGAGATCTCGCCGGCGTAGTGCATCGCGCCGTACACCGACCAGGCGACTCCGCCGTTCAAGGTGACGGCCAGCACGGTGGATCGTTCCTGCTGGAGCAGCACCGCGAAGGTCAACGACAGCAGCATCGAGGCGCCGATCTGCCACAACGGCCGCTTGGTGATGCCCAGGGCCGCGTCGGGGTTGAGATGCGCCCCGAGCTGCACGCCGACGTAGAGCATCACCAGCACCCCGACGACGATGCCGACGAAGAAGTACATGACCTCCAGCAGCCGCGCGGCAGCGGTGATGTAGAAGCCGGTCAGGCCGTCCTGGACGCCCGCCACCAGCGCCCGTCCGGGCAGCAGCGCGAACAGCCCGCCGGTGATGACCGCGGACGCCTTCACATCGACGTCCGCGACGGTCAGCGCGACGCCTATGGCGGCCGGCGGCATGGCGGCGACCAGGAACTGGTAGAACTCCGGCAGCCCGCGCCCCGCGCACAGCCAGGCCAGCCGGTCGCCGAGCATCGCGCCGAGCGCCGCCGCCACGAACACCACCAGGTCACCGCCGACCAGCACCGAGGCCGCGCCCGCGAGCAGCCCGCTCGCCGAGGTCAGCACCCAGGTCGGGTACGGGTGCCGGTTGCGGCGCATCGCTGCGAGCCGCCCGTAGGCCTCTTCGAGGGAGAGATGGGTCTCCGGGTCGCTCAGGTCGTCGACGAGCTGGAAGACGGCCGCCAGGCGCGTGTAGTCGGTGCCCCGCCGGCGCACCGTCCGCGAGGCCGTGACCGGGTCCTCCACCAGGGACGGCTGGTACGAGATCGACAGCAGCGTGAAGGTGACGGTCGGCTCGCAGCGGTCCAGCCCGTAGGAGCGGCAGACCGCGAACATCGCGGCCTCCACGTCCTCGGCGCCTTCCCCGCCCGCGAGGAGCAACTCGCCGATGCGCAGCGTGAGGTCGAGCACGCGCGGGACGGCCGGAGCGCCCTCCTCCGCCTTCGGCCCCGGCTCGGGCGCGGGCCGCTCGGTCACCGGCATCCGCAGCATCGTGCGCATCCGGTCCTGCCAGGGCACGTCCTTGGTCAGACTCACCATCGGCACGCCGTCGGGCGGTGTGAACGCGGCCGGGGCGTCCCGCACGCTGTACGTGCGAGGCAGGCTGAACGCCGATCCCTCGGTCTCTCCGGCGGCCTGCGGGCCCACGTCCAGCCCCTGTGGAACGGCGAACTCGGACGTGGTCTCCGACTCGCCGCCGGTCTTCGGGACGGCCAGTCCGGCCGGGATCGCGAACTCGGACGTGATCTCAGGGTCGAAGGCACTCCTCGCCTCGTCCGACTGCGGCTTGCGCGCCTCCGCCTCCGACACCTCGCAACGCTCCCTGAACGACACCTTCCGTAGGCCTCAGTATGCGCACAGACACGCGAAAGGGCCGCACGCGTACGCGTGCGGCCCTTTACACACCTCTACAGAGCCAAGCCTCAGTGGCCGCCCTCGTCCTTGAAGCGCTTGTAGGACCGCTCGATCTCGGCCTCGGCGTCGGTACGACCGACCCAGTCGGCGCCCTCGACGGACTTGCCGGGCTCCAGGTCCTTGTAGACCTCGAAGAAGTGCTGGATCTCCAGGCGGTCGAACTCCGACACGTGGTGGATGTCGCGCAGGTGCTCCACGCGCGGGTCGGTCGCCGGGACGCACAGCAGCTTGTCGTCGCCGCCGGCCTCGTCCGTCATCCGGAACATGCCGATCGCGCGGCAGCGGATCAGACAGCCGGGGAACGTCGGCTCGTCCAGGATGACCAGCGCGTCCAGCGGGTCGCCGTCCTCGCCGAGAGTGTTCTCGACGAAGCCGTAGTCGGTCGGGTAGGCGGTCGAGGTGAAGAGTCGACGGTCCAGGCGGATCCGACCGGTCTCGTGGTCCACCTCGTACTTGTTCCGCGAACCCTTCGGGATCTCGATCGTGACGTCGAACTCCACCGGTGGCTCCTCCATGATCAACACATAGTTCTGGTGGTTAAGTGTCCCTCACGCAGGTGTGTGATCGCGAAAGGGGCTGGTGTTCGTGCCAGAGCTGAGGCTTTGGCGGGCCGCGAGACCGCACGTGGTGCGGGTCACGGACGCCGTACGACCGCGTCTGGCACGGGCCGCAGGCATCGTACGGCCCCCTCTCGCGCGCGTGACGGCGACCGCGAAACCGCAGCTCGCACGGATCGCCCGGGCGGCGAAACCGCAGCTCGCGCGGATCACGACGGCCGGTCCGGACATCAGGTCCTGGCGGTACACCGCGGGTGCGGCGACCGCCGGGCTGGCGCTGGCCGCCGGTGCGGCGGTCGCCGCCGGCCCCTGGGACGCCACCGGTCAGCGTACGGCCGAGCGGGAGCGGGCCGTCGCACTGGAGCGGACGGGTGGCACAGATCACGGACGCTCGGACGATTCGTCCGGGACGTCCGACACGGCGGCCGGAGCGCCCCGGCCCGCCCCCAGCGCCGCCCCCGTCCTGGCGGGCCTCGGCGGCACCGCCAACGCCGTGAAGTCGGCCCCCGACGCCCTTCCGACCGGGCCGGGCCTCGCGGGCGTCCTGGACCCCCTCCTGAGCGATGCGGCCCTGGGTGCCCGGCACACCGCCGCGGTCGTCGACGTGGCCACCGGAAAGCGCCTGTACGGCGTGGGGGGCGGCGACGCGCTGACTCCGGCGTCCACCACGAAGATCGCCACCGCGGTCGCCGCCCTCTCCGCCATGGGCGCCGAGCACCGTCTCACCACCCGCGCGGTGCTGGAACCCGACACCAAGGAGCTCGTCCTCGTCGGCGGCGGCGACCCCACCCTCACGGCCCGCAAGGACGCCGAGGGCTGGGCAAGCCTGCACACCCTCGCGGACGCCACCGCGGCCGCCCTGAAGAAGCGCGGCATCACCAAGGTGACGCTCTCGTACGACACGACCCTGTACGCCGGAACCGAAGTTCACCCCATCGGGGTCAACCCCAACCTCGCCCGCGTCACCGCGCTGTCCGCCGACGAGGGCCGCACCGACGACTCCACCAGCGGCCCGACGACCCGCGTGAGCGACCCGGCGGCCGACGCCACGGTCAAGTTCGCGAAGTTCCTGAAGGCCGCCGGCATCACGACCACGGCCCCCGGCCCCTCGAAGGCGACCACGCGCGCGCAGCGACTCGCCACGGTCTCCTCGCCCCCGCTGTCCACCCTGGTCGAACGGATGCTGACCAACAGCGACAACGACATCGCCGAGGCCCTCGCCCGCCAGACCGCCCTCGCGACCGGCGTCCGCGCCGACTTCTCCGGGGCCGGCAAGGCCGTCCAGGCGCAGCTGAAGAAGCTCGGACTGCCCACGACCGGAGCCCGGTTCAAGGACGGCAGCGGCCTCGACCGCACGAACCGGCTGACGGCGAACCTGCTGACCGCCCTGCTGGTCAAGGCGAGCGACCCCGCCCGCCCCGACCTGCGCCCCGTCCTCACCGGCCTCCCCGTCGCAGGCTTCACCGGCACCCTCACCAGCCGCTACGCCGACGGCGCGGCCGGCGTCGTCCGCGCCAAGACCGGCACCCTGACCGGGGTGAACGCCCTCGCCGGCACGGTCGTCGACCAGGACGGCCGGCTCCTCGCCTTCGCCCTTCTGGCCGCCGACACGACCGACCCGGCGGCGGCCCAGGCGGCGCTGGACCGGGCGGCCACGGCGCTCGCGGCGTGCGGCTGCCGCTGAGGGCCGGGCCCACCACCCCTGAGCCATCCCCACCGCCGACCCTGACATCTCCCTGACCGGCCGCCTGCGACCTGCCCGCAACGGCGGCGCTCACGTACGGTTGACGCATGACGAGCATCGGTGGCGCTGCTTCTTCGGGGATGGTCGACTGGAATCTCGCGGTGGCGACCGCGACCCGGCTCGTACGGCCGGGACCCGAGGTCAGCCGTGACGAGGCGCGTGCCGTCGTCGCGGAACTGCGCCGACACGCCAAAGCCTCGGAGGGACACGTCCGGGGCTTCACTCGTATGGGCAGCGACGACACCCACGACACCCCGATCCTCGTCGTCGACCGCCCGGGCTGGGTGCGGGCGAACGTGGCGGGCTTCCGGGAGATCCTCAAACCCCTTCTGGACAAGATGCAGGAACGCCGCGGGAGCACCCCCGGCGGCGCGGTCCTCGGCGCCGTCGGCGGCAAGGTCACCGGCGTCGAACTCGGCATGCTGCTCTCGTTCCTGTCCTCCCGGGTCCTCGGCCAGTACGAGACCTTCGCCCCCGCCACCCGCGAACTCCCGGCCGGCGCCAACGGCGGCGGCCGGCTGCTGCTCGTCGCGCCGAACATCGTCCACGTGGAACGCGAACTCGACGTGGAGCCCCACGACTTCCGCCTGTGGGTGTGTCTCCACGAGGAGACGCACCGCACCCAGTTCTCCGCCGTGCCCTGGCTGCGCGACCACCTGGAGGGCGAAATCCAGTCGTTCTTGGGCGAGACCGACGTCGACCCCATGACGTTCCTGGAGCGGATCCGGGAAGCCGCCCAGTCCCTCGCCGGCGGCCGCCCCGAGGGCGAGGAGGACGACGGCGGGCGCTCCCTGGTCGAACTCGTGCAGACGCCCGCACAGCGCGAGATCCTCGCCCGCCTCACCGCCGTGATGTCCCTCCTGGAGGGCCACGCCGACTTCGTCATGGACGGAGTCGGACCGGAAGTCGTCGCGAGCGTCGCCGAGATCCGCGAGAAATTCCAGCAGCGCCGGGCCAAGGGAGCCTCCCGACTGGACCTCGCGCTGCGCAAGTTGCTGGGCCTGGACGCCAAACTCAAGCAGTACCGGGACGGCGAACGCTTCGTACGGGCCGTCGTCGACCAGGTCGGCATGGACGGCTTCAACCGGGTATGGACCTCCCCGAACACACTTCCGACCAAGACCGAGATCGCCAAACCGGCGGACTGGGTCGCGAGGGTGCACCGCAAGGCCGAGTCGTGAACGCCCGACAAGGGTGGTGAACCGAATCCGGCCGTCGGCAGGCGAACGCCCCCGCAATCACCCGTCCGAGGGACCGTGAGGCTCGTGCAGGCGTGCAATGCTCAGGGAACGGCCCGGTTCTGTCACCATCTACACACTCTGAGTGACCGAACCTCGGGCTCACCCCCGAAAACTTCATGAAGGGAACCGGACAATGGGTCCCCATCCTGCGGTCGCGGCGATACGCCTGGCGGTCCGCCGCGTACTTCACGACATCCTCAACGACCACCACACCCCCGAAGCGAGCCCGCACGAGCGCCCCCCGGCACCGCTCGTGCTCGTGGCGTGCTCCGGCGGCGCCGACTCCATGGCGCTCGCCTCCGCCCTCGCGTTCGAGGCCCCCCGGCTCGGCATCCGGGCCGGCGGCGTCACCGTCGACCACGGCCTGCAGAGCGGTTCCGACCTGCGCGCCGCGGAAGTCGTCCTGCGCCTGCGCGAACTCGGCCTCGACCCCGTCGAGTCCGCCCCCGTGACCGTCGGCCGCGAAGGCGGACCCGAGGCCGCCGCCCGTGACGCGCGCTACGCCGCCCTCGACGCCGCGGCCGACCGCCACGGCGCCGCCGCCGTCCTGCTCGGCCACACCCGGGACGACCAGGCCGAAACAGTCCTGCTCGGCCTCGCCCGCGGCTCCGGCATCCGCTCCCTGTCGGGCATGGCCGCGGTCTCGGGGGCCGACGGCCGCTACCGCCGCCCCTTCCTGCAGCTCGACCGGCAGACCGCCCGCAAGGCCTGCATGGTCCAGTCCCTGCCCGTCTGGGACGATCCGCACAACGCGGACCCGGCCTACACCCGCTCCCGGCTGCGCCATGAGGGTCTGCCCGCCCTGGAGAAAGCCCTCGGCAAGGGCGTCGTCGAAGCCCTCGCCCGCACGGCCCAGCTCTCCCGCGACGACGCCGACGCCCTCGACGCCTGGGCCGGCCAGGCCGAGTCCTCCGTACGGGACGCCGCAGGCCTCCTGGAGTGCGCCAAGCTCTACGCCCTGCCGCCCGCTGTACGCCGTCGGATCCTGCGCCGCGCCGCCATCGAGGCGGGCGCTCCGGCCGGTTCCCTCTTCGCCCGGCACATCGAGGAGGTCGACCGGCTGATCACCGGCTGGCGCGGCCAGGGGGTCATCAATCTCCCGGGCAAAGTCGTCGCTCAGCGCCAGGGTGGCAGACTGGTGATTCGGCAAGGCTGAATCCGGGCCCTCCGGCAGGACCGTTAGCGTGGCTCCGGGCGGTTCCGGTGGCCGGTGGGACAACCGAAAGTGATGCGGGTGGACGCGAAAGACATGGGCACCGACCTCAAAGAGGTGCTCATCACCAAGGAAGAGATCGACGCGAAGCTGGTAGAGCTTGCCGCGAAGATCGACGCGGAGTACGCGGGCAAGGACCTGCTCATCGTCGGCGTCCTCAAGGGCGCCGTGATGGTCATGGCCGATCTCGCACGAGCGCTGTCCACCCCCGTCACCATGGACTGGATGGCCGTGTCCTCCTACGGCGCGGGCACCCAGTCCTCCGGCGTGGTGCGGATCCTCAAGGACCTCGACACCGACATCAAGGGCAAGCACGTCCTCATCGTCGAGGACATCATCGACTCCGGCCTGACCCTGTCCTGGCTGCTCTCCAACCTCGGCTCGCGCGAGCCCGCCTCCCTCAAGGTGTGCACGCTGCTGCGCAAGCCCGACGCGGCGAAGGTCGCCATCGACGTCGAGTGGGTCGGCTTCGACATCCCCAACGAGTTCGTCGTCGGCTACGGCCTCGACTACGCCGAGAAGTACCGCAACCTCCCGTTCGTCGGTACGCTCGCGCCTCACGTCTACGGCGGCTGAACCCGAAGGGCTCAAGCTCCGTACGAAGATCGGGAACCCCGACGGGCCTCGCGCCGTTGGAGCATGCAGACGGGTGCCCCAGCCGTCCCGTGCGGCTTCGCCCGACAAAGCTGGGGTACCGTCAGAAGAACTGTCTTTATCAAACTCACTATGGCAGGAGGGACGGGGCGACACCGCTCCGTATGGATGGACGTGAAGCGATACTTCCGTGGGCCGGTCATGTGGATCGTGCTGGCCGTCCTTGCCGTGGTCGTGTTGATGCAGGTCGTCGGCTCGTCCGGCGGCTACAAGACGGTGGACACCGGCCAGGTCATTGCAGCGATCAACGACAACAAGGTCGAGTCGGCCAAACTCACCACCGGTGACGAGCAGACCATCAAGGCGACGCTCAAGGACGGCACAAAGATCGAGGGCAGCTCGAAGATCCAGGCGAGCTACATCGGCGATCAGGGCGTGACCATTGCCAACACGCTGCAGACCAAGTACCAGGACAAGCAGATTCCGGACGGGTACACGGTCTCGCCGACGAAGCAGAACGCCTTCGTCGGGATCCTGCTGTCCCTGCTCCCCTTCGTCCTCATCGTGGTCGTCTTCCTGTTCCTGATGAACCAGATGCAGGGCGGCGGCTCCCGAGTCATGCAGTTCGGGAAGTCCAAGGCCAAGCTCATCACCAAGGACACGCCGAAGACGACGTTCGCCGACGTCGCCGGTTCGGACGAGGCCGTCGAGGAACTCCACGAGATCAAGGAGTTCCTGCAGGAGCCGGCGAAGTTCCAGGCCGTCGGCGCCAAGATCCCCAAGGGTGTGCTCCTGTACGGGCCGCCCGGCACCGGCAAGACCCTGCTCGCACGCGCCGTCGCCGGCGAGGCGGGCGTCCCCTTCTACTCGATCTCCGGGTCCGACTTCGTCGAGATGTTCGTCGGCGTCGGCGCCTCGCGAGTCCGTGACCTGTTCGAGCAGGCCAAGGCGAACGCCCCGGCGATCGTCTTCGTCGACGAGATCGACGCGGTCGGCCGCCACCGCGGCGCCGGCCTCGGCGGCGGTCACGACGAGCGCGAGCAGACGCTGAACCAGCTGCTCGTCGAGATGGACGGCTTCGACGTGAAGGGCGGCGTGATCCTCATCGCCGCCACGAACCGCCCCGACATCCTCGACCCCGCGCTGCTGCGCCCCGGCCGCTTCGACCGCCAGATCGCGGTCGACCGCCCGGACATGCAGGGCCGTCTGGAGATCCTCAAGGTCCACCAGAAGGGCAAGCCGGTCGCGCCCGACGTCGACCTGTCCGCCGTCGCCCGCCGCACCCCCGGCTTCACGGGTGCCGATCTCTCCAACGTGCTGAACGAGGCCGCTCTGCTGACGGCCCGCTCGGACCTGAAGCTGATCGACAACCACATGCTGGACGAGGCGATCGACCGTGTGGTCGCGGGCCCGCAGAAGCGGACCCGGATCATGTCGGACAAGGAGAAGAAGATCACCGCGTACCACGAGGGCGGTCACGCCCTGGTCGCGGCGGCGTCTCCGAACTCCGACCCGGTCCACAAGATCACCATCCTGTCCCGCGGCCGTGCGCTCGGTTACACGATGGTGCTCCCGGACGAGGACAAGTACTCGACCACCCGCAACGAGATGCTCGACCAGCTGGCCTACATGCTGGGCGGTCGTGCGGCGGAGGAACTGGTCTTCCACGACCCGACCACCGGCGCGGCGAACGACATCGAGAAGGCCACGGCGACCGCGCGGGCGATGGTCACCCAGTACGGCATGACCGAGCGGCTGGGCGCGATCAAGTTCGGCGGCGACAACACCGAGCCGTTCCTCGGCCGTGAGATGGCTCACCAGCGCGACTACTCGGAAGAGGTCGCCGCGCTGGTGGACGAGGAAGTCAAGAAGCTCATCGAGAACGCGCACAACGAGGCCTGGGAGATCCTGGTCGAGAACCGCGACGTCCTCGACAACCTGGTGCTTCAGCTGCTCGAGAAGGAGACGCTGAACAAGGAGCAGATCGCCGAGGTCTTCTCCGCGATCGTCAAGCGCCCGGCCCGGCCCGCCTGGACCGGCTCCTCGCGCCGCACCCCCTCCACCCGTCCGCCGGTGCTCTCCCCCAAGGAGCTCGCACTGACGAACGGCGCCAACGGCGCGACGCCGGCGATCTCGACCGCGAAGTCCACCGCGGTGGAGCCCAGCCCGGTGGCCGAGCCCAGCCCGGAGGACCGTCCCGAGAGCTGACCCGGCTCCGGTAGGCCCCACCGGCCCGGAATGGAAGCCGCGCCCCCCAAGGTTCTAGCCTGGGGGGCGCGGCATTTCCGTATGTCTGGTTTTAATGCCGCAGATGAGGCGCGTGACCCATACGCGCGACCCGCACAGGAACGAGGCATCAGATGACCGACCCCGTGACGCTGGCCGGCGAGGGCTCTATCGGCGAGTTCGACGAGAAGCGCGCCGAGAACGCCGTACGCGAGTTGCTGATCGCGGTCGGGGAGGACCCGGACCGCGAGGGCCTGCGGGAGACTCCGGCGCGGGTGGCGCGGGCGTATCGGGAACTCCTGGCGGGGCTGACGCAGAAGCCCGAGGACGTCCTGACGACGACGTTCGATCTCGGCCATGACGAGATGGTCCTGGTGAAGGACATCGAGATCGTCAGTCTGTGCGAGCATCACATGCTGCCGTTCCACGGTGTGGCTCATGTCGGCTACATCCCGGCGGACAACGGCAAGATCACGGGGCTGTCGAAGCTCGCGCGGCTGGTCGAAGTGTTCGCCCGTCGTCTGCAGGTGCAGGAACGTCTCACCACGCAGATCGCGGACTCCCTGATGCAGATCCTCGAGGCCCGGGGCGTGATCGTCGTCATCGAGGCCGAGCACATGTGCATGTCGGTGCGGGGGATCCGCAAGCCCGGCGCCAAGACCACGACGTCGGCCGTGCGCGGCCAGCTCCGGGACGCCACGACCCGGGCCGAGGCGATGAGCCTGATACTCGCCCGCTGACCTGCGTGGCGGCGCTCGGCAGGGGCGGTCGTCAGGCCGCCGAGGCCGCGCCGTTCTCGTGGTTGTTGTCGTCCTCCGGGAGCTTGCACACGCGTTCCAGGAAGATCGCCGCCGCTATCACCGCGATGCCCGCCAGGACCGAGAAGCCGGCGTAGATGGCCTGGTCGCGGCGGGCGGGGATGTCGAGGGACTCCAGCAGGAAGACGCCCGTGCCTCCGTACATGCCGGAGACGAGGGCGGCCACCAGGGCGCTGGCCTGGCCGAAGACGACCGCGCGGGCGGCCATCAGGGGGTCGACGCCCTTGGCCTCGGGGCGGCGCTCGCGCTGGGCCTTGAGACGGGCCCGCAAGGAGAGCGCCGTCGCCAGCAGGACCACGGCGATCAGCGCGAGGACGATGGGGGCGGCCAGCGGGACGCTGGGGAGGGTCCCGACCGAGTTCCACAGGCGGGCCCCCGCCCAGGACAGGATCGCGGCCACGACGAACACGCCGGCCAGCACCCTGATGCGCAGCTCTCTCACGGTGTCCCTTCAACTCCCCCGAGCCCGCGGGCACGAACCTCACGCGGGCAGTGGTCTTCTCGGCTGGTCTTCCCGGCCTTCTTCCTGACCTTAACGACTAGTCGGGCAGGTGGAGTTCCAGGTCCTGGCGGGCCGCGACGCCTTCCTGGGGAAGGGTGTCGAGGAGGGCGGCGACCGGGCCCCGGCCGGGCAGTTGGGCCTCGGGCTCCACGTCGCGCCAGGGCGCCAGGACGAAGGCGCGCTCGTGCGCGCGGGGGTGAGGGAGCGTGAGGTGCGGGTCGTCGTCGACGACGTCCGCGTAGGCGACGATGTCGACGTCCAGCGTGCGCGCGCCCCAGCGCTCCTCCCGTACCCGGTGGAAGGCCTCCTCGACGGCGTGGGCGCGCTCCAGGAGGGAGGACGGCGGCAGGGTCGTCTTCAACAGGACCACCGCGTTGAAGTACGACGGCTGGCTGCCGGGCTCGACGCCCCACGGCTCGGTCTCGTACACCGGGGAGACGGCCTTGATGCGGACGCCGGGGGTGTCCTCCAGGGCGTCGATGGCGCCCTGGAGGGTCTCCAGACGGTTGCCGAGGTTGGAGCCGAGGGCGATCACGGCCCGCTGGGGGTTGTGCAGGGTGGTGTCGGCGGCGTCGACCTTCTCGACGACGGAGGCGGGTACCGGCTGTACGGTCGGGTCGCTCTGACCCTCGGTGAAGAATGCGGTCATACTCGGCTCCGGGTGATGGTGACGGTCACGTCGTCGAAGGGGACGGTGATCGGTGCGTCCGGCTTGTGGACGCAGACCTCGACCTCCTGTACCCCCTCGTGCTTCAGACAGGCCTGGGCGATGCGCTCGGCGAGCGTCTCGATGAGGTCGACGGGCTCGCCCTGGACGACGGCGACGACCTCCTCCGCCACGATGCCGTAGTGCACGGTCTTCGCCAGGTCGTCGTCGGCCGCGGCCGGTCGGGTGTCCAGGCCCAGGACGACGTCCACGATGAAGGTCTGGCCCTCTTCGCGTTCCTTGGGGAACACGCCGTGGTACCCACGGGCCTTGAGGCCGCGCAGCGCGACACGATCCACGCGAATCACTCCTGCAATCGTCGGTTTTCGGCCGGTGCGTACCGGGTGCGGACGGCACCCCGGCCTGGAACGAATCTACCTGCGAGCACTGACAGCCCCCGGCCCCGACCGCGGTGGCCCGGGCCGGAGCCGGGAATTTTCACCAGGTGTTTCCCTTGGGGAACCCGGCGGCCCACGGGTCGGTAGCCGCCCCTACCCACGGGTTCGTGATTCCAACCACTTCTTGCTCCTGCGGGCTCAGGACGCGGGGTCCTCGTCCTCGGCGTCCTCGGGCTCATCGGTTTCGGTCAGCACCGGGGAGGCGTGGTGCGACCACAGCTTCCAGCCCTCCGAGGTGCGCCGGAACACGTTCGTGGCGACCACCAGCTGGCCGACGAGCGGGCCGAGCTCCTCGCCGTCCTCCGGCGCCGGGCCGCCGCTGAGGATGTTCTCGGTGCAGGTCACCAGCGCGGTGTCGCCGGTGACGGAGACATGCACGTCGGTGAGGAAGAACTGGATGTAGTCGGTGTTCGCCATGATCAGCGCGTACGACCTGAGGACCTCGCCCCGGCCGGTGAGCACCGGCCAGCCGGGGTGCACGCAGGAGATCACGCCGACGTCCGCCGGATCGTGGTACGTCTCGTCCACGCCCAGGTCGGCCGGGGTGAGCCAGTGGGAGGACACCCCTTCGAAGTCGCCCCGCTCCAGTGCCTCGTAGAAGGACGTGTTGGCGGCCTCTACCTGCTCGACGTCGGTATGGGGGGCGCTCACCGGGCTCCTTCCGCGCGGGGGGTCTCGGTCGCGATCCGCGTGTCGCCCGGTCCGGCGGCCCCTTCGCGCGCCCACTCGACCGCGCGGGCGACCCGTACCGCGTCCGCCGTCGCGCGGACCTCGTGCACGCGGACCGCCCAGGCGCCCGCCTGCGCCGCGAGGGCGGAGACGGCGGCCGTGGCGGCGTCGCGCTCGCGTGCGGGCGGCGGTGCGCCCTTGGGGTCGGCCAGAACCCGGCCGAGAAAGCGCTTGCGGGAGGCGGCGACGAGCAAGGGGTGCCCGAGGGAGTGCAGCCGGTCGAGGTGGGCCAGCAGATGGAGGTCGTGGTCGGCCTCCTTGCTGAAGCCGAGGCCCGGGTCGACGACGATGCGGTCGGGGGAGATGCCGCCGGCCAGGACGGCGTCCACGCGCGCGTGCAGTTCGTCCACGACCTCGGCGACCACATCGGCGTAGACGCCCTTGACGTTGCCGCCTTCGAGGAAGCCGCGCCAGTGCATGACGACGAAGGGGGCGCCCGAGTCCGCGACGGCCGGGATCATCGCCGGGTCGGCGAGGCCGCCGCTGACGTCGTTGACGAGGGCGGCGCCGGCCGCGAGGGACTGGGCGGCGACAGAGGCGCGCATCGTGTCGACGGAGACCACCACGCCCTCGGAGGCCAGGCCGCGGACGACGGGGATGACCCGGCGCAGCTCCTCGGCCTCGTCGACGCGGGTGGCGCCGGGGCGGGTGGACTCCCCGCCGACGTCGACCAGGTCCGCGCCCTCGGCGACGAGCTGAAGGCCGTGTTTGACGGCGGCCGTCGTGTCGAACCAGCGGCCGCCGTCGGAGAAGGAGTCGGGGGTCACGTTGACGACCCCCATGACCGCGCAGCGGTCCCATTCCGGAAGGCCGACCACACGCCCGCGTCCGCTCTGCTTGCTCATACGTTCAGCGTAGGCCCCGCGCGGGGCCGAGCCGTGGTGCGGCCCGGGCGGAAGCCCCAGGGCTGGGGGGCTGGGCTTCCGCCCGGACCGGTCTCTGCGGGCCGGGCCCGATTCCTGTCGGACCGGGACGGCTGCGGCTGGGCGCTCCGCTGGAGGTGCCGCGATGTGCTGCGATGCGCCGCAAGGTGCTGCGATGTGTCGCGCTGTGCCGTTGTTCCGGTGCGCCGCCGTCATGGCTGGTTGCGCCCGCGCGGCGGAGGCGGAGCCGCGGATATCAGTGCCCCGCGCCCCTTCGGGGCGCTGCCGCACCGCAGCCGGCTTCGCCCGACCCGCTCAGGCCGCCCGTACGCCGTGTTCCACCACCGCGTGCGCACACACGCGTGCCGGCCTGGAGCGACGGCGCAGGAAACGGGGCATGGGCACGGCGAGGTTGACGAAGCCCTCGGCCTGCATGGCGGCGAAGCCGATACGGGGGAGGTCGCCGGAGGCCCGGTAGACGACGAAGCGGGGCTCCCAGCGGGGCTGGAACTTGGCGTTGAACTTGTACAGCGACTCGATCTGGAACCAGCGCGAGAGGAACACGAGCAGTCCGCGCCAGGCGCGCAGCACCGGGCCGGCGCCGATCTTCTCGCCGCGGGCCAGCGCCGAGCGGAACATGGCGAAGTTCAGCGACACGCGCGCGATGCCGAACTTCGGGGCCGCCTGGAGGGCGGCGACGATCAGCAGTTCGTTCATGCCCGGGTCGGCCGAGCGGTCCCGGCGCATCAGGTCCAGGGAGGCGCCGTCCGGGCCCCAGGGCACGAAGTGCAGGATCGCCTTCAGATCGCCGTACTCGCCGGGCTCGGGGTCGGCCTTGTGGGCGGTGGCGATGAGGCAGTCGCCGTCGGCGGCGTCGCCGACCCGGCCCAGGGCCATCGAGAAGCCGCGCTCGGTGTCGGTGCCGCGCCAGTCCTCCGCGGCCCGCCGGATGCGCTCCAGTTCGGCGTCGCCGAGGTCACGGACGCGCCGCACCCGGGTCTCGTAACCGGCGCGTTCGATGCGCTTGACCATCTGGCGCACATTGCGCATCGCGCGGCCGGCGAGGGAGAAATCCGCCACGTCCACCACCGCCTCGTCGCCCAGTTCGAGGGCGTCCAGGCCGGTCTCCCGGGTCCAGACCTCGCCGCCCGTCTCCGAGCAGCCCATGACGGCGGGCGTCCAGGAGTGGGCCTTGGCCTCGTCCATGAAGCGCTCGATGGCGCCGGGCCAGGCCTCGACGTCGCCGATGGGGTCGCCGCTGGCGAGCATCACGCCGGAGACGACGCGGTAGGTCACCGCCGCCTTGCCGCTGGGGGAGAAGACGACGGCCTTGTCGCGGCGCAGCGCGAAGTGGCCGAGGGAGTCGCGGCGGCCGTGCTTGTCCAGCAGGGCGCGCAGACGCGTCTCGTCCTCCTCGGTGAGACGGGCGGCCGGGTGCTCGGGGCGGAAGGCGAGGTAGATCGTGGTGACCGCGGTGATCCAGCCCAGCGCGCCCAGGGAGAAGGCGACGGTCCACGACGTGTTGCCCGCGT
The DNA here is from genome assembly GCF_053594615.1 of Streptomyces sp. NPDC001858. Classification (NCBI taxonomy): domain Bacteria; kingdom Bacillati; phylum Actinomycetota; class Actinomycetes; order Kitasatosporales; family Streptomycetaceae; genus Streptomyces; species Streptomyces sp. NPDC001858. The sequence continues at coordinate 261,750 of NZ_JBSFEV010000009.1, forward strand.
AGTCGACCGGGCCCTCGAAGCCGAAGAGGCCGTACAGGACGTGCGTAATGCGATCGGCCAGGCTCGGGTCGCCGATCACGCGGTTCGGGTGGACGCTGACGATGACCAGTCCGAGACCGAGGGAACCGGCGCCCATGAGGACGAAGTTGGCGACCGCGCGCCAGCGGCTGCGCGGGTCGGGCAGCGCGGCGAACTGGTCGCGGTGCACCAGCAGCGGCACCAGGATCGCCACCGAGATGAGCGCGCCCACGACCGAGTGCCGGTACACGAACTGCGCCATCGCGCCCGCCGGGAGCAGCACCACGGCGGCCCGCCACGCGCGCCGCTTGCCGCGCCGGAGGCCGTGCGCCAGCAGCAGCAACAGGACGCCGGCGCTGAGCGACAGCGCGGCCGCGAACGGCCCGAACGCACCGGGCAGCACCTCGGCGACGGTGTGCATACGGCTGTGCCGGAACCGGGGGAAGACGCCCGCCGCGACATCGAGCAGGCCCACGACGGCACAGGCCCTGGCGACCAGGGCGGGAACGGACTCAGGGCGCGGACCTCGTACTAACCGCCGCACCCGGCTTGATCCGCGCGGAACCCCGCCCGACATTTCCGCATCTTCCGTGACAGACATCGCATCCCGTAGTTCCGCGAGAGACTTTGGATCCGGTGCCGATTCGGGCATCCGGCGACATTGCGCCCTCTAGGACGGTGTCTTGGGGAGTGAGGTTCACTCAGGTCCTCAAAGCCACTGAAAAGGCGAAGGAAAGTCCGGGACAAGCCCTCGCGCAGGAGCCGGGGGAGCGCGCGTGGTCCCGGACGGAGAGCAGGCAGGAAACCAACGCATGGGTCTCACGAGCAACAAAGTGCTGCTGCTGTCAGTGCTGTTCGCCTTACTGCTGTTCGTCGGCACGGTGTGGCTGTGGCCGCGGCTGGCCAAGCGCGGCTGGCGGGCCGTCAGCGGGCGGATCGGGCTGCTGCTCGCCACCCAGTTGGCGCTTTTCGCGTCCATAGGCCTCTCCGCCAATCAGGCGTTCGGCTTCTACGCCAGCTGGGCGGACCTGTTCGGTCAGGAGACGGACCAGGGCGTGGTCGTCGACCATGCGGCGGGCGGCGCCCCGGCGGGGCTGCTCCAGGTGGTCGACACGCGGCGCGTGGACGGCAGTGGCGGGCAGCCGCGGATCGGCGGTCAGATCCAGAAGATCGCCGTCCAGGGGCGCACGACGCGCATCGCCACGCCCGCGTACGTGTATCTGCCGCCCGAGTACTTCGCCCCGGAGTACCGCACGCGCACGTTCCCGGCGGCCGTAGTCCTCACGGGCTACCCCGGTACGGCAGAGGCGTTGGTGGACAAGCTGCACTACCCGCGCACCGCGCGGCAGCTCGCCGAGGACGGCCGCATGCAGCCGATGATCCTGGTGATGATGCGGCCGACCGTGGCGCCGCCGCGGGACACGGAGTGCGTGGACATCCCGGGCGGCCCGCAGACCGAGTCGTTCTTCGCCAAGGATCTGCCGGACGCCGTGACGGCCCATTACCGGGTGGGCAAGAAGCCCGGCAGCTGGGGCATCATCGGGGACTCCACGGGCGGTTACTGCGCGCTGAAGCTCGCGATGCACCACCCGGAGGTCTATGCGGCGGGCGCGGGTCTGTCGGCTTACTACAAGGCACCGATCGACCCCACGACGGGGGACCTCTTCCACGGGAACAAGGAGCTGCGCAACGAGGCGGATCTCCTCTGGTATCTGAAGAACCGTTCGGCCCCCAAGACCTCGCTGCTCGTCACCAGCAGCAAGCAGGGCGAATCCAACTACAAGGCCACGCTGAAGTTCATCGGGCTGGCGAAGGAGACGGGCCGGACGAGGATCTCGTCGATCATCCTGGAAAGCGGCGGGCACAACTTCAACACCTGGCGGCGGGAGATCCCGCCGACGCTGGAGTGGATCAGCGGGCGGCTGAGCGGCCGGTGAGCGCCGCGGTCCTCCCGGCCGGCGCCCCTGCCCGGAAATGATCTTGCCTCTTGTCGAATTCGGCGACCGCTCGCTTTCCTGATGCCCTGTGAAGGCTTCGGTATGACTGTGTTTTTGCGGGGCGGGGCGCCAACAATCGCCTACGCGCGGTAAGTTTCTGGCCATGCCACGTGGACGTCACCGCCATTCCCCGCCTTTGCACAGGCTGCTGCCTCCCACGGCGATCGCAGGAGTTTCCCTTGTCTGCGCCCTCGGCCCCTGGGTGTTCACGGAGCAGACACTGCTCCGAGTTCTGGCCGCGGCCGCCGCGGCGACGGCTGTCGTCGGCGCGGTCGTGATGCGCCACTGGGACATTCAGGCAGGCAAACAGGTCGCCGACCTCACGCGCGCGCGTGCCGGTGACGAGTGGCGCTTCGAGGAACGCGTCGCCGAGCTGGAGAGCGACCTCGACGAATCGCGTGAGCTGCGGGTCAAGCTGGAGCAGCGGCTGAGGGCCAAGCGCGCCGAGCTGGCGGGCCTGCGCAACGAGCACGCCGCGCTGCTGCGCCGCTACGCCACCGCCGAGACCGAGCGGGCCACCGCCCTGGAGGGCCGTCGTCTCCTCGAGATAGAGGCGGCGCCCTCACCGGCGCTCCCGGCCGCCCGCACGGCGGAGGACGAAGCCCAGGCGCCGGACGAGACCCAGGTGTCGGACGACGCTGAGGAGACGGCCGAGTCGACCGACTCGACCGAGTCCGTCGACGAGTCCGACGGGTCCGCCGCCGAGGCCGTCGAGTCCGACGATTCCGCTGACGAGGAGCCGAAGGCTCCGGCGGCCTTCTCCCCCGAGGGGTCCAAGCTGTTCCTGCGGGCGCAGGCGGCCCTCGCGCGGTTCGACGTGGACGGCGTCAAGGCGGCGAAGAGCGACGACCCCGCCGACGCCGACGCGGAGGCCGCGCAGGAGGACGAGGTACGGGGGAAGCCCGAGGCGGCTGACGAGCACGCGCGCGTGGCCGCCCCCCACCAGGCCGCCGAGGACGACGAGACCCCGGAGGACACGGACCCGGCGAACGAGGCCCCCGCTCCGGAGGCCGAAGACGTGGAAGCGGGCAGCGAGGAAGCGGACGACGTGGAAGCGGACGTTCCGGAGGAGGTCCCGGCCGCCGCGAAGACGGACGGCGTCGACGCCGACGCCGAGACCGTGCGGCCCGAGCCGCCCCTGGACCGCGGCCCCGGTGGCGCCCCGGTGCCGGCACCCGCATCCGTCCCCGCCCAGGCCGCGGCGATCGTCCGCCGTCCCGCCGGTCCCGTGCAGCGCCCCTCCGGCCACTTCGCCGTGCCGACCGCCGTCGCCTACGTGCCGGCCGCGCAGCCCGTGCGGCGGCCGACGACAGAGGGCGGGTTCGACTTCTTCGGAACGAAGGCCGCGTCGACCTCCGAGGCCCTGGACGCGGTGCAGAACGAGGACCTCGCCGACGTCGTCGGCCAGGAGGCCCTCGCGCTGCACAAGGCCGAGTCCGAGGCGGAGTTCAAGCCGCTGGACGAGGCTTCGCGCGGGGTGGGCCAGGTCATCGACCTGACCGCCCACGACGAGACCGAGCACATCGACCTCCAAGGGCTGCGCAGCGCCGCTTCCTGACGCGCTACGCCATCCACCGGTCGGGCCGGGCGTCCAGGCGCCCGGTCCTCGACCGCTCCGCCTGGCCCCGGAGCAGCTCCGCGGCCTCCTGTGCGTCCCGCAGCCGGGCTGTGACGGTCTTTCCGGCCCCCGTGTCCACATGGACGTCCGCGAGGCGCCAGAGGCGCTGCCAGGGCCCCTGCGTCAGCCGTACGCTCTGCACCTTCGCGTGCGGCACGAGCGACAGCCTCCGCCGCAGCAGTCCGTGCCGGGAGGCGAACACGGCGTCTGTGACGGCGATTCCGTAGCCCCGCCACCACACCGGCACACACCGACCGGCCCCACGCGGCGGACGCGACAGCGAGGACTCGGCCGGGACGGTCACTCCCGGCAGCACGCGCGCGACGACGCCTTCCGCGGCCTCGCGCGGCGCGACCGGCACGAGAACCGAGTTCGCCGAGCCGGCGACGTCCAGCTCGACGCGCACCCAGCCGAGCCGGCGCCACAGCAGCGGCTGGACGATCCGCACGGTCTGCACCCGGCCGGGCGGCACCGTCTCGTGCGTACGGTCCAGCAGCCCGTGGTCGATCCGCAGCCCGTCCGGCGACTCGCCCACCGTCCAGTCGTACTCGGCGACGAACCGGCCCACGCTGCTCGCGCCCGCCGCGCCGAGCAGCGGCACCCCGGTCGCGAGGACCGTCCACACGCTGTGGGTGGCCAGCCACAGCACGGGCGGCACGACGAGCGCGGCGGCGAGCGCGCCCCAGGTCGCACCGGTCAGCACCAACGCGAGCGCGAGCTTGCCCGCCGGCACCCGCAACAGCTCGCGCGCGGGTGCTTCGCCGACTTCGTGCGCCGTCTCCGGAGCGAAACCGGCCGCCCGCGCGAGCAGCTCCGCCCGCAGTGAGCGGGCCTCTTCCTCGCCCAGGAAGGCGAGTTCGTCCTTCTTCTCGGCGCCGACCACGTCTAGCCGCAGCTTGGCGACGCCCGCGATCCGGGCCAGCAGCGGCTGACTGACGTCGATCGCCTGGATGCGTTCCAGGCGGATGTGAGCGGTGCGCCGGAACAGCAGCCCGGTCCGGATACGCAGCTCGCTGTCCGTCACGGCGAAGTGGGTGAACCACCAGGTCAGGAAGCCGTAGAGGGAGGCCGCGGGGACGACGACGGCGAGCGCGATCAGCAGGGTGGTCGTGGTCAGCCGGGTCAGCTGCTCCTGCGCCTGGTTCGGATCGTGGACGGCCCACCCGACGACGACCGCGATGGGCGCCCAGGCCCGCCGGAACGGCGTTATGGGGTGCAGCCGACGCTCGGCGACCAGCCGCTGCGAACGGGCGGCGGACGCCTCGGGCTCGTCCTCCCGGACGTCCTCCTCCCGGACGTCCTCCCGTGCGTCTTCGGGTGCGTCTTCGGGTGCCTGTTGAAGTGCGTCAGGCACGTCCGGTACGCCGTCTACGCCGTCCTCGACGCCCGGCGTGGTCACAGCCCCGCCGATCGGGCCTCGCCGAGTTTGGTGAGCCGGTCGCGCAGCCGTTCCGCCTCGGCCGGGTCGAGGCCCGGGATGGTCGCGTCGGTCGCGGCGGCCGCGGTGTGCAGCTGGACGCTCGCCAGCCCGAAGTGGCGCTCCACGGGACCGGAGGCGACCTCGACGAGCTGCATCCTCCCGTACGGCACGACGGTCTCCTCGCGCCACAGCACGCCCCGGCTGATCAGCAGGTCGTCGGCGCGCTCGGCGTACCGCCAGGAGTGCCAGTTGCGGCCGAGCAGCACCCAGCCCCAGCCGATGCCGGCCAGCGGCAGCAGCGCGAACGCGGCCCACGCGGGGCCGACCAGCAGACCGAGCAGCAGCCCGGCGCCGACGGCCGCCAGCCCCAGCCACACCACCAGCAGCAGTCGCCGCATCCGCAGCAGTCCTGGCGGCAGCCCCGTCCACACCGGTTCGGCCCCTGCCGTCTGCGCGCCCGCCGGGCTCCCCGTTTCCATACGGCCAGCGTACGTAGGAGAGACTGTTGCCCATGACTCCTATGACGGAGACCACGGTCGGGATCGGCGGTGCCGCGGAGAGCACCGACATGGTGCTCAACATCGGCCCCCAGCATCCCTCCACGCACGGCGTGCTGCGGCTGCGGCTCGTCCTGGACGGCGAGCGCATCCGGCACGCGGAGCCGGTGATCGGCTATATGCACCGCGGCGCGGAGAAGTTGTTCGAGGCGCGCGACTACCGCCAGATCGTCATGCTGGCCAACCGTCACGACTGGCTGTCGGCGTTCTCCAACGAGCTGGGCGTGGTCCTTGCGGTGGAGCGGATGCTCGGCATGGAGGTCCCCCCGCGCGCGGTGTGGACGCGCACGCTGCTCGCCGAGCTGAACCGGGTGCTCAACCACCTGATGTTCCTGGGGTCCTACCCCCTGGAGCTGGGCGGCATCACGCCGGTCTTCTACGCCTTCCGTGAGCGCGAGGTGCTCCAGAACGTCATGGAGGAGGTCTCCGGCGGGCGCATGCACTACATGTTCAACCGCGTCGGCGGCCTCAAGGAGGACCTGCCGGCCGGATGGTCCACGCGTGCGCGTGCCGCCGTCGCCGCCGTGCGCTCCCGCATGGACGTCTTCGACGACCTCGTGCTCGGCAACGAGATCTTCCGGGGCCGCACGCGGGACGTGGGCACCCTCGCGCCGGAGCACGTCCACGCGTACGGCGTGAGCGGGCCGATCGCGCGCGGCTCGGGCGTCGACTTCGACCTGCGCCGCGACGAGCCCTACCTCGCGTACGGGGAGCTCCAGGACACCCTGAAGGTCGTGACCCGGACCGAGGGCGACTGCCTCGCCCGCTTCGAGTGCCTCCTGGAGCAGACGCACAACGCGCTCGACCTCGCGGACGCCTGCCTGGACCGCCTCGCGGACCTGCCGCCCGGCCCGATCAACCAGCGGCTCCCGAAGGTCCTCAAGGCGCCCGAGGGGCACACGTACGCGTGGACCGAGAATCCTCTCGGGATCAACGGCTACTACCTCGTCAGCAAGGGGGAGAAGACGCCGTACCGGCTCAAGCTGCGCTCGGCGTCGTACAACAACATCCAGGCGCTCACCGAGCTGCTGCCGGGCACGCTCGTCGCGGACATGGTGGCGATCCTGGGCTCGATGTTCTTCGTGGTCGGGGACATCGACAAGTAGGCGTCACGGGACGGCGGCGTCGGCGAGCGGGTTCGCGATGCCCACCGGCTGGAGCAGCCAGCCGAAGTCGCCCAGTCCGCCCGGCGCGGTGAGCTCGGCGGCCTCCCCGGCGCTCGCGAGGGCGCGCACATAACCGGCGGGGTCGGTGGAGGCGAGCGAGAGCGGGGGGCGTGCGCCGGTGAGGCCGAGGGTGCGCAGGGCAGCGCGCTGCGTGAGCAGGCACGCGGGCAGGCCCGACCGGCCCGCCGCCGTCTCACCCGCCTCGGTTTCGCCCGTCGCCGACTTGCCCGCGGCCGTCATACCAACCGCCGTCTCACCCGCCTCCGCGCACGCGTCCAGCGCGACATGGGACGTGATGTCGCAGGTTCCGTCCGGCACCGGCGCCGTCTCGCGTCCCTCGCGGAAGCCGGTGAGCGTTCCGAACGGGGGGCGCGCGTCCGCCGAGTGCGCGTAGTCCACCGCGACCGCGAGCCCCCGTACGACGCACGCCACGATGGACGCCCACGCGGTGTCCCGGGGCAATCCGATCTCCGCCCGCAGCCCCTCCTCGTCCGCCAGCGGCCACCACCGCGCGAGCCACTGCGCCTGCGCGCCCGACACCGGCTCCCCGGGCCGCTCGGCCCCGTCGTCGCGGACGAGCAGCAGCCGAGCCACCCCCGCGGAGTCGACCTCCGCGACGTCGACGGGGACGTTGTCGAGCCACTCGTTGGCGAACAACAGCCCGGTGATCTCTCGCGGAGGCTCGGGCAGCCACTCGATCCGGTGGGCGAGGCCCTCGGGGCGGTCGGCGATCTCGACGGCGCACGCGCGTGTGCGTGCGGCCACGTCGGCGGGGAGCGCGACCAGGACTGCGGTGACCAGCTCGCCCCGGCCGGCGGCCATGTCGACGAAGTCGAGCGACGCGGGCCGGCCCAGAGCCTCGTCGACCCGGCACAGCAGCCGGGCCACGGCCGCGGCGAACAGCGGCGAGGCGTGCACGGACGTACGGAAGTGTGCGGCCGGGCCCCCGGCCCGCCGATAGAAGCCGCCTGTGCCGCGTGTGCCGCCTGTGCCGCGTGCACTGTCCGCGGTGCCGTCCCTGCCGTCCGTCCCGTCCGTTCCGTACAGTGCGGACTGGGTCGCCGCCCGCCAGCCGCGCCATTCGCCCGAGCCGGGCATCTCGTCCACCACTCGGCCAGATTAGGCGTACAGGTGATCACGGCATCCACCTTGCGGAGTACACGCGCCCGGACCGGATCGGTCCTCCGGTTGACCCGGGCACACATGCGGCTTCCCTACGCTGGGTTACGTGCAGCGCCTCTATGACTTCCTCCGCAGACACCCGACCGGGGTCGACGGCTTCTGGGCCCTCGTCCTGTTCGGGATCTCCGCGGCTGCCGGAACCGCCGGGCAGGACCGCGGCGGCACCGACTCCATGGCGCTGCTGGTGCCGGTGGTGTTCCTGTTGTGCCTGGTCATCGCCTTGCGTCGGCGTATGCCCGAGCAGATGCTCGTCCTCGCCGCCGGGCTCGGACTGGCTCAGCTGGTGCTGAACGTCGGCGTCACGGCGGCCGACTTCGCCCTGCTGGTGATCGTCTACACCGTCGCCGCGACCGGCGCCCGCTGGGCCTCCCGGCTCGCACTGGTCATGGCCCTGTGCGCGGCCACCCTGGCGCAGCTGCGCTGGCCGCACGAGAACGCCAGCGTGCCGGGCCAGGTCGCGGTCATCGTCTTCCAGACGGTGCCGTTCGCCCTCGCCTGGGTGCTGGGCGACTCCATTCGCACCCGCCGCGCGTACTTCGCGCAGTTGGAGGAGCGTGCGGCCCGCCTGGAGAAGGAGCGCGAGGCGCAGGCGAAGGTCGCGGTCGCCGCCGAGCGCGCCCGGATCGCGCGGGAGCTGCACGACGTCGTCGCGCACAACGTGTCGGTGATGGTGGTGCAGGCCGACGGCGCCGCCTATGTCCTCGACGCCGCGCCCGACCAGGCGAAGAAGGCCCTGGAGACGATCTCGTCCACCGGCCGCCAGGCGCTCGCCGAGATGCGCCGCCTGCTGGGCGTGCTGCGCACGGGCGAGCACCAAGAGGGCGGCGAGTATGTGCCGCAGCCGGACGTCGAGCAGATCGAGGACCTTGTAGAGCAGTGCCGCGGCTCGGGTCTGCCGGTGGACTTCAAGGTCGAGGGCACCGCGCGGCCGCTGCCCAGCGGTGTGGAGCTGACGGCGTACCGCATCGTGCAGGAGGCGCTCACGAACACGCGCAAGCACGGCGGACCGAACGCGGGCGCGAGCGTGCGCCTGGTCTACTTCGACGACGGCCTCGGCCTGCTCGTCGAGGACGACGGCAAGGGCGCCCCGCACGAGCTGTACGAGGAGGGCGGCGCCGACGGCGCGGGCCACGGGCTGATCGGCATGCGCGAGCGGGTCGGCATGGTGGGCGGCACCCTGGACGCGGGCCCGCGACCCGGCGGAGGATTCCGCATCAGCGCCCTGCTCCCGCTCAAACCCGCGCATTGACACCGACGCACGCCCCCTACTGACACCTGTCACGCCCCCTAAGACCCCCCCCCGAACAGTCACTTGAACCACCTGACGGACAACGGACAGAAGAAACGGAAGAGGACTCGATGGCGATCCGCGTGATGCTCGTCGACGACCAGGTGCTGCTGCGCACCGGGTTCCGGATGGTGCTCGCCGCCCAGCCGGACATGGAGGTCGTGGCGGAGGCGGGCGACGGTGTCGAGGCCCTGCAGGTGGTGCGCGCCACGGAGGTCGACGTCGTGCTCATGGACGTCCGTATGCCGAAGCTGGACGGCGTGGAGGCCACCCGGCGCATCTGCGCGGAGCCCGACGCGCCGAAGGTGCTGATCCTGACCACCTTCGACCTGGACGAGTACGCGTTCTCCGGCCTGAAGGCGGGCGCCTCCGGCTTCATGCTGAAGGACGTCCCGCCGGGCGAGCTGCTGGCCGCCATCCGCTCCGTGCACAGCGGTGACGCGGTCGTCGCCCCGTCCACCACGCGCCGGCTCCTCGACCGGTTCGCGCCGATGCTGCCCGCCACCGGCAAGGAGGCCCAGCACAAGGAGCTGGAGCGGCTCACGGAGCGGGAACGCGAGGTCATGGTGCTGGTCGCCCAGGGGCTCTCCAACGGGGAGATCGCGGCCCGGCTGGTGCTGTCCGAGGCGACCGTCAAGACTCATGTGGGCCGCATCCTGACCAAGCTGGGGCTGCGCGACCGCGTCCAGGTGGTGGTTCTGGCGTACGAGACCGGGCTGGTGCGGGCGGGCGGCCACTGACCGGCGGGCCGCTCCACTTCGGCCACCGAGTTCGGTCGCCGAGTTCGGTCGCCGAGTTCGGCCACCGAGCTGCGGCCGCTCCACTAGGGTCTGCGCATGCTCCTGTGGATCAACGGCCCTTTCGGGGGCGGCAAGACACAGACCGCACACGAGATACGGCGCCGGCTGCCCGGCAGCGTCGTCTGCGACCCCGAGCACGCCGGCTTCGGCCTGCGCCGCATGCTGCCGCCCGGCCTTCGGGGGGACTTCCAGGACCTGACCTCCTGGCGGCAGGGCGTCGTCGAGGTCCTCGACCTGGCGCTCGACCAGCACGACGGCGTGGTGATCGTGCCCATGACCGTGACCGACTCCGGGTACTTCGGGGAGACCGTCGGCAGGCTGCGCGAACTCGGCCACGACGTACGCCACTTCACGCTCCTCGCCGAACGCGAGACGGTGCTGAGGCGGCTGCGCGAGCGGGGCCTGGGACACCTCCTCCGGTTCGTCGCCGGAAAGCGCGCGGGGCTGCGCCGGGAGAGCTGGGCCGTCCAGAAGCTCGACCACTGCCTCGAACGACTGAGCGAGCCCGAGTTCGCCGAGCACCTGTGGACGGACCACTCGACCGTGCCCAAGACCGCCGACCGCATCGCCGTCCTCGCCGGGCTGACGCTCAGGCCCAACACCGAGGGCCCGTTGCGGACGAGGCTGCGGCAGGCCGGCGTCGGCCTCAAACACATCCGCTTCGACTGACCCACCGACCGGACCGGAGCAGGTCAGGCGAAGCCGGCAGCGCCCCGAAGGGGCGCGGGACGCTGACATATGCGGCTCCGCCGCGCGGGCGCGACCAGCCACGACGGCGCCGCAGCGGAAGGACGGCATATCGCGGCACATTGCGGCACATCGCGCACTTCCAGCGGAGCGCCTAGCGGAGTATCCCTTCCAGGAAGTCGCTGCCCAGCCGGGCCACGACCGTCACGTCGAGCTGGTGCAGCACGTACCGGCCGCGCCGGCGGGTGCTGAGCAGGCCCGCCTTCTTCAGGACGGCGAGGTGCCGGGATATCTCGGGGGCCGTCATGCCCTGGGCCTGGGCCAGCTCGGTCGTCGTGTACGCGCTGCGGGCCAGCAGCCGGCAGAGCCGCATCCGGACGGGATGGGACAGCGCGGTCATCCGTAGCGTCAGCTGCTCCACCGAGGGCGGCGAGGCCAGCTCCGGAGAGCTGACCGGGTAGTGCAGCACGGGCTGCCAGCCGTACCGGTACAGCACCATCAGGTGGGGCCAGCCGAGGCTCGTCGGCACGAGCAGCAGGCCGCCGTCCCCGGTGGTGGTTCGGGCCTGGACCAGCTTGTCCACCCTGATGCGCGCCCCGGCCTCGTCGAGCGTGACCGCCGACGACACGGCGGCGAGCGTCTCCGCAAGCCCCTTGTGGCGCAGCAGGTCCGTTTTGTGACGGGCGTCGGCGGCGAGCGGGATGCGCACCCGGGCCCAGACGTCGGCGAAGAACGCCTCGTCGCAGTCCTCCAGGAACTGCCTGAGCCACGCACGCACGCGTGGCGGGTCGTCGAGCAGCCGTTGGGCGAACCGCAACTGGCGTGGCCCGCGCGCGGCGGCCAGCTCGAAGGCGCGGCGGCGCAGCTCCGGGTCGGTGAGGACGTTGTTGCTCGGCAGTTCGTAGCCGGAGGAACAGGTGAACTCCAGGGACAGGTCGACGAACTGTTCGTCCGTCAGCTTGTCGAGGAGGTCGAGTTCCTCGGCGAGCGTGGCCCCGGGGAGCGTGTCTCGGCCCGGAAGGCCCGCGTAGGGCAGGAAGACGTCCGAGAACGTCGTCCGCCACAGGAAGTCGGCCTCGCACATCCGGTCGGCCAGATAGGGGTCGAGCCGAGCGGTGACGCCGGTGACCCAGCCCTGCAGGCCGGGATGGTGCCCCGGCTCGGCCAGCGCGTGCAGCGCCGTGCCGAGCTCGGCCAGGGGCGAGGGCACGACGGCGACCCTCTCCGGCCGCAGCCCCGCGATGTCGATGCTCAGGCTCATGTCCTCATGGTGCACTCCGCCACTGACAACGCGATTGCCGATTGACGGCCGCCGTCAATCGACGCGACGCGGGGCGGCCGCCGGGCGCAGTCTGAAGAGGCCGGGGCAGCCGCGGAGCCCCCTTCCCGTACCGCTTCCCGTACCGCTTCCCGTACCGCTTCCCATGTCCTGATCACCTATGTCCTGATCACGTTCGTTCCGAGAGGGATCGGCCATGAGCATCACTCAGCAGTACGCCCTCGACGCCTACCGCGCCCGGCAGCACGGCGAGCCCGTCGTTCCCGCGCCGGGCGCCCACGACTGGCAGGTGATGCGTGAACTGCGCGACTACCAGCAGTTCCGCGCGGTGGTCGCGGGCCGCCCCGCCCACGGGCGGTTGTGGCGGGCGCTGGCCCGTCGGCTGCACCTGCGCCCCCGCCCTACCTGCTGACCGCCTCTGCGAGCCGCTACCGCCGCTGCCGCCCCCACCCCTGGGCCGCCTCTACCCCTCGGCAGCCCTGGCCGCCCCGGCCGCCTCGGTCACCCGGGCCAGCCGGGTCAGCCGGGTCGCGAAGTCCGCGACCGCCGCCTTCACGTCGTCCGCCGTCCATGTCAGGCCTGCGGCCCGGACGGTGACCTCGGTGAGGGCCAGCCCGGGCCCGCCGCGGGCCCAGGCGCCCGCGAAGAGCATGGTGCCCGTCTCCTCGGCCTGCAGCGCCGCCGCCTCGGCGAGCAGATCCGCCTCGTACGGCAGCCAGACCTGGAACTGGTGCGTGTGCGGCACCTCCGGGTGCACGCGCGCCCAGGGGACGTCCGTCTCGGCGAACCCCTCGCGCAGCGCGGCGGCCACCACGTGCGCGTGGGCCACGTATTCGGGCAGCCGGGGCAGTTCCCGCTCCAGCCCGACGAGTGCCGACAGCGCGGTGGGGAACTGCTGGAAGATCATTCCGCCGTAGCGGTGCCGCCAGGTCTTCGCCTCCTCCACCAGCGTCCTCGGGCCGGCGAGCGCCGCGCCGCCGAAGCCGTCGAGGGACTTGTAGAACGATACGTAGACGCTGTCCGCCAGAGCCGCGATGTCCCGCAGGGGGCGGCCGAAGTGGTGGGTCGTCTCCCACAGGCGTGCGCCGTCGAAGTGCACGACCGCATCGCGCTCGCGTGCCGCCTCGACGACCTCGGTCAGCTCCTCCCAGGTGGGGAGCACGAAACCGGCGTCCCTCAGGGGCAGTTCCAGCATCAGCGCCCCGAAGGGCTCCTCGAAGTCGCGCACCTCCTCCGCCGTGGGCGGTCGGGGCTCGCGCGTCACCTGGACCGTGCGCAGCTCGCTGACGGTGGTGAACGCGCCCCGCTCCCACACCTCGGGGTGGCTCAGCGCATGCAGCGCGACCGTCGGGTTGCCGGTGCGGCCCGCCCAGCAGCGCAGGGCGATCTGCTGGGCCATCGTGCCGGTCGGGAAGAACGCGCAGGCCTCCGTCCCCAGCAGCTCGGCGACCCGCTTCTCCAGGGCCTCGACGACGCCGTCGCCGTAGATGTCGGCGGGTTCGTCCAGGTCGTAGACCGGGGGCGCCGCTTCGAGCAGCAGCGTGAGCCGGTCACGCAGCGTGCCTTGGAACCCCCCGCGCGCGAGCACGCGTTCCGCCGTCCGGGAGGCGGCCGCCCGCCGCTCCCGCAGGCGCTGCTGCGTCGACTTCTCCTCGTCCTGCTCCGCCGTGTTCGTCATGCTCCGGATGATGCCGTGCGGCGACTCGCGCGGGCACGCGCATTTCAGCTCCCCGGGCCACCCCCGGGGAGTGCGTGGGAAAGCCCACAGCCTGTGGACGACCGGACTCCCCTCGAACCAATCGCGTTAACATGACGAGAAATCGTCCGGTACCCGGAGCGGACTGGAACGGAAGGCCGTCGTCGCGTGAGTACAGCCCAACAGCCAGACCCCAGGGACCGCCCCGCGCGGCTCGCCGTCGGCGTCGTCGGCGCGGGCCGGGTCGGGCCGGCCCTGGCCGCGTCCCTCCAACTCGCCGGGCACCGCCCGGTCGCCGTCTCCGGCGTCTCCGACGCCTCCAGGCGACGCGCCGCGCTGCTGCTGCCCGACGTGCCCCTGCTCCCGCCCGCCGAGGTCCTGCGGCGTTCCGACCTGGTGCTGCTGACCGTCCCCGACGACAGCCTGCCCGGTCTCGTCGAGGGCCTCGCGGAGACCGGTGCCGTGCGGCCGGGCCAGCTGCTGGTGCACACGTCCGGGCGGTACGGCGCGAAGGTCCTCGACCCCGCCCTGCGCGCGGGCGCGCTGCCGCTGGCCCTGCACCCGGCGATGACCTTCACGGGCACCCCCGTGGACGTCCAGCGGCTGGCCGGCTGCGCCTTCGGCGTCACCGCGCCCGACGAGCTGCGGCTGGCCGCCGAGGCCCTCGTGATCGAGATGGGCGGCGAGCCGGAGTGGATCGCCGAGGAGAGCCGCCCGCTCTACCACGCGGCCCTCGCCCTGGGAGCCAACCACCTGGTCACGCTGGTCGCCCAGTCCATGGAGCTGCTCCGCGCGGCCGGCGTCGAGGCCCCCGACCGGATGCTCGGCCCGCTGCTCGGCGCCGCTCTCGACAACGCGCTGCGCTCCGGTGACGGCGCGCTCACGGGCCCCGTCGCGCGCGGGGACGCGGGCACGGTCGCCGCGCACGTCGCACAGCTGCGCGAGCACGCCCCCCAGGCCGTCGCCGGCTACCTGGCGATGGCCCGCGCGACCGCCGACCGCGCGCTCGCCCACGGACTCCTCAAGCCCGAACTCGCCGAGGACCTCCTCGGGGTACTCGCCGAGGAGACCCGCGGCACCCCTGGCGCCCCCGGTACGCCCGGTACGCACGGCACCGAAGGAGATGCCGGATGACCACCACCCTGCTGCGCACCGCCGACGAACTCCACGCACGCGCGCGTGGCGGCCGCCGGACCGTCGTGATGACGATGGGCGCCCTCCACGAGGGTCACGCCACGCTCGTCCGCACCGCTCGCGAGCTCGCCGGGCCGGACGGCGAGGTCGTCGTCACGGTCTTCGTCAACCCGCTGCAGTTCGGCGAGGGCGAGGACCTCGACCGCTACCCGCGCACCCTGGACGCGGACCTCAAGATCGCCGAGCAGGCCGGCGCGGACGTCGTGTTCGCCCCGTCCGTGGACGAGGTCTACCCGGGCGGCGAGCCCCAGGTGCGCATCACCGCGGGCCCCATGGGCGGCCGCCTGGAGGGCAGCTCCCGCCCGGGGCACTTCGACGGCATGCTCACCGTCGTCGCCAAGCTGCTGCACCTCACCCGGCCCGACGCCGCCCTGTTCGGGCAGAAGGACGCACAGCAGCTCGCCCTGATCCGCCGCATGACCCGCGACCTGAACTTCGGCGTGGAGATCGTCGCCGTGCCGACGGTGCGCGAGGAGGACGGCCTGGCCCTGTCCAGCCGCAACCGCTTTCTGTCCGCCCGGGAGCGGCATGCCGCGCTCGCGCTCTCCCAGGCGCTGTTCGCGGGCCGCGACCGGCATGCCGCTCAGGAGGCGCTGCGGGCACGCGCGCGTGAAGTGCCCGCGACGCGCGCGCGTGCCGAGGCGCTCAGCGCCATAGGGGAGTCCCGCGCCGCCGCCGACGCGCACGCCGTCGCCAAGGCCGCCCCCGGCAACCCCGCCGCCGTCCGCGCGGCCGCCCGTCTGGTCCTGGACGAGGCCGTCCGCCACGACCCGCCGCTGCGGCTGGACTACCTCGCCCTCGTCGACCCCTCCGACTTCACCGAGATCGACGACGACTTCACCGGCGAGGCCGTCCTCGCCGTCGCCGCCCGGGTCGGCACGACCCGGCTGATCGACAACCTCCCCCTCACCTTCGGAGCCGCCTCGTGACCAGCACAGGCATACGACTGCACGCGCCCGCGCCCGGGTGGAGCATCGCCGCGGACGTGGTGGTAGTCGGTTCCGGCGTCGCCGGTCTGACCGCGGCCCTGCGCTGCGAGGCCGCCGGCCTGAAGACCGTCGTCGTCACCAAGGCCCGCCTCGACGACGGCTCCACCCGCTGGGCGCAGGGCGGCATAGCCGCGGCCCTGGGCGAGGGCGACACACCGGAACAGCACCTGGACGACACGCTGGTGGCGGGTGCGGGCCTGTGCGACGAGGACGCGGTACGGATCCTCGTCACCGAGGGCCCCGACGCGGTGCGCCGCCTGATCGAGACCGGCGCGCACTTCGACGAGTCCGAGGAAGGCGGCCTGGAGCTGACCCGCGAGGGCGGCCACCACCGCCGCCGGATTGCGCACGCGGGCGGCGACGCGACCGGCGCGGAGATCTCCCGGGCGCTCGTCGAGGCGGTACGCGCGCGTGGCGTGCGCACGGTCGAGAACGCGCTCGTCCTGGACCTCCTCACGGACGCCGACGGCCGCACCGCCGGCGTCACCCTGCACGTCATGGGCGAGGGCCAGCACGACGGCGTCGGCGCCGTGCACGCCCCCGCGGTCGTCCTGGCGACCGGCGGCATGGGCCAGGTGTTCTCCGCCACCACCAACCCGTCCGTGTCCACCGGCGACGGCGTGGCGCTAGCCCTGCGCGCCGGCGCGGAGGTCTCCGACCTGGAGTTCGTCCAGTTCCACCCGACCGTGCTGTTCCTCGGCGCGGACGCCGAGGGCCAGCAGCCCCTCGTCTCCGAGGCCGTGCGCGGCGAGGGCGCCCACCTGGTCGACGCGGACGGCGTGCGCTTCATGGTCGGCCAGCACGAGCTGGCCGAGCTCGCGCCCCGGGACATCGTCGCCAAGGGCATCATGCGCCGCATGCAGGAGCAGGACGCTGAGCACATGTTCCTCGACGCCCGGCACTTCGGCGCGCACATGTGGGCGCACCGCTTCCCGACGATCCTCGCCGCCTGCCGCAGCCACGGCATCGACCCGGTCACCGAGCCCGTCCCGGTCGCCCCGGCCGCCCACTACGCCTCCGGAGGCGTGCGCACCGACTCCCGCGGCCGGACGACCGTGCCGGGCCTGTACGCGTGCGGGGAGGTCGCCTGCACCGGCGTGCACGGCGCGAACCGGCTCGCGTCGAACTCGCTCCTGGAAGGCCTCGTCTACGCCGAGCGCATCGTCGCCGACATCGCCGCGAGCCGGGCGGACGACCGGCTCCACGCGCGCGTGCCCGCGCCCGTCGAGCACCCCGAGCGGCCCGCGCACCCGCTCCTCGCCCCCGAGGCCCGGTTCGCCATCCAGCGGGTGATGACGGAGGGCGCAGGCGTCCTGCGCTCCGCCGAGTCCCTGGAGAAGGCCGCCGACCAGCTGCAACGGCTGCACACCGAGGCCCGCGGCGCCCTGGACGAGAACGGCAAGACGGCCGAGCCCGGCGTCGACACCTGGGAGGCCACCAACCTCCTGTGCGTCGCGCGCGTGCTGGTCGCCGCCGCCCGGCAGCGCGAGGAGACCCGCGGCTGCCACTGGCGCGAGGACCACGCCGACCGCGACGACGCGAACTGGCGCCGCCACATCGTCGTCAGGCTGAATCCGGACCGCACGCTCGCCGTACACACCACCGATACCGCAGACTTCCCCCCTACCCGGCAGCATCACCAGGAGCAGTGACAGACGTGAGCACCCCCGACCTTCCCCTCGCCCAGAGCGGCGGCTGCGGCGACGGCTGTGCCTGTGGCGCCGACGCAGACGCGGACTTCACCGACGCGGAGTACCTGGAGTGCGGGCTCGACCCCGCGCTCGCCCAGCTCCTGATCGACGCCGGCCTCGACCCCGTCGAGGTCGAGGACATCGCCAACGTCGCCATCCAGGAGGACCTGGACCACGGCGTCGACGTGACGACGGTCGCGACCATCCCCGAGGACGCGGTCGCCACCGCCGACTTCACCGCGCGCGAGGCGGGCGTGGTCGCGGGCCTCAGGATCGCCGAGGCGGTCGTCTCGGTCGTCTGCACGGACGAGTTCGAGGTCGAGCGGCACGTGGAGGACGGCGACCGCGTGGAGGCCGGACAGAAGCTGCTGTCGGTCACCACGCGCACGCGTGACCTCCTCACCGCCGAGCGCAGCGCGCTCAACCTGATCTGCCGGCTGTCCGGCATCGCCACCGCCACGCGCGCGTGGGCCGACGTCCTGGAGGGCACGAACGCACGCGTGCGTGACACCCGCAAGACGACGCCGGGACTGCGCTCCCTGGAGAAGTTCGCCGTCCGCTGCGGCGGCGGCGTCAACCACCGGATGTCGCTGTCCGACGCGGCCCTCGTCAAGGACAACCACGTGGTCGCCGCGGGCGGCGTCGCCCGCGCCTTCGAGGCCGTCCGGGAGACCTTCCCGGAGGTGCCGATCGAGGTCGAGGTCGACACTCTGCACCAGCTGCGCGAGGTCCTCGACGCGGGCGCCGACCTGATACTGCTGGACAACTTCACGCCCGGGGAGTGCGCCGAGGCCGTGGGCGTCGTCGGCGGACGCGCCCTGCTGGAGGCGTCGGGCCGGCTGACGCTGGAGAACGCCAAGGCGTACGCCGACACCGGCGTGGACTTCCTCGCCGTGGGGGCCCTGACCCACTCCTCGCCGATCCTGGACATCGGTCTGGATCTGCGAGCGGCTGAGTAGGGAACGGGGACCGGCCATGCTGCTGACGATCGACGTGGGCAACACGCACACCGTGCTCGGCCTGTTCGACGGTGAGGACATCGTCGAGCACTGGCGGATCTCCACCGACGCCCGCCGCACCGCGGACGAACTGGCCGTGCTGCTGCACGGCCTCATGGGCATGCACCCGCTCCTCGGGGACGAACTGGGCGACGGCATCGACGGGATCGCGATCTGCGCGACCGTGCCCTCCGTGCTGCACGAGCTGCGCGAGGTGACACGGCGCTACTACGGCGACGTGCCCGCCGTGCTCGTCGAACCCGGCGTGAAGACGGGCGTGCCGATCCTGTTCGACAACCCCAAGGAGGTCGGCGCCGACCGCATCATCAACGCGGTCGCGGCGAACGAGCTCTACGGCGGCCCGGCGATCGTCGTCGACTTCGGCACGGCGACGACGTTCGACGCGGTCTCCGCGCGCGGGGAGTACGTCGGCGGGGTCATCGCCCCCGGCATCGAGATCTCGGTCGAGGCACTGGGCGTCAGGGCCGCGATGCTCCGCAAGATCGAGGTCGCCCGGCCCCGGAGCGTGATCGGCAAGAACACGGTCGAGGCGATGCAGTCCGGGATCGTCTACGGTTTCGCCGGCCAGGTCGACGGCGTCGTCACCCGGATGGCCCGCGAACTGGCGGACGAGCCGGAGGACGTGACGGTCATCGCCACGGGCGGACTGGCGCCGATGGTGCTCGGCGAGTCCTCGGTGATCGACGAGCACGAGCCCTGGCTGACGCTGATCGGGCTGCGCCTGGTCTACGAGCGGAACGTGTCACGCATGTGACCGGGGAATCCTGAAGCGGACGGGGCCGACCGAGGCCGGCGGAGGCGGGCGGGGGCCGACCGCCGACGGGGCCACCAGGGCGGATCCGGGCGCGCCACACCCACGCTCTGTGTCGAATTTGTCTGATTAGCGCGTATCGTCGCGGCATGCCCACGCCCTACGGATCCCGCGGCGGCATGGCGTTCGGTGCGGAGGAGCTGCGTGTGCTCCGCCGCGCCCTCGCCCTCGCCCTCCACCCCGGCCCCGTCTCCGCCGAGGACGTCCAGGACTGCCATCGCCTCGCCGAGTCGCTCGACGAGGCGATGGGCGAGGCCGCCCGGCTGCGGGCCTTCCTGGTGGCCGACCTCGCCCGGTACCGCGCCGCCCTCCCCGGCACCACCGCCGGCTATCTCACCCTCCTGGAAGAGGTGCTGGCCACCGGCTACCGGCCCGAACCCGACGACCTCGCCGCGCTGCGCGCCCTGCGCGGCAACCCGACGGCCGCAGCCCTCCTGAGCCGCTGCCAGGTGCTCGCCGAACACGACGTACGCGCCCGTCTGGCCCGCCGTGCGGCCCGCAGGGTCGTTCCGGTCGCCCCGACGGTCCCGGCGTCCCGTACGCGGCTCCTGGCCCTTCCCGGGGGCCTTTCAGTCGACGGCTGCGCCCATCTCTCCGGCACCGCCGAGGATCCGGGCGGGCAGCCGGGCGAACAGCCGGCGAAGAAGCCCGCCGAGAAGCCGGTGGCCCCCGGTCCCGCCCCCGCCAAGCCCGCCACGCCCGAACCCGCGCGGCGGCCCGTCCCCACCCCGGGCGAGGTCTTCCCGCGCCGCAAGCCGACCCCGCCGCCCGCCAACCCGGAGCAGCGGCGGCTCGCCGCCGGCTGATCCGGGCGGACCCCGCACCGATGTCCCGTTCCTCCCTGGCTACTCTGGATCCATGGACTACGTCTCCGCGCTCGTGCCTCCCATCGTCATGGCCGTGTTCTTCGTCGGCGTGATCAGGGTGATCGTGAAGACCCAGGGCGGGTCCAACAAGGCCAAGGAGGACGCGGCCGTCGACGCCGCACTCGCGCGCGTGGACGGCGCGCGCCAGGCCCCCGCGGGCCCCGACGCCTGACCGATCCGCGACGCTTCCGCCGCCTGTCCGGGCGTACGGCTTCCTTCGAAGCCGTACGCCCTTTTTGTTCCCGTTTGCCAATGAAGGTGCACGTCCGGCACGCGATTGGCGAGATCTCCCACTATTGTTCTGAGCTGTGCCTCGCCCATTGGGAGAACTCGAAGACTCGGTCATGACGCGGGTGTGGAAGTGGAACCGCCCGGTCACCGTTCGAGAAGTCCTGGAAGACCTTCAGCAGGAACGGTCCATCGCGTACACCACGGTGATGACCGTTTTGGACAATCTCCATCAGAAGGGCTGGGTGCGTCGTGAAGCGGAAGGCCGGGCCTATCGATATGAGGCGGTCTCCACCAGGGCCGCCTACGCCGCAGCCCTCATGAACGACGCCTGGGCGCAGAGCGACAACCCCGCAGCCGCTCTCGTCGCCTTCTTCGGGATGATGAGTGAGGAACAGCGACTCGCGCTGCGCGACGCCGTACGCATGGTCCAAGGACCGGAATCTGCCGAACCCGCAACTCAGGGGAGTGCAGAGAGCGCGGGGAGTACCGGCAGTAGCGGCAGTGGTGCGGAGAACCCCGCCTCGGCAACGGAGGGCGGCGGGCGATAGCGTCCGCACATGTCCGCAGAGAGTCCGTCCGCCGAGAACCCCGAGAACCCCGAGAAGCCCGAAGTCACCGCTAAAGCCATCACCGTCCGGCGGGCCCGGACCGGCGATGTCCCCGCCGTGCGCCGTCTCCTTGACGCCTACGTCCGCGGCGGCATCCTGCTCGACAAAGCGACGGTGACGCTTTACGAGGACATCCAGGAGTTCTGGGTCGCCGAACGCGACGACAACGCCGAGGTGGTCGGCTGCGGCGCCCTGCACGTGATGTGGGAAGACCTGGCGGAAGTCCGGACTCTCGCGGTGAAGCGCGGGCTGAAGGGCGCCGGCGTCGGCCACCAGTTGTTGGAGAAGTTGCTCCACACCGCACGCTGGCTCGGTGTTCGCCGCGTTTTCTGCCTGACCTTCGAAGTGGACTTCTTCGGCAAGCACGGCTTCGTGGAGATCGGTGAGACGCCGGTGGACACCGATGTCTACGCGGAGCTGCTGCGTTCCTATGACGAGGGCGTCGCCGAGTTCCTCGGACTCGAACGAGTGAAACCGAACACCTTGGGCAACAGCCGGATGCTTCTGCATCTGTGATCGTCGAGGTCCATTCCGACCGACCTGCCTTGCCCGGGTTCCCTATGTCCGAAACGCGCACGTTTCCGGACCGGGGCAGGCTGCCGGTCTCTGCCCGGGGGTTTGTGTTTTCCCAGCAAAAGCGGTTTGCTTTCCGACGTACTGCAGTACTGCATATAACAGGGCTCGGCTAAACGGCGGACGCCGCGGACCCCCGACCCCTCACGTTTTCGATGAAAGGAAATCCGGTGGCACAGAAGGTTCAGGTCCTTCTTGTCGACGACCTCGACGGCGGCGAGGCGGACGAGACCGTGACGTTCGCGCTGGACGGCAAGACGTACGAGATCGATCTCACGACAACCAATGCGGACAAGCTGCGTGGACTTCTCGAGCCCTACGTGAAGGGCGGACGCCGTACCGGCGGCCGTGCTTCGGGTGGGCGTGGAAAGGCCCGAGCGGCTTCCGGCGGCAGCCAGGACACCGCTCAGATCCGCGCGTGGGCGAAGGAGAACGGTTTCGAGGTCAATGACCGTGGCCGCGTTCCGGCGACCATTCGCGAGGCCTACGAGAAGGCCAACGGCTGAGCGCACGCGCGCCGCAGCCGGACACGATGACAGTGCGTCGCCAGCGTGTCCATCAGTCTTACGAGATCGGGGGCGCCCCCACCGCCCCCCAAGGCCGACATCGTCGGCAGCGAGGCCTCGACCTCGCACCCTGCCACGGGGGGCCGCAGCCACACAGCGGCCCCCTGACCCGGTCCGGGGCGGTTCCGCCCGGGATCGCGGCCCGGATCCCGGGCGGGGTTTCGCGCGGGAGGCGACGGCGCCTCGATGAGCGCGCCCGCGCCGATCGCCGTCAGATCCAGCGGCAGCGCGCCCCACTCCAGCCACTGCAGGATCCCGGGCACCTCCTCCGCGCAGCCCGCCGCCACCAGCAGCCGCATCCGGTCGCCCCGCACGGCCACCGGAGAGCCCGGCGCGAGTCGCCGGAGCGCCGCGAGGCCCGCCTCGACCGGTACGTCCAGGACGTCGAAGCGCTCTCCCACCAAAAGTCGTACCGGCTCCCCGGGCACCGTCGCCCAGCCCAGTTCGTTCTCGTACCAGCCGCGGACCGGGTCGGTCCGATCCGCCGGATCGTCCGGGTCGAGCGGCCGTCGGGGGAGGGGAAGCGTGAGGATCGCGGAGGCGGCCGAGCCGGCAGCCGGGGGGACCGAGCCAACCATGCCAAGTGCAACCGCCGAAAAGGCCCGCGAGTTACGCTGGGTGGTCTCTCGGCCGCACAGCGTGTCGACAAAAGGCATGCGCGGGGGGTGTCGCGAGGCGCAAGGTTGTTCGCCCGTAGCGGAGGGAACCGGTGCGCACGGCATGGAGTGTCAGTGCCGGCGGGTAAGACATCCCTAGTGGGAGGGGGCGACACGCAGGAAAGGCCGTCTCGCGTTCGCCATCGGCGTACTGGCGACTGGGGTAACTGCCTGGCCTGCGGGAACATCGTCTCGCACCATCGGGTTGGAGCAGATGTCGGCGTTCGGGGTCAGGAGGCCATCGACGGTGTCGGCAGTTGGAATGAGCGGTCCCCGCTTGCGGGACTAAGCTGCGGAAGGACAGGGAGGGGAAGTTCCCCCCACTGCCTGACCGCTCTGAGGAGCGATTAACGATGTTCGAGAGGTTCACCGACCGCGCGCGGCGGGTTGTCGTCCTGGCTCAGGAAGAAGCCCGGATGCTCAACCACAACTACATCGGCACCGAGCACATCCTCCTGGGCCTGATCCACGAGGGTGAGGGTGTCGCCGCCAAGGCCCTTGAGAGCCTCGGGATTTCGCTCGAGGCGGTCCGCCAGCAGGTGGAGGAGATCATCGGGCAGGGGCAGCAGGCCCCGTCCGGCCACATCCCCTTCACCCCCCGTGCCAAGAAGGTCCTGGAGCTGTCGCTCCGGGAGGCCCTTCAGCTGGGTCACAACTACATCGGCACGGAGCACATCCTGCTCGGCCTGATCCGCGAGGGCGAGGGCGTCGCCGCCCAGGTCCTCGTCAAGCTGGGCGCAGATCTCAACCGGGTGCGGCAGCAGGTCATCCAGCTGCTCTCCGGTTACCAGGGCAAGGAGACCGCCACCGCGGGCGGCCCTGCCGAGGGCACGCCCTCGACGTCCCTGGTGCTCGACCAGTTCGGCCGGAACCTCACCCAGGCCGCTCGTGAGTCCAAGCTCGACCCGGTCATCGGGCGCGAGAAGGAGATCGAGCGGGTCATGCAGGTGCTGTCCCGCCGCACCAAGAACAACCCGGTCCTGATCGGTGAGCCCGGCGTCGGCAAGACCGCCGTCGTCGAGGGCCTCGCCCAGGCCATCGTCAAGGGCGAGGTGCCCGAGACCCTCAAGGACAAGCACCTCTACACCCTGGACCTCGGCGCGCTGGTCGCCGGCTCCCGCTACCGCGGTGACTTCGAGGAGCGCCTGAAGAAGGTCCTCAAGGAGATCCGCACCCGCGGCGACATCATCCTGTTCATCGACGAGCTGCACACGCTGGTCGGTGCGGGTGCCGCCGAGGGCGCCATCGACGCCGCTTCGATCCTGAAGCCGATGCTGGCCCGTGGTGAGCTGCAGACCATCGGCGCCACCACGCTGGACGAGTACCGCAAGCACCTGGAGAAGGACGCGGCCCTCGAGCGCCGCTTCCAGCCCATCCAGGTCGCTGAGCCGTCCCTGCCGCACACGATCGAGATCCTCAAGGGTCTGCGTGACCGGTACGAGGCCCACCACCGCGTCTCCATCACGGACGAGGCGCTGGTCCAGGCCGCGACGCTGGCCGACCGGTACATCTCGGACCGCTTCCTGCCGGACAAGGCGATCGACCTGATCGACGAGGCCGGTTCCCGGATGCGCATCCGCCGGATGACGGCTCCGCCGGACCTCCGCGAGTTCGACGAGAAGATCGCCGGCGTCCGCCGCGACAAGGAGTCCGCGATCGACTCGCAGGACTTCGAGAAGGCCGCCTCCCTCCGCGACAAGGAGAAGCAGCTCCTGGCCGCCAAGGCCAAGCGGGAGAAGGAGTGGAAGGCCGGCGACATGGACGTCGTCGCCGAGGTCGACGGCGAGCTCATCGCCGAGGTCCTCGCGACCGCCACCGGCATCCCGGTCTTCAAGCTGACCGAGGAGGAGTCCTCGCGTCTGCTGCGCATGGAGGACGAGCTCCACAAGCGCGTCATCGGCCAGGTCGACGCCGTCAAGGCGCTGTCGAAGGCGATCCGTCGTACGCGTGCCGGTCTGAAGGACCCGAAGCGTCCCGGTGGCTCGTTCATCTTCGCCGGCCCGTCCGGTGTCGGTAAGACCGAGCTGTCCAAGGCGCTCGCCGAGTTCCTCTTCGGTGACGAGGACGCGCTGATCTCCCTCGACATGTCGGAGTTCAGCGAGAAGCACACGGTCTCGCGTCTCTTCGGTTCGCCCCCCGGCTACGTGGGCTACGAAGAGGGCGGCCAGCTGACCGAGAAGGTGCGCCGCAAGCCGTTCTCCGTCGTCCTCTTCGACGAGGTCGAGAAGGCCCACCCGGACATCTTCAACTCGCTGCTGCAGATCCTGGAGGACGGTCGCCTGACCGACTCCCAGGGCCGGGTCGTGGACTTCAAGAACACGGTCATCATCATGACGACCAACCTCGGCACCCGGGACATCTCCAAGGGCTTCAACCTGGGCTTCGCGGCCTCGGGCGACTCGAAGACCAACTACGAGCGCATGAAGAACAAGGTGTCGGACGAGCTCAAGCAGCACTTCCGCCCCGAGTTCCTCAACCGCGTCGACGACGTGGTCGTCTTCCCGCAGCTGACCCAGGCGGACATCCTGCGGATCGTCGACCTGATGATCGGCAAGGTGGACGAGCGCCTGAAGGACCGGGACATGGGCATCGAGCTCTCCCAGTCCGCCAAGGAGCTGCTGGCCAAGAAGGGCTACGACCCGGTGCTGGGCGCGCGTCCGCTGCGTCGCACGATCCAGCGCGAGATCGAGGACACGCTGTCGGAGAAGATCCTCTTCGGCGAGCTGCGCCCCGGTCACATCGTGGTCGTCGGCACCGAGGGCGAGGGCGAGACCCAGACCTTCACCTTCCGCGGTGAGGAGAAGTCGGCGCTGCCCGACGTCCCGCCGATCGAGCAGGCGGCCGGCGGCGCCGGACCGAACCTGAGCAAGGAGGCGTAAGCCTCAGGCCTTCGGGCCGACCGGCCTCAGGGCCGAACAGAAGGGGCCGGTGCTTTTCCAGCACCGGCCCCTTCGTCATGCCCGCAGGCGGCTACGACAGCTGACCGTCGTAGTCGGGCAGCTTGTACGTCGTCTCGGCGTGGCCGCCGGAGAGGTCGGTGGCGCTGTTGCCGATGTTCGTGATGATCGTGTAGCCCTTGTTCTCGATGTCGACGCGCTGGGCGGTCTTGTAGGCGGCGACGTCCTTGAAGAGGTCGAGGAAGCCGCGCACGTAGAGGCCGGAGACCTGGTAGCCGACGTACTTGAGGTTGTAGTCGGTCACCCCGGCGATGATGCCTGGGCGGGCGGTGACGAAGAACAGCGAGACGCCGTGCTCCTGGGCGTACTCGGCGACGTCGAGGACCGGCTTGTTGGCCGGCTGCGGGTAGCTGAAGCCGAAGTCGGTCTCCAGGGTGGTGTTGTCGATGTCGAAGACGATCGCCTGCTTCTCGCCGGTCTTGGCGGCGGCGATGCGCTTCTTCAGCGCCGGCAGGGCCTGGTCCATCACGGCCTGGCAGTCCTGCTGCCAGGTCGCGTAGTCGACGTCCTCCGCGGCCGCTGCGGTGGACGCGGTGGCGACGGCGGAGGTGCCGGTGGCCGTCGCGGCCTGGGCGCCGGCCGGGACGGCCATCGCCGTGACGGCTGCGGTCGCCACGGCGGTCATGGCTATGCGGCGCGTCCAGGTGCCTCGGGTCATGTGTGGGGGTCCTCTCGCGTCCATGCGCTGGGGTGTCGTGGGCATGCTGATCGACCGGAGTGGCCTGAGGGGAACCAGCGGGTTACTGGACGGTAGATGCGGATGAGAGGCCGCTCACAGCCCCGTGCAGCTGATCGTGACCGGGGTCACAACTGGCGCGTGGGGCGGGGGAGTAGCCGCCGTCACATTCCGAAGTCCCTTGAGGTGGGCGGCCGGTGACAAGCGGCACAGGCGATTTGGACCCTACTAGGCCGGATAGTCGCAGGCCGAATCTGGGCAAAAAGGACAATCCCCCTGGAACCCGGAGCCCCGTTCCCGCCTCCGGAGTGGATCGGTGCCGAAAGTGTCCGGAAAGTGCGACCTGTCAAGGGATGGGAAGTTTTGTGCTGAAGTACTAGCTTCCGTCGTACATCACACGTTTGGGGGTCTGCGGGCCTGGGGGTTACCAAGGGATGGCCACTGCGGCAGAGGTCGTGCCGGGTGGTTTCTTCTGTCCCCTTCCCCATGAGGTCTTCATGTTCAAGCGCGTCACGTTCCGTTCTTCCCGTACGTCCCTGCTCCGCACCCGCGTGGCCGTCGGGGTCGCCGCAGTGGGCGCCTCGGCCGTGCTGGGAACCGGAGTGGCGTCCGCCGCTGCCCCTGCCGCTGCGCCCGCCGCCAAGACGGCCGTCTCCGCCGCCTCCTGGATCGACCCGGTGAAGAAGTACACGCTGTCCGCCAGCTTCGCCCAGGCCGGCGGCATGTGGCAGTCCACCCACAGCGGTCAGGACTTCGCCGTGCCGAGCGGCACCAAGGTCATGGCCGCGCACGGCGGCACCGTGGTCAAGGCCGGCGGCAACGGCGCCGGTGACGGCCCGGCCTACGGCAACGCCATCGTGATCAAGCACGCGAACGGCGTCTACTCGCAGTACGCCCACCTCTCGCACATCAACGTGAAGGTCGGCCAGGTCGTCAAGACCGGTCAGAAGATCGCCCTGTCCGGCAACACCGGCAACTCCAGCGGTCCGCACCTGCACTTCGAGATCCGTACGACCGCGAACTACGGCTCGGCGATAGACCCGGTGAAGTTCCTGCACTCCAAGGGCGTGAAGGTCTGACGCTGATGTGATCAGGCGCCCTGATGCGCCTGCGTCACCAGCCCCATGGCGACCTCGAGGACGGCTGCACGCTTGTCCTCGGGGTCGCCTTCGAGGTCCTGCAGGAAGAACATGCCGGCGTGCAGCGTGAAGATGGCGCTCACGCAGCGCACCTGGTCGGTCAGGGGGGCGTCCGGATCGACGATGATGTCGCGCAGGCTGCGCGTGCGGTCCTTGAACGAGTCGCCGATCTGGAGTTCGCGCACCGTCGCCTGGTTCTCCTGCATGAAGCGGAAGAGCGGGGCCGCCTCGGACAGGGCCTTGCTGTAGCGCCGTACGAGCTCGTGCTTGGTCTCCAGGGTGTGCGGCTGGCCCTTGCCCCACTCGATCAGGTCTTCGATCGGCTTCGTCAGATCCGTGAAGATCCCGACGATGATCTCTTCCTTGGTCTTGAAGTGGTAGTACAGAGCCGCCTTGGTGACCTCCAGGCGCTCCGCGATCTCGCGGAGGGAGGTCTTCTCGTAGCCCTGCTCGGCGAAGAGTTCGAGTGCCACGTCCTGGATGCGCTGGCGGGTGTTGCCGCGTCGCTGCTGCTTGGTGCCGTCCATGGTGACGTCCATCCTCGTACTCCTTGGGCTCCCGCGGAAACTTACTTGCCGTCCGGCTAGTTTGCCCCCAGAAACTTACTTGACGACCGGCTAGTGGCAGGTCTACCTTCCCCAGTGTAGTGAACTAGCCGGGCGGCAAGTAAGTGGCCGGGCCGGGGTTGTACCCAGGGGAGTGGGGAAGATGGCGGACACACAGACAGTCGAGACCGGGGCGGAGAAGCAGCCCAGGAGCGTGCGGGTCGTCCTGCTCGCGCTGATGATCACGATGATGCTCGCGATGCTCGACAACATGATCGTGGGCACGGCGATGCCGACGATCGTCGGCGAACTCGGCGGACTCGAACACCTTTCGTGGGTGGTGACCGCGTACACCCTCGCGACCGCGGCCTCCACCCCGATCTGGGGCAAGATCGGCGACATGTACGGGCGCAAGGGCGCCTTCATGACGTCGATCGTGATCTTCCTGATCGGGTCCGCGCTGAGCGGCATGGCCCAGAACATGGGCGAACTGATCGGCTTCCGTGCGATCCAGGGCCTCGGCGCGGGCGGTCTGATGGTCGGTGTCATGGCGATCATCGGCGACCTGATCCCGCCCCGGGAGCGCGGCAAGTACCAGGGCATGATGGCCGGCGTCATGGCGCTCGCGATGATCGGCGGCCCGCTGGTCGGCGGCACCATCACCGACAACTGGGGCTGGCGCTGGTCCTTCTACATCAACCTGCCGCTCGGCGTGGTGTCGCTCGCGCTCATCAGCGCCGTCCTGCATCTGCCGAAGAAGCGGGCGCAGTCGCGGATCGACTACCTGGGCGCCGTCCTGCTGACCGTCGGCATCACCTCCATCGTCCTCGTCACGACCTGGGGCGGCACGGAGTACGCCTGGACGTCCGCGCGGATCATGGAGCTCATCGGGATCGGCATCGCCGCGCTCATCGGATTCGTGTTCTGGCAGACCAAGGCGACCGAGCCGATCGTGCCGCTGCACATCTTCCGCAGCCTCAACTTCACCCTGATGTCGATCATCGGCTTCATCACCGGCTTCGTGATGTTCGGCGCGACGCTCTTCCTGCCGCTGTACCAGCAGTCGGTGCAGGGCGCCTCGGCGACCAACTCCGGTCTGCTGCTCCTGCCGATGCTCGGCGCGATGCTGGTCACCTCGATGGTGGCCGGCCGGGTGACCACGAACAGCGGCAAGTACAAGGTCTTCCCGGTCGCCGGCAGCGTCCTGATGGTCGTCGGCCTGTACCTGCTGTCGACGATGGACACCGGGACCAGCCGTCTCACCTCCGGTGTGTTCATGGCCGTGGTCGGCCTCGGCATGGGCTGCCTGATGCAGATCACGATGCTGGTGGCGCAGAACAGCGTCGAACTGAAGGACATGGGCGTCGCGTCCTCCTCCTCCACCCTGTTCCGCACGCTCGGGTCCTCCTTCGGTGTCGCGATCATGGGCGCGCTGTTCAACAGCCGGGTCCAGGACGTCATGTCCGAGCGGGCCGGCGAGGTCGGCTCGAAGATCACCGAACAGTCCGCGCAGTTGGACGCGGCCAGCCTGGCCAAGCTGCCCGCGGTGGCCCGGGAGGCCTACCAGCACGCGGTGTCCTCCGGCACGCACTCGGCGTTCTTGCTGGGAGCCGTGGTCGCGGTGGTCGCGCTGGTGGCGGCCGTGTTCGTCAAGGAAGTGCCGCTCAAGGGAGCGGGACCCCAGAAGGCGGACGAGCCGACCGACGGTGCGGGCGCTGTGCGGACGCCGATGGTCGAGGTCTGACCTTGCGCGGTCCGGCATCACGCCGTTCACGCACGTCGCACACGTCGTATGCGTCGCACACGTTTGTGTAGTCCGCGCAGCTCGACTGCGCGCCGACCCGCGCTGACCGAAGGCCTCCCGGTGGTGTCCGCCCCGGGGGGCCTTCGCCGTTCGGCTGCCGGTGGGGTGGGGGTGTGGAGCGACAGGCTGTTGTGCTGCGCCCTCTATGGGGCGGCCGCGGGCCTGCGGCGGGTCTCCGGCGGGCTTGCAGCTGGCCTCCGGCCGGCCTCCGGGCGCCCGGCGTGCGCCGCCTGGTAGGCCCCCGGGCCGGGCATCCAGCCCCGGGACCGGCAAGCCCCGCCTTCGGCGGGCAAGCCCCCGGTCCGGCCCGGTCCGGCCCCACGCCCCACCCCGGCCCGGCAAGCCCCTGCCCGGCCCGGGCTCCGCAAGCCTCACGCCAAGCCCCGCGAGCCCCAACCTCGCCCCCCCCGCAGCTCCACGCTTGGCCCTGCTTCCCCGGCCCGGCCCCGGCTCGGCAAGTTCCATCCCCGGCCCTAGCGGGTCCAGCGCGCCCCCGGATCCAGGCCCCCCGGCAAGCCCAGCCCCCGGGGATCCCCCGCCCCGGCGAGTCCTGCCTAGCCGAGGCCAGCCCGCGCCCTGCCCAGGCTCGGCGAATCCCACCTCCCGGCCCCGGCGGGTCCAGGGCCTCCGGATCCAGGCCCGCGGCAAGTCCAGCCCCCGGGGACTCCCCGCCTCGGCGAGTCCTGCCTAGCCGAGGCCAGCCCGTGCCCTGCCCAGGCTCGGCGAATCCCGCCTTCCGGCCCCGGCGGGTCCAGGGCCCCCGGGTCCAGGCCCGCGGCAAGTCCAGCCCCCGGGGATCCCCCGCCTCGGCGAGTCCTGCCTAGCCGAGGCCAGCCCGCGCCCTGCCCCGGCTCGGCGAATCCCGCCTCCCGGCCCCGGCGGGTCCAGTGCCCCCAGGTCCAGCCCCCGGCAAGCCCAGCCCGCCCCGGATCCCGACCCGGGGCGTCCCGCCCAACCCCAGCCCCGGCCCCCGCGCCGCTACTCGTCGTCAAGGTCTCATCGGGTAGCTTCCCGTGTTGGTCGGGGCGTGTTCGGGGAGCCAGAGGACGGCGACCGCGCCCTCGGCCGGTATGTGGTTCGGGGCTCCCGCGGGGCGTACGTTGCGGAAGGTCAGCCGGGCGCCCAGGACGCGGGCCTGGCCCGCCGCGATGGTGAGGCCGAGCCCGTGGCCGTGCCCGGCGCGGTCGGCGCTGCCGGTGCGGAAGCGGCTCGGCCCCTCGGCGAGCAGGTCCCCGGGGAAACCGGGGCCGTGGTCGCGGACCCGGATGACCCGGCCCTCGACGCTGACCTGGATCGGCGGCTTGCCGTGTCGGGCGGCGTTGGCCAGCAGGTTGAACAGGACGCGCTCCAGGCGACGGGGGTCGGTCGTGACCATCGACTCGTGCACGACCCGCACCTCGACGTCCGGGTCCTTGGCCGCCACCCGCCGGGCCACGAACTCGCCCAGTACGATGTCCTGCAGTTCGGCGCGCTCCGAGGCCCCGTCGAGACGGGCCACCTCCAGGACGTCCTCCACCAGCGTGCGCATGGCCTTCGCCCGGTCCAGGACCAACTCTGTCGGCCGGCCCGGCGGCAGCAGCTCGGCGGCTGTCAGCAGGCCCGTCACCGGCGTGCGCAACTCGTGCGCGATGTCGGCGGTGACCCGGCGCTCGGCCTCCAGCCGCTCCTGCAGGGTGTCCGCCATGGCGTCCACCGCGCTGGCGAGGTCGTCGGTCTCGTCGCGCACCACCCCGCCGATGGCGTCCCGTACCCGGACCTCCGACTCGCCCTTGGCGACCTGGTTGGCCGCGGCCGCGGCCTTGCGCAGTCGCCGTGAGAGCTGCCCGCCGATGAGCACGCCCAGTGCGCTGCCGCCGAGGACGGCCGCGATGGAGCCGATCACCAGGGCCTGGTCGAGATCCTTGAGGATGTCCGTGCTGCGGTCGGTGAATCCGCTGTGCAGGGACAGCACATGGCCGTCCTTGAGCGGCACGGCCGCCCAGATGTCGGGCTCACCGCCCGGGTGGTCGGAGACGAACGTGGCCCGGCGGCCCTCCCGGACCTTCTCCCGCAAGGCCTGCGGCAGCCTGGAGTCGTCGATCTTGATGTTGGGGAAGTTCGGCCGGCCCGACTGCTCGTAGTTGTGCTGGGCGATCACGATGCGTTCGTCGGCGAGGTCGCGTGCGTTGTCCAGCATGGACACGCGCGCGGCGTTGTGCACGACCAGGCTGAGCGCG
This sequence comes from Streptomyces sp. NPDC001858, assembly GCF_053594615.1. Classification (NCBI taxonomy): domain Bacteria; kingdom Bacillati; phylum Actinomycetota; class Actinomycetes; order Kitasatosporales; family Streptomycetaceae; genus Streptomyces; species Streptomyces sp. NPDC001858. The sequence goes on from NZ_JBSFEV010000009.1 coordinate 293,999, forward strand.
ATCGCCACGAGCGCGCCGACCAGCGCGATCGCCGCGCTCAGCTTCCACCGCAGGCCCGTACGGATGCCGCTGCGCTCCGTACGAGCCGGCCTCAGGTGCCGGATCATCCCCCGCATACTCCCGTCCCTGCCCCTGCCCTTGCCCCGCTCAGGCCTTCAACTTGTAGCCGAAGCCGCGGACCGTCTCGATGCGGTCCTGGCCGATCTTCGTCCGCAGCCGCTGTACGTGGACGTCGACGACGCGGGTGTCACCGCCCCAGCCGTAGTCCCACACTCGCTCCAGCAGCTTGTCGCGCGAGAGCACCGTGCCCGGAGCGGAGGAGAACTCCAGCAGCAGGCGCATCTCCGTCGGGGTCAGCGCCACCGGCTGCCCCGCCCGGCGCACCTCCATGCCTTCCGTGTCGACCTCCAGATCGCCGAAGGTCAGCACGCCACCGACGGCGGTGGCGTCGGACTCGGCGCGGTCGCCGCCGCCCGCGTGACCGAAGCGGCGCAGGACGGCCCGGATCCGGGCGACCAGTACGGCGCCGTCGAACGGCTTGGTCACATAGTCGTCGGCGCCGGCCTCCAGGCCCAGGACGACGTCGATGCTGTCGGCGCGCGCCGACAGCATGATCACCGGCACCGTGGACTCGTCCCGGATGCGCCGGCACAGGCTCACGCCGTCCAGGCCGGGCACCATGACGTCCAGCAGCGCGATGTCGGGGCGGTCGGCTCGGAACGCCTCCAGGCCGGACAGGCCGTCGGGCATCGCGGTGACCACGAAGCCGTCCCGCTCGAGGGCGAGCTGCGTGGCCTCGCGGATGACGTCGTCGTCCTCGACGAACAGGACGTGGGTCTGGTCTGCCATCCCGGTGCTCTCAGTTCTCGTATGCGTATGCGTGCTCGTGCTCGTCTGCGTCGTACGTGTACCTGTACCTGTACCTGTACGTGGTGCGTCGTCAGTCTGGCGGGCGTCGGTCGGCGTCGGCCGGCGTTTGTCGGTGTGCTGTTGAGGGCGGTCACTGGGTGGACGTGGGGAGCGCGGCGAGCGTTCATTTCCCTGTCCAACCATTGGTCGGAACGAGCGGCCCGATCGGTTCACGTCCACGGAAGTTTTTTTCGGACGACGACGTCCGCGCAGGTCAGCCGGTCTCCGGCACCGGTGTCGGTTCGTCGCCGACGCTGCTGTAGTCGTTGTGCCAGCTGAATTCCTTGACGAAGCGGTCCGAGGCCCAGCGGTACGTGATCACGTTCTCCCCGGACGGGCTGGCGACCTGGTCGCCCTTCTCGTACACCTGCTTGGTCACCACCAGGTCGCCCCGGTCTATCTCCGCGTAGACGGGGGGCTCCTCGGCCTGGAACACGTTCTCGTAGCGGTCGCCGTCCTCCCGGTAGACGTAGGACCCGACTCCGACAGCGTCACCGCAGGTGAGCACGTTGACGACGAGGTCGTGGCCGCTGCCGCCGGTGAGGTCCCCGTAGGCCACGTCGACCGGGTACTCGTCGCCGACGCAGGGCGTCAGCTCGCGCTTGACCTCCGCCGAGACCTCGGGGTCGTCCTTGATGAGCTGGACCGCGTTCGTCCGGTCGGGGAGAGCGGTGGGGGCGGCCGTCGGCGAGGCCGTCGCGCCCGCCACCGCGTCGGAGTGGGCCGGGCCTTCGTCACGGGCGCCGGTGCCGCCGGTGGCGCAGGCGGAGACGAAAAGGGCGAGGGCGGCGAGCACGGACATCGCCGTGATCGCCGCCTGGATGGTGCCGCGGGCCGGTGTGGGCCCGGCCTCTGTCAGGCCGCCGCGCAACGCTCCCGCTCCTCACGCTCCAGCGCGCGTGCGTCCAGATCGCGGGCTTCCAGCTCCTCGCGGAGCCGGGCGAGCGCCCGGTGCAGCGTGCTTTTGACCGTTCCGGCCGACATGCCGAGGGCGGCGGCCGTCTCCTCCGTGGACATCTGCTCCCAGTGTCGCAGCACCACGACGCTGCGCTGCTTCGGTGCCAGGACCTTCATCGCGTCCATCAACAGGGCGCGGTCCGCGTGCTGCTCGGTGGAGTCGTCCACACAGGCGTCCGGGAGCTGCTCGGTCGGCACTTCTTCGAGCTTGCGGGCCCGCCACCACTCGGTCCGCGTGTTGATCATGACTCGGCGCAGGTAGGCGTCCGCGAGGCGCTTGTCCGCGATGCCGTCCCAGCGACCGTACGTGCGGGCCAGCGCGGTCTGCAGCAGGTCCTGTGCGTCGACCGGGTCCGGTACCAGCCGCCGGGCGCTCCGCAGCAGCGCGTCCTGCCGCGTGCGGACGTATTCCTCGAACTCGAGCACGTCGCCCTGCGTCATGGTCAACCGCCTCCGATTCCCCGTTCCGACGGACGGTCGCCGTCGGTTCACTGCCCTGTGGTCCGTGCCCGCGTCTCGCTGCCGGGTACGCAAATGAAGCTACGGAGGTGTTGTCACGGGGCTGTGCGAAGCAGCCTGCGGCCAGCGCTCAGCTGTCCGTCGGTTGTGTAACGGAAATGAGTTCGGGGTAAAGAAGTCGGCCGAATGGCCTGCCTATGGGCCGATTTGCACGGCTGCCGGGCGTGACACAAGCCCGGCGGCGACCGTGACGAAGCCGACCGGCTGTGAAATGACCGTGCGTCAGGTCCGGGTCGGCGCCGTGCCGGAGGCCGCCGTGCCGGACCTGACGCCGTGCCGGAGGCAAGCCCTGCCGGACGCCGCAGTGCCGGAGGCTGGTGTGCCAGGGACCCGCCGCGCAGGCCGTGTGTGTCAGGTCAGCGGCAGGCGGTACAGCCCGCCCGGGAGCGGCTCCACCAGTCCGTCCGCGACGAGCCCGTCCAGCGCACGCGCGCGTTGCACCGGTTCGTGCCACACGCGGTCGAGGGCCGCCTGCGGCACGGGCGTGTGCGCCTCCCGCAGGACGGCGAGCAGCTTGCCCCTGACCTGCCGGTCGGTGCCGGCGTAGGTCTGGCCGCGGCGCGGCGGGCCGTCGTGCGCCGGCTTGCCCGCGAGCCGCCAGGCGCACTGCGCGGCGATCGGGCAGCGCACGCACGTCTCGTTCTTGGCCGTGCAGACGAGCGCCCCGAGCTCCATGGACGCGGCGGCCCAGCGCGCGGCGGTCGGCTCATCGTCCGGCAGCAGGGCGCGGGCCAGCTTGCGCTCGGCGGCCGTGGTGGCGTTCGGCGGGTACTGCACGCCCGTGACGGCGCGCGCGAAGACGCGGCGGACGTTGGTGTCCAGGACGGCGTGCCGCTGGCCGTACGCGAAGGAGGCGACGGCCGCGGCCGTGTACTCGCCGATACCGGGCAGCGCGAGGAGCTGCCCGTGGTCCGACGGCACGTCGCCGCCGTGCCGTTCCGTTATCGCCGCCGCGGCGCCGTGCAGCCGCAGGGCGCGGCGCGGGTAGCCGAGCCGCCCCCACGCGCGTACGGCCTCGCCCGGGGCCTCCGCGGCCAGGTCGGCGGGGCGCGGCCAGCGGGCGAGCCACTGCTCGTAGACCGGCAGGACGCGGCTGACCGGCGTCTGCTGGAGCATGAACTCGCTGACCATCACCCCCCACGCGCCGGCCTCCGGGTGCCGCCAGGGCAGATCACGGGCGTGGTCGTCGAACCAGTCGATCACCGGGGAGTGCAGGTCCGCTCCGGGGGCGTCGGCGACGACGTCGGCGCGGGCGGGGCTGCTGTGCGGGGGCTTCGTGGGCGCAGTCATGGCCCTTCCGATCCTGCCATGCGCACCGGGGCACGCGCGCGTAGCGCCACTCGACCGGGTATCGGTGCCGGAACCGTGCCGAGGGTCCTTCACGCGTGCGTGCCGTGGCCATGGCCAGAGCTGCAACGGGTGCGATGGCCAACGAGCGGCGACCGGGCGAGGCCGGGCGATGGCCTCCGGGTGACCGCGCGTGCCGAAGTCGAGTACAGGAGGGGTGGTTTCCGGAATGATGATCCGGAAAAGTTGTGCTCCTGGCGGCGGGTGGGGCCAGCGAACGCGTCGATCTCTCGTACAGTTTGCGCCGTGGGATCTCTGCGCAATCCGGTCGGTCCGCTGCCCTCCTCCATCTACTGGCGGCGGAGGGTCGTACTGCTGTCCGTGTTCGGCCTGTTGGCGCTGCTGATCCTGTGGGTGGTGACCTCGGGCGGAGGCGGCGGCAAGAACAGCGCGAACGGGGGCAACGGCAAGAATCCCGCGTCCTCGATCACGCCGGGACCGTCCGGCTCCGGGCCCGCGATCAGCCAAAACCCCGGCGGGCGCGACGAGTCGAACGAAGGCACGAGCAGCGGGTCCGGCTCCGGATCGGGCTCGGGCGGCGGCAGCGGCTCCGGCGGCTCGGACGGCGGTTCGACGGGCTCCGGCAGCACGGACGACGGCGCCAACGGCAGCGGGAGCGCCGGCGGCAGCGGTACGGGGACGACGCTGCCGGCCGGGTCGACACTGCCCAACTGCACCGCCAGCGTGGTGACGTTGACCCTCAGCAGCATCCGCAACGACTACTCGCCGGACGAGGCGCCCACCTTCCGACTGACGGCGAAGAACAGCTCGACCAGCGACTGCAAGGTCGATCTCGGGCCGAAGAACGCGGTGTTGACGATCACTCAGACAGGCGATGAGGACGACTACTGGTCGTCCGCCGACTGCCCCAAGGCGACCGGGAGCCTGCTGTACCGGGTGCCGGCCGGGGACAGCATCACGTACCTCGTCAAGTGGGACCGCAAGCCGAGTGCGCCGGAGTGCGCGACCCCTCCGGCGGGCGCGGCCGGCGCGGGCACGTACCTGGTCGAGGCGAAGGCCCCGGGGTTTGCAAAGGCGCAGTCGTCCTTCGTGCTGAAGGACGACTGAGCGCTCCGCTGGCAGTGCCGAGTAGTGCCGCGAAGTGACGTCTTTTCGCTGCGGCGCCGTCGTGGCTGGTCGCTCCCCCACTCTCGGCTGCGCTCGAACGGGGGGACCCCCATCGCGGCGGAGCCGCAGATGTCAGCGCCCCGCGCCCCTTCAGGGCGCTGCCCCCACCGCAGCCGACTTCGCCCGACCTGCTCAGGGCATCGAGGGACGACCAGAAGGGCGACTGGCGCGGTCTGACGGTCGTCTAGACGTACCGCTCCAGGATCGACGACTCCGCGAGTCGGGACAGGCCCTCGCGGACGCTCCGGGCCCGTGCCTCGCCCACGCCCTCCACCGTCTGGAGGTCGTCGACGCTCGCGGCGAGGAGCTTCTGGAGGCCGCCGAAGTGCTCGACGAGACGGTCGATGATGGTGCCCGGGAGGCGAGGCACCTTCGCCAGGAGCCGGAAGCCGCGCGGGGAGACCGCCGTGTCGAGGGCCTCGGGGGAGCCGGTGTAGCCCAACGCGCGGGCCACCGTGGACAGTTCGAGAAGTTCGGCGTGGGTGAGCGCGTTCAGCTCGTACAGCGCCTCGTCGACCGTGCGGGAACGCTTGGCCGTGGGCTCGGGGACGTAGTCCCGGACCACCAGCTCGCGCTCCGGCTCCACGCCGGCGATCAACTCGTCGAGCTGGAGGGCGAGCAGTCGCCCGTCCGTGCCCAGTTCGACCACGTATTCGGCGATTTCGGTGGCGATGCGGCGCACCATCTCCAGGCGCTGGGCCACCGCGGAGACGTCCCGGACCGTCACCAGGTCCTCGATCTCCAGCGCTGACAACGTTCCCGCGACCTCGTCCAGCCGGAGCTTGTAGCGCTCCAGGGTCGCCAGCGCCTGGTTCGCGCGGGACAGGATCGCCGCGGAGTCCTCCAGGACGCGGCGCTGTCCGTCAACGTAGAGGGCGATCAGGCGCATGGACTGGGAGACCGAGACGACCGGGTAGCCGACCTGTTTGCTGACCCGGTCCGCCGTACGGTGCCGGGTGCCCGTCTCCTCCGTGGGGATCGTGGGGTCCGGCACCAACTGGACGCCGGCCCGGAGGATCTTCGACAGGTCGGAGGAGACCACGATGCCGCCGTCGAGCTTGCACAGCTCGCGCAGGCGGGTGGCCGCGAACTCCACGTCCAGGACGAATCCGCCCGTGCACATCGCCTCGACCGTTTTGTCGGAGCCCAGCACGATGAGCCCGCCGGTGTTGCCGCGCAGGATGCGCTCCAGGCCGTCGCGCAGGGCCGTGCCGGGAGCCACCGCGCTCAGCGCGGCGCGCATCAGGCCGTCGGCACCGGAACTCCCACCGGACTTTCCGGGAGCCGAAGCCCGGTCGTTGGCTGCCACTGCACTCCTCCGGTCACAGGGTCTGGGCGTCCCCGTATCGCGTACTCGTTTCGCACGGACGGGCGAGACCAGGGCAAAGTCTACCGGCGGTCCTCCGTCTCCCGTGGGGCGTCTCGGCGACGGGAGCGCGGCAGGACCCGCAGGGCGTCCCCCATGTCCGCGACTTCCAGGACCTTCATGCCCGCGGGGATCTTGCCCGGATCGCCCGGTACGAGCGCGTGCGTGAAGCCCAGACGGTGGGCCTCGGCGAGCCTGCGCTGGACGCCCGTGACCCGTCTGACCTCGCCCGCGAGGCCGACCTCGCCGATCGCGACGAGGTTCTTGGGCAGCGGGGTGTCGCTCGCGGCGGAGGCGAGCGCGAGGGCGATCGCCAGGTCCGCGGCGGGCTCCGAGAGCTTCACCCCGCCGACCGTCGCCGAGTAGATGTCCCGCTTGCCCAGCGCGCTGATCCGGCCGCGCTGCTCCAGGACGGCCAGCATCATCGAGACGCGGGAGGTCTCCAGGCCGGACGTGGTGCGGCGGGGCGAGGGGATCTGGGAGTCGACGGTGAGGGCCTGCACCTCGGCGACCAGCGGGCGACGGCCCTCCAGGGTGACCGTCAGACAGGTGCCCGGGACCGGTTCGTCACGCCGGGTCAGGAAGAGTCCGCTCGGGTCGGCCAGGCCCGTGATGCCCTCGTCGTGCAGTTCGAAGCAGCCGACCTCGTCGGTCGCGCCGTAGCGGTTCTTCACGCCCCGCACCAGGCGCAGGCGCGCGTGCCGGTCGCCCTCGAACGACAGGACGACGTCCACCAGGTGTTCGAGCAGGCGGGGGCCGGCGATCGCGCCGTCCTTGGTGACATGGCCCACCAGGAGCGTGGACATGCCGCGTTCCTTGGAGGCGCGGATCAGCGCGCCGGCGACCTCGCGGACCTGGGCCATGCCGCCCGGCGCGCCGTCGATCTCGGGGGAGGCCACCGTCTGCACGGAGTCCACGATCAGCAGGGACGGCTTCACCGCGTCCAAGTGGCCGAGGACCGCCGCCAGATCCGTCTCCGCGGCCAGGTACAGGTTGTCGTCGATGGCGCGGATCCGGTCGGCGCGCAGCCGGACCTGGGACGCCGACTCCTCGCCCGTGACGTAGAGCGTGCGGTGTTCGTCACTCGCCGACTTGGCCGCCACGTCCAGCAGCAGCGTCGACTTGCCGACGCCCGGCTCGCCGGCCAGGAGCACGACCGCGCCGGGGACGAGCCCGCCGCCCAGGACGCGGTCCAGCTCGGGCACGCCGGTGGGGCGGGCGGTGGCCTGCCGCCCGTCGACCTGGCCGATGGGCACGGCGGAGGTGGTGACGCGGCCCGGCGCCGTGGTGCGGACCGCGGGCGCGCCGTACTCCTCGACCGTCCCCCAGGCCTGGCACTCGGGGCAGCGGCCGAGCCACTTGGCCGTCTGCCAGCCGCATTCGGTGCAGCGGTAGGACGGGCGGTCCTTTGCGGTCTTCGTACGGGTGGCCATGGGGAAACCGTAACCGCCGCCACCGACAGCCGGTCGCGCCTGTGGACAACCGGGCCCTTGGCCGCTCCCGCGAGGACGGGCACCCCCTGTGAATCGGCCACGCCCCGTCACGAACGAGCCATGGGACCCCCCTTCCCTGTCCCCTTATGAGGGATCGTTTCACCCGTACGGATTAAAAGGACTCAAGGGACAAGAAGACCTCGTTGCGCGCCGCCTACGGTCGCACGGGTGATGAGCAGCAGCCCGGAAACCTCGACCCGCACGACCGGCGCGCACCGGGCGCACCGGGAGGCGCGCGACGGCGCTGCGGCGCGCACGCTCGCGCAGCGGCCGCCCGCGCGCTACGAGCCCTACCTGGACGGCCTGTTCACCTACTGCCTGTCCGTCCTGTGCGACCACGACGCGGCCACCGCCGCTCTCGGGGACGCCCTCGCCTTCGCCGAGCGACGCGGCCAGCGCGTCCCGGACGCCGCGGGCGACCGCCGGGCCTGGCTGTACGCCCTGGCCCGCTGGGCCTGTCTGCGCAAACTCACCGAGGCCAAGCAGAAACGTCAGAGCACGCACGCGGCGCGACGCAGCGGCGGCCACCGGAGACCGGCCCCGAAGCCCGCACCGGCATCCGCGTCCGCCGCCACCGCGTCCGCAGCCACCGCCGCGTCCACCACCGCTGGCACCACCGCGTCCGCCTCCGACGAGCCCCAGGAGCAGCAGCGCCATAGAGAACTCGCCCTGCTCGCCTGGCCGGAGGCCGCCGGGACCACCCCGGAGCAGCGCGAAGCGCTGGAACTCGCCGTCCGCCATCACCTCGCCGCCCACGAGATCGCCGCCGTCCTCGGCAAGGATCTCGCCGCCGCCCGCGAGCTGCTCGCCTCCGCCGCCTGCGAGGTGGAGCGCACGCGCGCGGCGCTCGCCGTCGTCGAGACCGGCGGCTGTCCCGGTGTGGCCCGCCTCACGGGTGAGAACCAGCTCGTGCTCAGCGCCGCGCTGCGCCGTGAGCTCGTCCGGCACGTCGACGACTGCCCGCACTGCCGCCGGGCCGCCGAACGCGCCGTCCCCGGCCGCTGGCCCGGCGCCGGCGTCACCCCCGCCGAGCTGCCCGTCCTGGAAGCGCCGCGCGCGCAGCTGCACGTCGCCATGACCCATTTCTCCCGCGCGCGGGGCGCCGCCGTGCCGCGCTACGACCGGCGCGGGTTCCCGATGGACCCCAAGGACCGCGCCGCCCGCCGGGAGCGCCTACGCGCGCGTGCCGTCACGACGACCGTCGTCGCCACCGTCGTCGCCGCGCCCGTGCTCGCCCTGTGGGCGGCCTACCGCGGCACGCCGACGGGGGAGGGTGCCGAGGGACGCTCGGCCACCGCCAGCGAGGCGCAGGGCCCCGGCGGCCTCGACGGCGAGACGGCCGGCGGCTACGAGAACGCCGGGAACGCCAGCACCCGCCCCGGCAGCGCCTTCACCAAGGACGGCGAACCGGACGTCTCGGTGGAGGTCATCAGCGTCACGGGACTCGGCAGAAGCGCCTCCGGCCGGCTCTCGGTGACGGCCGACCACAGTGGCGACACCACCCTGATCACCCTCAGTGCGCCCCCGGACGGCGACGAACCGGTCCGCTGGTCGGCCACCACCGCGGACCACTGGCTCTACCTGAGCCGCTCCACCGGCGCCCTGAAGCCCGGCGAGTCGGTGACGATCAAGGTCTACGTCGACCATCTGCGCGAGCCCGCCGGGCACTGGCACGCACGCGTGGCGATCGCCCCGGCCGGCGCGGTCGTCTCCATCGAGGGCTACGGCATCGCTCCCGGCCCGTCGGACCCCGGCAACGGCCCTGGTCCGGGCCCCGGCGGCCCCGTCGACCCGCCCCCGTCCGGAGACCCCGAGCCGACCCCCACGCCCCCGTCCTCCCCGGATCCCACCCCCTCCGACCCGCCGCCCCCTGCCACCGACCCGGAACCCACCCCCGGCGACCCGTCCCCGTCCGCCCCGCAGAGCTCGGCGCCGCCGCCCGCGGACAGCGACCCCCCGAGCCCGACGACGTCGTAGACCCGCCAGGGGGCTCAGCCGCGAGGGCCCGTCGGGCCCGTCGGATCGGCCGGGTGCGGCGCCAGCAGCGGGAGCTGCGAGGCGAGGCGCTGCTCGCACAGCTCGACCAGGCGGTCGTAGCCGGCCTTGCCCATCAGCTCGGTCAGCTCCGGCCGGTAGGAGACGTACACCGGGTCGCCCGCGCCGTGCGCCGAGGTTGCCGACGTGCACCACCAGTGCAGGTCATGGCCGCCCGGACCCCAGCCCCGCCGGTCGTACTCGCCGATCGACACCTGCAGCACCCGGGTGTCGTCGGGCCGGTCGATCCAGTCGTAGGTCCGGCGCACCGGAAGCTGCCAGCAGACGTCCGGCTTGGTCTCCAGCGGCTCGCGGCCCTCCTTGACGGCGAGGATGTGCAGCGAGCAGCCCGCGCCGCCGGCGAAGCCGGGACGGTTCTGGAAGATGCACGAGCCGTTGAACGGGCGGGTCTGGCGCGAGCCCTCGTCGTCCTCCGAGACCCAGCCGCCCAGCGTGCCCGCGGCGTGGTGCTGCCAGACGTCGGGGGTGAGCCTGGCCACATGCTCGGCGACGCGCTTCTCGTCGTCCTCGTCGGAGAAGTGGGCGCCCAGCGTGCAGCACCCGTCGTCCGCGCGGCCCGCCTGGATGCCCTGGCAGCCGCTGCCGAAGATGCAGTTCCAGCGTGAGGTCAGCCATGTCAGATCGCACCGGAAGACCTGTTCGTCGTCCGCCGGGTCCGGAAACTCCACCCACGCGCGCGCGAAGTCGAGGCCCTTCTCGTCGGCGGCGAGCTCGGCTGCGCGCTCAGGGGCGAGCCCGGCAGCGCGCGCCGACGCCTCGGCTGCCTGGGCCTTCTTCGACTTCTTCGGTGGCTTCACCGGCTTCGCCTGCGAAGAACCGCCGGTCGATTTGTCGGTTTTCGCCTTGTTCGTCTTTGGCACTTGTCCAGGGTAAGTCGCCAGGACCCCCTTCGGGGACGGTCGAAGGCGCTCTGGGCAGTAGCGTTTCCCAACATGAGACTCGGTGTCCTCGACGTGGGATCGAACACGGTGCATCTGCTGGTGGTGGATGCGCACCCGGGCGCGCGCCCGCTTCCCGCGCACTCGCACAAGGCGGAATTGCGCCTTGCTCAGCTGCTGGACGAGCGCGGGGCGATCGGCTCCGACGGCGTGGACAAACTGATCAACGTCGTCCACGACGCGCTCCAGGCCGCCGAGGACAAGGGCGTCGAGGACCTGCTGCCGTTCGCGACCTCCGCCGTGCGCGAGGCCAGCAACGCCGACGACGTCCTCGCGCGCGTGCAGGCCGAGACGGGCGTCGAGCTCCGGGTCCTCTCCGGCGCCGAGGAGGCCCGGCTCACCTTCCTCGCCGCCCGCCGCTGGTTCGGCTGGTCGGCCGGAAAGCTGCTCGTCCTGGACATCGGCGGCGGCTCCCTGGAGATCGCGTACGGCATAGACGAGGAGCCCGACGCGGCGGCGTCCCTGCCGCTCGGCGCCGGCCGGCTCACCGCGGGCTGGCTGCCCGGCGACCCGCCCGAACCCGAGGACATACGGGCCCTGCGCCGCCACGCCCGCGCGCAGATCGCCCGCTCGGTCGGCGAGTTCAGCCGCTTCGGCGCCCCGGACCGGGTCGTCGCCACGTCGAAGACCTTCAAGCAGCTCGCCCGTATCGCGGGCGCCGCCCGCTCCACCGACGGCGTCTTCGCCCAGCGGGAGCTCAAGCGCGCGTGCCTGGAGGCCTGGGTGCCCCGGCTCGCGGGCATGACGGCCGCCCAGCGGGCCGAGCTGCCGGGCGTCTCCGAGGGCCGCGCCAACCAGCTCCTCGCGGGCGCGCTGGTCGCCGAGGGGGCGATGGATCTCTTCGGCATCGAAACGCTTGAGATATGCCCCTGGGCGCTCAGGGAGGGCGTGATCCTGCGCAAACTCGATCACATGGGTTCGGCGTAGGCGTAGCGAAGGGGCGCGGGGAGCGGCGCGGTCACCGCGCGTGCGACCCGGAGTGCGCCCGCACCCGCCCGTGGTGCACCCGTGCTGCACCCGTGGTGAACACCACAACGGCGAACAGATGCCCGGCATCCACCCGACCGCACCCCGTAATCTGTCCCCCATGGCAGAGCCAGTCGTGCGGATTCCGGATGCGAAGGTCGCCCTGTCGACTGCCTCGGTCTACCCGGAGTCGACGGCGACGGCCTTCGAGATCGCCGCACGCCTGGGATACGACGGCGTCGAGGTCATGGTCTGGAACGACCCCGTCAGCCAGGACGTCGACGCGCTGCGCCGGCTCAGCGACTACCACCGGATCCCGATCCTCGCCGTACACGCCCCGTGCCTGCTCATCACGCAGCGGGTGTGGTCGACCGACCCGTGGATCAAGCTCCAGCGCGCCCGCGCGGCCGCCGAGAAGCTCGGCGCGAGCACGGTCGTCGTCCATCCGCCGTTCCGCTGGCAGCGCCAGTACGCGCGCGACTTCGTCACCGGCATCTGGCGGATGGCGGACGAGACGGACGTCCGGTTCGCCGTCGAGAACATGTACCCGTGGCGCTACCGCGACCGCGAGATGCTCGCCTACGCGCCCGACTGGGACGTCACCAAGGACGACTACCGGCACTTCACGATCGACCTCAGCCACGCCTCCACGGCCCGCACCGACGCGATGCAGATGATCGACCGCATGAGCGACCGTCTGGGCCATGTCCATCTCGCCGACGGAAACGGTTCCGCCAAGGACGAGCACCTGGTCCCCGGCCGCGGCAACCAGCCCTGCGCCGAACTGCTGGAGCGGCTCGCGCTGACCGGCTTCGACGGGCACGTCGTCATCGAGGTCAACACGCGGCGCGCGATGTCCGGCGCCGAACGTGAGGCCGACCTGGCGGAGGCCCTGGCCTTCACCCGCCTGCACCTCGCCTCGGCATCCGGGGCGTCCGCGACCTCCGGGGCGAAGGTGCCCCGCCCATGACCGGCGCCACCGCCCGCAAACGCGGCCGGCCCCCTCGCACGGAGTCGGCGGACACCCGCGCCCGCATCCTGACCGCCGCCCGCGAGGAGTTCTCCGAACGCGGCTACGAGAAGACGACCGTACGCGGCATCGCGAAGGCCGCCGGCGTCGACGCGGCCCTGGTGCACCACTACTTCGGCACCAAGGAGCAGGTCTTCGAAGCGGCCGTCGAGGTCGCCTTCGCGCCCGCGCTGCACGCGCCGGACGCGGTCCTCGAAGCCCCCATCGACCAGGTCGGCGAGCGGCTCGCCCGCTTCGTCTTCGGCCTCTGGGAGAACCCCACCACCCGAAAGCCCCTGCTGGCGATCGTCCGCTCCGCCGTGAACAACGACACCGCCGCCGCCGTCTTCCGCCGCCTGGTCGCCGCGCAGCTGCTGCGCCGCATCGCCGGCCAGCTCGACCTGCCGGACGCGGAGCTGCGCGCCGAACTGGCGGCGGCACAGCTGGTCGGCTGCGCGATGCTGCGGTACGTGATCAAGGTGGAGCCGCTGGCCTCGGCGGACCTGGAGCTGATCATCGCGCGCGTGGCTCCCGTCGTACAGGGACACCTGACCGGGCCGTGAGAGGCGGCCCGCGGGTGAGACGTTCGTCCCGGTATCTGGACGGCGTGTCCGACCCCTGGATGAGCGGCGTACGCTCGTTAGCAGTCAGAAGTCTCTGATCGCAGTCTCTGAAGGAGCGAGCGAGATGCCCGAGCTGAGGTCCCGCACAGTCACCCACGGACGCAACATGGCGGGCGCCCGCGCCCTTATGCGCGCCTCCGGTGTACCGGGTGCGGACATCGGCCGGAAGCCGATCATCGCGGTGGCCAACAGCTTCACCGAGTTCGTGCCCGGCCACACGCATCTGCAGCCGGTCGGCAGGATCGTCAGCCAGGCGATCACCGAGGCCGGCGGCATCCCGCGCGAGTTCAACACCATCGCGGTCGACGACGGCATCGCCATGGGCCACGGCGGCATGCTCTACTCGCTCCCCTCCCGCGACCTCATCGCGGACTCGGTCGAGTACATGGTCGAAGCGCACTGCGCCGACGCGCTGATCTGCATCTCCAACTGCGACAAGATCACCCCGGGCATGCTCAACGCGGCCCTGCGCCTCAACATCCCGACGGTGTTCGTCTCCGGCGGTCCGATGGAGGCCGGCCGCGCGACGCTCCAGGACGGCACGGTCCGCACGCTGGACCTGATCGACGCGATGGTCGAGGCCGCCAACGACAGCGTCTCCGACGCGGACGTCCTCAACATCGAGGAGAACGCCTGTCCGACCTGCGGCAGCTGTTCCGGCATGTTCACCGCCAACTCGATGAACTGCCTGACCGAGGCCATCGGCCTCTCCCTCCCCGGCAACGGCTCGGTCCTGGCCACCCACACGGCCCGTAAACAGCTCTACGTCGACGCCGCGCGTACGGTCATGGACATCACTCGCAGGTACTACGAGCAGGACGACGAGACGGTCCTCCCGCGCAACGTGGCGACCTTCGCGGCCTTCGAGAACGCCATGGCCCTCGACATCGCCATGGGCGGCTCGACCAACACGATCCTGCACCTCCTCGCCGCCGCCCAGGAGGCGGGCGTCCCGTTCGGCCTGGAGGAGATCAACGCGGTCTCGCGCCGCGTGCCCTGCCTGGCGAAGGTTGCCCCGAACGTCGCGAAGAACCGCACGTACTACATGGAGGACGTGCACCGCGCCGGCGGCATCCCCGCCCTCCTGGGCGAACTGCACCGCGCGGGCCTGCTCAACGAGGACGTGCACTCCGTCCACAGCCCGACCCTGGCGGACTGGCTGAAGACGTGGGACGTCCGCGCGGGCTCGCCCTCGCCCGAGGCCATCGAACTCTGGCACGCGGCCCCCGGCTGCGTCCGCTCGGCCGAGGCCTTCTCCCAGTCCGAGCGCTGGGAGGCGCTGGACGAGGACGCCGCGGAAGGCTGCATCCGCTCCGCCGAACACGCGTACTCCAAGGACGGCGGCCTCGCGGTCCTGCGCGGCAACCTCGCCGTCGACGGCTGCGTCGTCAAGACGGCCGGCGTGGACGAGTCGATCTGGACCTTCGAGGGCCCGGCGGTCGTCTGCGAGTCGCAGGAAGAGGCCGTCGAGAAGATCCTCAACAAGCAGGTGACGCACGGCGACGTCGTCGTCATCCGCTACGAGGGCCCCAAGGGCGGCCCCGGCATGCAGGAGATGCTCTACCCGACGTCCTTCCTCAAGGGCCGCGGCCTCGGCAAGACCTGCGCCCTGATCACCGACGGCCGCTTCTCCGGCGGCACCTCGGGCCTGTCCATCGGCCACGCCTCCCCCGAGGCGGCCTCCGGCGGCACCATCGCCCTCGTCGAGGACGGCGACCGCATCCGCATCGACATCCCGGGCCGCACGATCGAGCTCCTCGTCGACGACGCGGAACTGGCCCGGCGCGAGGCCGCCCTCGGCGGCGTCTACGCCCCGAAGAACCGCGAGCGCAAGGTGTCCGCCGCCCTGCGCGCCTACGCCGCGATGGCGACGAGCGCCGACAAGGGCGCGGTGCGGGACGTGTCGAAGCTCGGCTGAGCCCGATCGCCCATCGCCTATGGCTCATAGCCCATTGCCCGGGGGCCGCCTTCCACCGCTTCGGCGGGAGGCGGCCCCCGCGCATGTCACGGGCGCGCTCTCACCAGTCCGCCGGATCGCGTCCGTCCACCGCGAAGACGGTCCCGTCGGGGGCGCCGGCGTAGACATGGCCGTCGACCGCCTCGGGCGCGGGCAGCGTGGCCACCACCTCGTCCGAGTTGGGGCCGAGCCGCAGCGCCGTCTGCCCGACGAGCTTGCCCTTGGCGGCGTCCACGGCCAGGAGACGTCCGTCGGCGGCGCTGAAGTAGACGTGCGAGCCGTCGGCGGCCGGCGCCGAACCCCGGCTCACCGCCGTCTGCAAGGACCACAGCTGCTCGCCCGCGACCGTGTCGACGGCCACCAGCGACCCGTCGAAGGCCAGCAGGTAGACCCGGTCGCCCTGCACGGCGGCGCGCGGCTCCTGGAGCGCGACGCCCAGCTTCACCCGCCGCGGCTCCTTGTCCAGCGGGCGGTAGCGGACCACGGCGTCGACCGATCCGTACGCACCGTCCTGGGACAGCAGCACGAGGCCGTCGTCCGAGGTGCCCACGAGCGTCAGCGTGCCGTCGAGCCGATCCTCCCAGCGCACCTGCCCGGTCGCCGGATCCACGGCCGCGATCCGCGTACGCCCGCCTTCCGACGTGCTCACCGCGTACGCCATCGGATCCTTCGGGAACGCCGTGAAGTACGGCTCGCTCAGCCCCGGAATGCGCCGGCTCCACGCCGGCTTCCCCGTCGCCGCGTCCACCCCGGTCACCGTGAGGTCGGCCGAGGTCAGCAACAGGGTGCCGCCGACGCTCCGGGCCGCCTGGTAGGCCGACACGTCCAGCTGCCAGCGCGTGGCGCCCGACGCCGGGTCGATCGCCTCCACCCGCTTGCCCGAGCCCGAGCCCGTGACCACCTGCACCAGCACCAGCCCGCCCGCGAGCACCGGAGCCTCGCTCGGCCGGTCCCCGTCGGCCAGCGCGTGCCGCCACAGCACGCGCCCGTCGGACGGGTCCAGCGCGGACACCAGCCCCGACTGGACGCAGAGCAGCCGCTGCGCGTCATGGACGCACTGAGGCATGCCGCCCGTCCCGGTCCCGGTACCGGCGCCGTTGCTGCCCTTCGCCGGTCGCACGCTCCAGGCAGTGAAGTCGGCCGACGCGGACTGCGAACTCCCCGCGTTCCCTTGCCCCTCCGGGCTCGGATCGCCACCGCCCAGCGCCTGCGTGGCCACCAGCGCCCCACCCGACAGGACGACGACCAGCGCGCCGACGGCGAGCGCGACCCGCCTACGCCGACTCAGCGCCGTCCGCCCAGCTCCAGCCCCAGCCCCCGACCCCGGTTGCGGTACGGGTTCCGGCTCCGCCCCGGACTCTGCGGTCTCCTCGGGCTTCTCGGACTCCTCCAGCGTGCGCTGCGCCGGTATGAACGTCTGCGTGTCGTACGAGGCCGCCACCGACCGCAGTTCCCGCATCAACTCGTCCGGCGTGGGCCGCTCCTCGGGCTCCTTGGCGAGGCAGCGCACCACCAGCGGCGCGAGGTTCTCGGGTACGCCGGTCAGATCCGGCTCGTCGTGCACGACCTGGTAGGCGACCACATACGGGCTGTCGGAGTCGAACGGCCCGCGTCCCGTCGCCGCGTGCACCATCACCGACCCGAGCGCGAAGACGTCGGCGGCCGGACCGACCTCCCGCGGCCGCCGGAACTGCTCCGGCGCCATGAACGGCGGCGTCCCGATCAACTTGCCGGTCTCGGTCCGCAGTTCGCTGTCCTTCGGCCGGGAGATGCCGAAGTCGATCACCTTCGGCCCGTCCTCGGCGAGCAGCACGTTGCTCGGCTTCAAGTCCCGGTGCACGACCCCGACGCGGTGGATGTCCCGCAGCGCCTCCGCGAGCCCGGCCATCACCCGCCGCAACTCGCCCGAGCCCATCGGTCCGTTCCGCTTCACCTGCTCGGCGAGCGTCGAGCCGGGAATGAACAGGGTTGCCATCCACGGCCGTTCGGCCTCCGGATCGGCGTCGACGACAGGTGCGGTGAACGCCCCGCTGACCCGCCGGGCGGCCGCCACCTCCTGCCGGAAACGGCCCCTGAACTCGGGATCCCGCGCGTACTGCGCATGGACGACCTTCACCGCGACCTTCATCCCGGAGGTGCTCCGGGCCAGGTGCACCACGCCCATGCCGCCGGAGCCCAGACACTCCTCTAGACGGTAGTGGCCGGCGTACTCCGGAAGTTCCGCTTCCGCGCCCGCTCCGGTGTTGCGCTGTGGCGTCATGGACCACCCCCGTGCTGTTTCGTCCGCGCGCGCGACGCACGGAGCCTAGTCGATGACTCGTACGGGACCGAGACGGCTTGCTAGCCTCCGTGTGCGAATCCTGCACAGGTGTTTTATTGCGTGTTTTAAGGGAATGAACGTGACCCCATGCCATTCATGGGGTTCGACGGGGGAGGTTTTTCATGTCTGTTGACCGTGTGGAAGAGGTCGAGAGCGGCGAAGCGACGGAGGCCGTCAGCGCGGCCGCGGCGGCGTCCCTGACCTACTATCCGATCGCCCCGGGCGTCCGGCTGAACGTCCGCAGCGGCCCCGGCACCGGCTACTCGGTCGTCCGGGTCCTGGCCGAGGACACCAAGGTCCCGATCTTCTGCCAGACCCCGGGCACCTCGGTGTCCGGCCCGTACGGCACGACGAACATCTGGGACAACATCGCCGACGGCCAGTTCGTCTCGGACGCGTACGTACGGACGGGCAGCGACGGCTACGTCGCCCCGCGCTGCGCCTGACCCACCCGGGGAGCCCGCCGCCGTCCGGAGCCATAATCGTCCCGTGAGCGACGAAAACGGCACCCCGGACACCCCGGCGGGCTCCGCGGCTTGCGCGGGCTCCGCGGCGACCCCGGCCGCCCCCTCCGGCCAGGCAGGAAGCCAGACCGGCGCCGGCGCCGACGCAGGCCCCCGCCCCGAGACCCTCCGCTTTTTCGGCACCACCTGGGTGCACCACGACTCCGGCCTCCAGGGCTACGCGGCCCGCCGCATCGCCGCGGCCGTCGGCTCCCTCGCCGCCGTCGTCGTCTCCTGCCTGGTCCTGCGCTTCGCCTACGAGGGCATCGCGATCGCCGACCTCGGCGGCTTCGTGACCCTCCTGGTCGTCGTGATGTTCGCGGTCTGCAGCGCGCTGGCCTTCCGCCACACCTGGGACGGCTTCGCCAAGCGCCCCGACCCCGACCGCCAGGCCTCCCTGCGCGGCCTGCTGGCCATCGGCTTCGTCGGCTCGCTGCTGGCCTATTTCTTCCGCACCTTCACCGAGGCACCCGGCGAGAGACTCCTGCGCGAGGAGTACGAAACGGCCCGCCGACAGCACGAACGCCGCGCCACCCGCCGCACGGGCAACCCGTCGAAGAAGCGCCGCCGCGGCTGAAGGCACCCCGCCCGACCGCCGGCCCCCTGTCGACCCGCAGACCGGCCCACCGACCGAAAACCCATTCCCCTCCGCACACACCCCCGTCACCATGACCTCATGACGGCTTCCCCCCACCCAACCGACACGGCCCACCCACCGCAGACGGCCGAGACGGCGCAGCCAGCCGAGCCAGCCGAGATGGTCGGCAGTGCGCAGACGGCCGATACAGCCGATACGGCCCATACAACTCACACAGCCCGAGCCCACTCCTTCAACGCCGCCGCAGCCCAGTACGCCGCCAACCGCCCCTCCTACCCGACCGCCCTCCTCGATGCGATCGAGGTCCTCGCCGGACACCCCCTCACCGGCGCGCGGGTCGCGGACATCGGGGCCGGCACCGGCATCGCGACCGCGCTCCTGCACGCCCGCGGCGCCCGCATCCTCGCCGTCGAGCCCGGCGACGGCATGACCGAGCAGTTCCGCCGCACCCTCCCCGACGTGCCGATCGTCCGCGGCGACGGCAACCGCCTCCCGCTCGCCGCCGCCTCCCTCGACTTCCTCACCTACGCCCAGTCCTGGCACTGGACCGACCCGGCCCGCTCGGTCCCGGAGGCCCTGCGCGTCCTGCGGCCGGGCGGCGCGCTCGCGCTGTGGTGGAACACCTACGCCCTCGACGTGCCGTGGATCGCCGCCCAGACGGACCGCATCGGCGAGCACTTCGCCGCCTTCGCCGCCCACCCGTCCGTCGAGGTCAACGGCAGCGGCGCCCGAGCCGCCCTCGCCGACCCCACCGGCCGCCTGGACTTCACGTTCCGCGTGGTCCGCTGGAGCCGCCGGGTCCCGGTCGACACCCACCTCGCCAACATCGGCAGCCACTCGGTCTTCCTGGTCGCCGGCGAGGAACGCACTACGGCCTTCCTCGCCGAGGAACGAGAGCACCTGCGCGAGGTCTTCCCCGACGGAGTCGTCGAGGAGACCTACGAGGTCGAGCTGCTGGTCGCGACCAGCGCCTGACCCCGCGCGGCGGCCCACCCCTCCAGGGCCGCCGCACACGCGTGGTCCACATGCCGCAGCCCGCCCAACTCCAGCCGCACCTCGCGGTCGGGCGGCAGTGCGTCCAACGCGTCGAGCAGCTTCGGCAGCCGCAGAAACGTGGCATGCCCCAGCACCCGTACGACGAGCCCCGCCTCCCCTCGGTCCTCGGTCTCGACGTGCACATGGCTGATCTCCCACGCCGTCTTCGCCACGGCCAGGGCCAGCCCGATCAACACCCCCTCGAACAGATTCCCCACGACGATCGCGACCGCCGTCACGCCCAGCACGACGACCTCGCCCCGATGCCCGTGCCACAGCGCGCGCACCTCCCGCACGGGCACGAGCTTGCAGCCGGCGTACACCAGCAGCCCGGCCAGCGCCGCCACCGGAATGACCTCCAGCACCCCGGGCACGACGGCCGCGAACAGCAGCAGCCACACCCCGTGCAGCACCCGCGACGCCTTGGTCCGCGCCCCCGCCCCTACGTTCGCCGCGCTCCGCACGATGACCGCCGTCATCGGCAGCGCGCCCAGCACCCCGCACACTGCGTTGCCCGCGCCCTGCGCCATCAACTCCCGGTCGTAGTCCGTCCTCCGTCCGTCGTGCAACCGGTCCACCGCCGTCGCGCTGAACAGCGACTCCGCCGACGCGATCAACGCCAACGCCACGACGGTCCCGATCACTCCCACTTCCATCAGCCGTCCGAAGTCCGACGGCTCCGGCAGCCGTACCGCATCCAGCAGCCCCTGCACCCGGACGCGCCGCACATCCAGGTCGAACGCCCAGGTCACGCCCGCCGCCAACGCCACCGCGACCAACGGCGCCGGAACCAGGCGCGCACCGCGCCGCCACCGCCCCCACAACAGCAGCACCACCATCGTGGCACCCCCCACTGACAACGCGACCGGGTCCGCCTTCCCGGGCAGCGACACCAGCCCGCCGAGCTTGGCGAGCCCGCCCGCCGGCGCGGCCGCGTCCCCGAGGGCGTACACCTGCCCGGCGACGAGCACGAGCCCGATCCCGGCGAGCATCCCGTGCACGACGGCCACCGACACCGCCCGGAACCACCGCCCCAGCCGGAGCGCGCCCAGCCCGAGCTGCACCAGCCCCGCGGCGAGCACCAGCACCCCGAGCGCCTGCGGCCCGTACCGCTGCACGGCCTCGTAGACGAGCACGGTGAGGCCCGCCGCGGGCCCGCTCACCTGCAGGCTGCTGCCGGGCAGCGCCCCGGCGACCAGCCCGCCGACCATGCCGGTGATCAGCCCCAGCTCGGCGGGCACGCCGGAGGCCATGGCGACGCCCACACAGAGCGGGAGCGCGATGAGAAAGACGACGAGAGAAGCGAACAGATCAGCCTTGCCGACACCACGGCGCAACATGGCGGCACCTCCGGTAGGGAACGGGAGATGCGTGGGCCCGCCGCACCGGGGGAGGGCACGACGACGACCATCCGCAGCCGGAGACCGAAGCCGACGACGACTCCCTGACCGCGCATGAATTCCATTGTCAGTTGAAACGACCGGCTCGACGCCCGGTTCCTGTGCCGGTGATGTGAACACAGAAGCGGATGAACCGGATCCTCCGCGTCCAATCCCACCGTCACGCGCCTGCGCCACCGCGTGCGCCACTGCCTGCGCCACGGCCTGTGCCACTTGACGCCTCAGCGCACCCCGAGCATTATTCATCACATGATGAATTCCAGCTCCGGCTCACCCGCACACCCACCCGGCGAGGCCGACGGACAGGTCGCCCCCGCCGTACGAGCCCAAGCACTGACCGTCGTTCGAGGCCCCCGCACCGTCCTGCGCGCCCTCGACTTCACCGTCCCCCGCGGCCAGATCACCGGCCTGCTCGGCCCCTCCGGCTGCGGCAAGTCGACCCTCATGCGCGCGATCGTCGGCACCCAGGCCAAGGTCACCGGCACCCTCGACGTCCTCGGCCGCCCCGCCGGCCACCCCGGCCTGCGCACCCGCATCGGCTACGTGACCCAGGCCCCGTCCGTCTACGACGACCTGACGATCCGCCAGAACCTCGACTACTTCGCCGCGATCCTCGACCCGGGCCGCGCGGCAGCCGACCGCCGCGACGAGAACGTCACGCGAGCCATCGCCGACGTCGACCTGACCACCCACGCCGACGCCCTCGCCGGCAACCTCTCCGGCGGTCAGCGCAACCGGGTCTCCCTCGCCGTGGCCCTCCTGGGCACCCCGGAACTCCTGGTCCTCGACGAACCGACCGTCGGCCTGGACCCGGTGCTCCGCCGCGACCTCTGGAACCTCTTCCACGACATCGCCGCGACCCGAGGCGCGACCCTGCTCGTCTCCTCCCACGTCATGGACGAGGCCGAGCGCTGCCACCGCCTCCTCCTCATGCGCGAGGGCGAGATCCTCGCCGACGCCACCCCCGACGACCTGCGCATCCGCACCGCCGCGGACACGGTCGAGTCGGCCTTCCTGCACCTGGTGGACGCCGCGACGCAGGCGGCGCGCGAAAAGGAGACAACCCGATGACCACGACCACCCCCGCCGCCCCCGCTCCCGCCAGGGCGCTGAACCTCTCCCGCACCGCCGCCACCGCGGCCCGCGTCCTACGCCAACTCGGCCACGACCCCCGCACGATCGCGCTGCTCGTCTTCATCCCCTGCGTGATGCTCTTCCTGCTCCGCTACGTCTACGACGGCAACCCCCGCATCTTCGACGACATCGGCGCGTCCCTCCTGGGCATCTTCCCGCTGATCACGATGTTCCTGGTCACGTCCATCGCCACCCTGCGCGAACGCACCTCGGGCACCCTCGAACGCCTCCTCGCCATGCCCCTCGGCAAAGGCGACCTGATCGCCGGCTACGCCCTCGCCTTCGGCTTCCTCGCGATCATCCAGTCGGTCCTCGCCACCGCCCTCGCGGTCTGGTTCCTGGACCTGGACGTCACGGGCAGCCCCTGGCTCCTCCTCCTGGTCGCCCTCCTCGACGCCCTTCTCGGCACCGCGCTCGGCCTCTTCGTCTCGGCGTTCGCGGCCTCGGAGTACCAGGCCGTCCAGTTCATGCCGGCGGTGATCTTCCCCCAGCTCCTCCTCTGCGGCCTCTTCGCCCCCCGAGACACCATGCACCCCGCCCTGGAGGCCCTCTCCGACGTCCTCCCCATGTCCTACGCCGTCGACGGCATGAACGAGGTCCTCACCCACACGGACATGACAGCCACCTTCGTCCAGGACGTCCTCATCGTCGGCGGCTGCGCAGTCCTGGTCCTCTGCCTGGGAGCAGCAACCCTCCGCCGCCGCACAACGTGACCCTTCCAGCCCGTCCGGCGTTTGAGGACGAGGCCCTTTCGGGGCCGAAAGGGGGGTCTGGGGGCACAGCCCCCAGGGACGGGAACGGGAAGGGGCGACGGGGGCGAGAAACGACGTCCGCCCACCGGACACCCAAGCCGCACAGGCACCCCCGGTGCGACGATGAACCCCGGACGACGCAACCCCCGGAGGGCCCCGCACCATGACCCAGAAAGTCGCAGTCCTCGGCACCGGCAAGATCGGCGAAGCCCTCCTCAGCGGCATGATCCGAGGCGGCTGGGCCCCCGCAGACCTCCTCGTCACCGCCCGCCGCCCGGAGCGAGCCGAGGAACTCCGCACCCGCTACGGAGTCACCCCGGTCACCAACCCCGAGGCCGCCAAGACCGCCGACACCCTGATCCTCACGGTCAAGCCGCAGGACATGGGCGCCCTCCTCGACGAGCTCGCCCCGCACGTCCCCGCCGACCGCCTGATCGTCAGCGGAGCCGCCGGCATCACCACCGCCTCCATCGAGGAACGCCTCGCCGCCGGCACCCCGGTCGTCCGCGTCATGACGAACACCCCCGCCCTCGTCGACGAGGCCATGTCCGTCATCTCCGCCGGCACCCACGCCACCGCCCAGCACCTCGCCCACACCGAGGAGATCTTCGGCGCCGTGGGCAAGACGCTCCGCGTCCCCGAGTCCCAGCAGGACGCCTGCACGGCCCTGTCCGGCTCCGGCCCGGCGTACTTCTTCTACCTGGTCGAAGCCATGACCGACGCCGGCATCCTCCTCGGCCTGCCCCGCGACAAGGCCCACGACCTGATCGTCCAGTCCGCGATCGGCGCCGCGACGATGCTCCGCGACAGCGGCGAACACCCGGTCAAGCTCCGCGAGAACGTCACCTCCCCGGCCGGCACCACCATCAGCGCCATCCGCGAACTCGAGAACCACGGCGTACGGGCCGCCCTCATCGCCGCCCTGGAGGCCGCCCGCGACCGCAGCCGCGAGCTGGCCTCGGGCAAGAAGGACTGACCCCGCCGCACGACAGGCCGGGGCGCTCAGCCCCCGGCCGCCCCGGCGACGACGTCCTCCGTCGTCACCACCCGAGCGAACCCACCCCCGTGCAGGGACACCGCGGACGCCTGCCCGAGCTCGTCCGCCGTCCGCCGCCACCCGAACGGCCCCTCCAGGTCGAAGGTGTGCGTCGCGTCGTAGGCGACCAGCACGTCGTACCCCAGGTTCCCGCCCATCCGCGCCGTCGTCTCCACACACATGTTGGTCTGGATCCCGACCACCACGAGCTGCGAGATCCCCGCCGCACCCAGCCAGGCCCCCAGATCAGGCGTCCCCAGGAACGCCGAGTTCACCGTCTTCGTGACGAACAGCTCGGCCCCGGCGCCCTTCCCCCTCCTCTCCTCCACGTACTCCTTGAAGTCGTTCCCCGCGCCCCCCGCCCGCAACGGCGAATCCGGCTCGGACGAGTCATGCCGCACGAACACGACCGGCCGCCCCGTCCCCTGCCACACGTCGATGAGCGCGGCGATGTTGTCGTCGGCCCCGGGATTGTTCCGAGCCCCCCAGTAGTCGAGCTCCTCGAACCCCTTCTGCACGTCGACGACGATCAGGGCTGCGTCCGCTGCGATCTCTGCGATGTCCATGCCCACGATCCTGCCGCCGGCCCCGGACACTCCCCAGAGGACACAAAGCCATCGATCGATGGTTTACTGCCAGCCATGACGCCTGCGTACCGGGTCGCCCTCGTCGCCTTCCCCGGCATCCGCGCCTTCGACGTCTCCGTCATCACCGAGGTCTGGGGCAGCGACCACACCGACCGCGGCGCCCCCGCCTTCGACCTGCGCCGGGTCGCCACCGACACCACCACCCCCATCCCCATGCGCGGCGGTCTGACCCTCCTCCCCGACCGCACCCTCAGCTGGCTCTCCCGAGCAGACCTCATCCTGGTCCCCGGCCTCGACGACCACCTCACCCCCGCACCCGCCCCCGTCCTGGACGCACTCCGCCGCGCCCACGCCCGCGGCACCACCCTCGCCGCCCTCTGCGGCGGCGCCTTCACCCTCGCCCAGGCCGGCCTCCTCGACGGCCGCCGAGCGATCACCCACTGGAACCTGATCGACCTCCTGCGCACCCACCACCCCCAGATCACCGTCGTCCCCGACGCCCTGTTCATCGAGGACGACAACATCTGGACCGCCGCCGGCACGGCAGCCGGCATCGACCTCTGCCTCCACCTGGTCCGCGCCTCCCACGGCGCGGAAGCGGCAGCCACCATCGCCCGCTCCATGGTCACCGCCCCATTCCGCACCGGAACCCAGGCCCAGTTCATCGAACACCCCACCCCGCGCGCGGACCGAGACGCCGACACCCTCGCCGCGGTACGCGAACACGCCCTGCGCCATCTGCACGAGCCGCTCACCGTCGCCGACCTGGCGGCCCACGCGGGCATGTCCGCGCGCAGCTTCGCCCGCCACTTCACGGCGGCGACCGGCGTCACCCCGCTGCGCTGGCTCCTGGACCAACGCATCGCCGCGGCCCAGAAACTCCTCGAACGCACCGACCTCCCCATGCCGGAGGTCGCCCGACGCGCCGGCTTCGGCAGCGAGGTCACCATGCGCCAGCACTTCGCATCGCGCCTCGCCACCAGCCCCCGCGCCTACCGAGCGGCGTTCAGCACCCCGTCCGACACCGACTCGGTCAGGGGCGGCAGCAACCCGATCGCGCGATAGGCGCTGTCCACGACCGGCCGGGCCATCTCCCGAGCCTTCTCCGCTCCATCCCGCAGCACCCCCTCCACATGGCCAGGATCAGCGCACAACTCCTTGTGCCGGGCCTGAAGAGGCCTCAGGACCTCCACCACCGCGTCGGCGGTGTCCTTCTTCAAAGAGCCGTACGACGTGTAAACGCCGCCCAGGATCTCCGGGTTCCCACTCGTGCACGCCGCGAGGATCTCCAGCAGATTCGCGACCCCGGGTCGCCCCTCCCGGTCGTACACCACATCCAGCCCGCTGTCGGTGACGGCCCGCATGACCTTCTTGCGCACCACGTCCGGCTCGTCCAGCAGATAGACGATCCCCGGCCCGAAGTCGTCGCTCTTGCCCATCTTCGACCCGGGATCCTGGAGGTTCATCACCCGAGCCGCCACCGCCGGACGCATCGCCCTGGGCACCACGAACGTATGCCCGTACCGCTGGTTGAACCGCACCGCGAGATCCCGCGCCAGCTCCACATGCTGCGTCTGGTCGTCCCCCACCGGCACCTCGTCGGTCCCGTAGGCCAGGATGTCCGCCGCCATCAACACCGGATAGGTCAGCAGGGACAGCCGCACACTGCCCCCGCGCTCCCGTTCCCGCGCGGCCTTCTCCTTGTACTGGATCATCCGCCGCATCTCGCCGTCCGTGGCCACGCACTCCAGCAGATACGACAACCGCGCGTGCTCGTCCACATGGCTCTGCACGAACACGGTGCACAGCCCTGGATCCAGCCCCGCCGCCAGCAGCAGCGTCGCCGACTGCCGACTCAGCCGCCGCACCCGCGCGGGATCGTGGTCCACGGTCAGCGCGTGCAGATCGACGACGCAGAACACCGAGTCCGCCTGATGCTGGTCGACCGCGGCCCACTGCCGCATGGCCCCCAGGTAGTTCCCCAGCGTCAGGTGCCCGGTCGGCTTGATCCCGCTGAAGACTCGCTTCATCTCTCCACCTCCTGGTCGAGGCCGCCGCCCTGGCCGGCCGACCCCTGAACCCCTGGAGGGAGAAACAAGAACGGCCGCCGAAGCGGCGGCCGTTGAGTGCATACGTGAGTACACGGCCGCCGTCAGGCGGCCCACCAGAGTTGGGTGCACGTACGCGTAGTCATGGCGGTCAGAGTACGCCTCAGGGGTGCCCTCGGCACTTGAGTTGACACACCCCGGGCGCATACGTAGTGTTCTCCGAGTTGTCCGACGTGAGCGCCGACTCCGGTCGGTCCCCGGACAGCCATTCCGCAAGTACCTGCCACTCCTCGATGTGCAGTCGTTTCCGTCTGCCGTCGCGTCATTGGCGTGCGTATTCGCGAAATGAGGAATCCGCGTTCGAAAGGACGCAGGACCCCGATTGGCTTCGGGGGCCGGGAATCCGCTAAAGTCTCACTTGTCGGAACGGCCCAAGGGTCGCGAAGACAACCCCCTCTGACTGGGAATCAGCGCCGAAAGGATCTGATAGAGTCGGAACCGCCGGAAAGGGAAACCGCGAAACAAAAGCGGGGACCTGGAAAGCACCGAGGAAATCTGATCGGAAAAGGATCTGATAGAGTCGGAAACGCAAGACCGAAGGGAAACTGCCCGGAGGAAAGCCTGAGCGAAGCTCGGGTGAGTACAAAGGAAGCGTCCGTTCCTTGAGAACTCAACAGCGTGCCAAAAATCAACGCCAGATATGTTGATACCCCGTCCCCGGCAGTGATAGCCGAGGATGAGGTTCCTTTGAAATAAAACACAGCGAGGACGCTGTGAACGGCCGGGCTTATTCCGCCTGGCTGTTCCGCTCTCGTGGTGTCGTCCCGATTACGGGAAAACATTCACGG